>JFBG01000011.1 GCA_000583135.1 Thioalkalivibrio sp. HK1
TATATCAATGCTGGGGCTGAATTTATCCCCCCCCCCCCCCCCTTTATGCAAGGGATCGGAGGTCTCCAAAGAGACAGGAGCGATGGGAGAGACGGGAATATCGTTATCCCATCCCAGTTCATTGAATAGCCGTTTGAAATTCCGGCGACGAAGAAGACCGGTCAGTTCGTTTTTGTTCATGGAAGAAGTCCTATCGAGCAGATGATATGGGGGCGTGTCGGCCCATCACCCTCAGGGATTGCAAGGAGACGGCCTTTTTTCCACATCCCCACTACCGAATCGATGAGCTCCGTATCGGAAGCACCTTGCCGGTTGAGGCGAACCAGCTTGTCTCGGGCAGCCTCCTTGAAAGGATATCGATATACACCCTCGATGACATCGCGCAAGTCGATATCGGAGTGTTCTCCTTTGAAAAGGCCGCTTTGCCATCGGTCTCTATGGATGTTCAGTTTGTTGTAGATTTTATTGCGAATGTTGTTGCTTCCGCCTAGATTTCCGCTCAAATCCATTTGCGCTTGCTGCACATGTTTTACCGCCGTCGCCACCGATTCATGATGATTGGTAGCAGGGGGCAGCCTTCGTTCGCTAGGAAGGCACTGAAGTAAATCCAACACCTTGGATTGAGACTGGGAGATGATATTGCCATCGGCGTCCACTTGGACCAAAAAATGGTGATTGTTATCGGTTCTGATATAGGCCAGAGTGCTCGCTTGCTCCTTTGTTCGCTTGGCGGAATAAGCCACATCGGGCAGCGATTTGATTTGGTTTTCCAAGTCGGGATTGTCTTTGATGGCCTGCTGCCAAATATCATACGCCCTGGTGATGAGGTCGACATCATCGTCGGTCTCTTCTAAAACCGCTTGGTCATTGTAGATTCTTTCCAAATTGATCTCTTTGTCATCGAAGAATTTCTCATCGGAACCCAAAATCTGCGCGCTTTGATTCAAGCGATTATCCAGTCGGGCGCGTAGACCGATCACTTTTTCTACCCCGTCTTCCGGCAAGAAACTGTAGCAGAGGATCTCCGTGGCTTTTTGACCGATTCGATCCACCCTACCTGCTCGTTGAATCAATCGAATCGTCGCCCAAGGGAGATCGAAATTGACGATGATTCGGCAATCTTGAAGATTTTGCCCCTCGCTGAGAGAGTCGGTGGTAATGAGAATACGGATAGGATTGTCAGCCTTTTCCAATCCATTGGAGTCGGGGCTGAAATTTTTCACGATGTCGGAGATATGATCGGTCTTGCCGCTGACCATCTTGATTCGATTCGGCTCGTCACCGAGAAGCTCTCGATGGAGATACTCCGCCGTATCTTTGTATTGAGTGAAGACAAGCAATTTTTCGTTTCGATGTTTGTTCATACAGAGGTTTCGAAGTTCGATCAATTTCCGATCGTTTCTTGCATTCCATAGACCGATATCGGATATGATCTCTATTAAATTCTTGCAATCTTTTTCCAAGTCATCGGCGATGGATTTATTGAAATATTCGACATTTATCCATTGAATTTTTTTATCCGCTTTTTTCAGCATTTCTTCGTAATGGATGGATCCTTTTTTCAGAAAATACTCCAGATCGAAGAAATTTCCGATATCATCGTCATTCTTTTCAAGGTCATCGTTTTCTTCGTTTTCGTAGAGGGTGAAAAGATTCCCAATGGGAAGTCGCTGACCTTTCCTCCATGCTGCAAGATAGATCGCATTGCGTAGGATATGTCTTTGTATCGAGAGAACGAAGGAGGGTCCGCAGCTCTCCAATCGTTTGAATAGCTGTGACTTGGTGAAACCGATCAAATGTCTTCCGGCACGGTTAAAATTCTTCGCGATCCTTTTTTCTTGTGCCGTTGCTCTATCCGGAAGCCCCTTTTGGGTAAGATATTCACCGAGACCGTATCGAGGTAGTTTGAGATTCGCTATGGTATCGACTGTTTTTTCCGAATACAAAGTCGAATACTGATCCTCTTTGTCATTGTCGATAGAAAAATGAAGGCATTGAGAGATTCTTTTGGGAAAATAGTGTCGTTGTCCGTTTTTGAAGGTAAGATAATGCAAGTTATTTGCAGGATCTTTCTGGGCATAATTCTGCTTGATGTGATTTCGGGTGCGTCGGATCATGAATACCCGCATCAATTCTCTCCAATCGTCTACGCAATCGCTATGCTCGAATGCGGCCAGAGAGGATACGAGAGTGTTGGTATGTTTGACTTTGAAATCCGAGCCGGATTTTTTCAATTCTTGAATATACATACTCGGCTGTATTCCCAAATCCATATCGGAGTTCAAGAACAATCTCAATTGACTGCTCATATCCGTGAATTGTTTATTATATGGAGTTGCCGTTATGAGAATGACTCGGCATTCGTTCTGTTCGATATATCTTTTGACCTGTGCATGTCGATGAGATTCTCGATTTCTAAGATTATGACTTTCATCGATGATGAGGGTGGGGAATCGCTTCATCTTATCCAGATTTTTCGTTTTTCCCAAAGAAAGCGCTTTTCCCGAGATTTCGTATTTTTCCAAGTAATCATGCTCCCACATCCCCTTCAAATTCGGGGGGCAAATCACCAGGATATTCCCGCCGTAGTCTTCTTGAAATGTTTTGGCGACGGCACTGGCGACAATCGTTTTTCCCAATCCGACGACGTCGCTGATGATGACTCCTCTGCGAGAATACAATTTCTGGACTGCGAGGGTGACAGCCTGTATTTGAAATTCGAGCATCTTATTTTGAAATATTTGAGGAATTTTGAAATTTTGCGCCCCATCGATGGCATCTTTCGAGAGCTCGTACGCCGTTTTAATGTAGATCTCATAAGGATGAATTTTGTTGCCGGCCCAGCTTTTTTCGATGATTTCAGCTAACTGGTCACTGATATCCAAACACCAACGATGGGTCCATTTGCCTTCAAACCAGTCGGCCAATTTTTTCGTGGCATCGATATCCAATACATCGATATTGAGTTCTCCTTGGTTCACCAATCCGGCCATTGTCAGATTACTGCTACCGACATAGCCGACAATCGGGGACATTCGATTGTCGGTATGAGCCAGATAGAGCTTGGCATGCAAGGGATAGGCTCCGAAGAATTTTACCTGCAACACCCCCTCACGGAGTTGCATGGCCAGTTTTTTCAACCCCCTCTCATCTCGATCCGTGGGAATACCATAAGTCAATTGTTTGGCGAGATCTCGGGCGAATTTCTCTTTGTGTTTGGAGGCGATTTTTTGAGTGATTTCTTGGGTGTCGTCGGCGTAATGGCAATGCACGGTGATATCGTCATTCCCCGGCATTCCGACGATTAAACGGCATGCCGGCTTGCCGGACTCCCGGGAGATGGACGAGATCGTTCGGGAAATTTTTACCCAGCCGCGCAAGTTGAAGTAGCCGACGCAGAAATCACCGCGCTTGGCCGTTTGCAGCGTTTCTTTCAGGCTATCGAGCAGTATTTCGCTTTCGTTGTCGTAGATTGTCGGCACGGTACATGTTCTCGAAGGAAGATGGTATCGGCGGTGTCAATTGCTTGCCGGTCCTTCCATTATCCCTCGTTTGGTGGTAAGTGGTAGCCCTCGTCGGGGGGTCGGATAGCGAAGGTCTCTCTCCTCGAAGGTAGAGCGATGGGGGCTTCTCAATCCGTTTTCATCCGATTTCTCTTCTTCCTTCGTAGGCCATATCCCGTTAGGCTATGTGGCATATCCATCCGTTTTCGGCAAGGGAAAAGACCATGTTCGCAGACCGACTGAAACTCGCTCGAAAGCGAGCCGGGCTTTCGGTGTCGGCTTTGGCCGGAGGCATCGGGGTCGGGAGCACTTCGAAGATCATCGAGGATTACGAGCGCGGGCGAGGGCTGCCCTCCACCTCGGTTTTATCGAGGCTTTGCGATGCACTGGATGTATCGATGGGATTTTTGCTGGGTCGAAGGGTTCTCGCAGTCAGGGATATCAAGTGGCGCCAAGAATCCGGCGTATCGGTCAAGGAGCGTGCTCGCGCCGAGGTGCTGGTTATCGAGCGGGTGGAAAAGTACTCGGAGATCGAGAGCATTCTCGATCTTCGGCCGATTAGGTGTCCCTTTGTCGGATTGCGCGTGAATATGCCGGTCGATGAGCGAGAGATCGAAAGGGTTGCCTCGAGACTACCGATCAATGGGGGTTGGGAATCGATCCGATTCTCAGCATGACTGCATTATTGGAAGAAAGGGGTTTGGTGGTCATTCAAGGCGATCTGCCCAAGCCTGTCGAGTGCCTGACCTGTCGGGTCGAGTGCGAAGGGCGAGAGCCGGTCGAGGTCATCGTGGTGTCTCGAAGTGGGGATATCGAGCGGCGGCGTTTTGGTTTGGCGCACGAGATCGCGCATCGAGTGCTTGTCGATACCGCTATTGCAGGTCGGCAGCACGAGTCTTCGATGAACCGCTTTGCCGGTGCTTTTTTGATTCAGCCGGAGCACCTGATGGGAAGTGTCGGCAAAGGTCGAAGCGCGATGACATCGAGCGAGATATTCCGCCTGAAAAAAGGCTACGGGGTACCGGCAGCGGCCATGTTGATGCGATTGGGGCAGGTCGGTATCTTGCCGCAGGGGGTTGTGGCCAAGGCTTTCAAGACCTTTGCCCGCAGCTGGATGAAGGAAGAGCCCGAGCCGATGGAGCACTTGGAGGGTTTTGCGGCTTTCGAGCAACCTCGGTGTTTTGAGAGATTGGTTTGGCAGGCGCTGGGAGAGCGCCTGATCATTCCGCTGCGGGCGGCACGGCTGCTGGGCATCCCCTTGAAGGAGGTCGAGACCATGCTCGAAGGGTGATCGACTCGTCGATGAGCCTTAGCTATTCGAAGGGTTCTCGATCATGGTGGAAGAGACCCGACCCCGATCGCGCTTTTAGAGCTTATGATAGGGTTTGGTATCGTGATGGTTCCCTTGAGTGAATCGGGGTCGCTCTCGCTGATGGCGATTCGCATATCGATGCGGAGCTGATCCATCTTGAGGTTCAGTTCATCCATCCTAAGGATCAACTCGTCGAATCTGGGATTGACGAGTTGCTCGAAGGCTTTGGTGACGGCCTGTTCGACGATGTCCACGATGAATTGACGAGCCTGCTCCGTCTCCATGTTCATCGTATTCTTTTTATCGCTCATCGCTGACTCTCCCCGGTCGTTCCTCTCATGGAAGGATCGGTTATTTGAGGATCGAGACGATGATGGCGGAGACTCCGATTGCGATCGCGCTTCCAAAGCCGGTGATAAGGCCGGATATGGCGATGGTTCCTTTCAGTCGAGCGGTGTTGCTCTCGCTGATGGCGATTCGCATATCGGTGCGGAGCTCCTCCATCTTACTGTTCTGCTCCTCCAGCCGAGTGCCTTGCTCCTCCATCCTACGGCTTTGCTCCTTCATGCTGATACCCTGTTCCTCCAATCTGATGCCTTGCTCCTCCATCTTACGGTCTTGCTCCTGCATCTTAAGATTCTGCTCGTCGAACTTGGGAATGACGACCTGTTCCAAAGCCTTGGTAACGGCCTGCTCGACGGCGACCGTGAAGAATTGGCGGGCTTGATCGGTATCCATGTTCACTCCGTTTTTCTCGTTGTCCATCGCTGACTCTCCTTGTGAATCTCGCCGGCGGTTATCGAAATCAAGCGCACCCTCTTCGGTAAGAGGGGCGCACTTGGAGAATACTACTATTTCTTGGACTTCGCCTATCCCGTTTAGTTCTCGTCAAGGCGAAGTTTTTTCTCTTTTTTCGGATATTCGGTGACTTGAAAAAGCAAAGGGCACGGCCCCGAAGCCGACGAAGACAGGCGAAGACAATGAGCGGCGAGCGATTGTCATCCTCTTCGGGCACTTGAATAGCTGCGGCGAGATAGCGAGATCCGGGGCCGGAGTCGGATTTCGGGTGGATGAGGCGAGTCATTGCGAGGGAAAAGTCGATGCCTTGATGTACCATTGTCGGTTTGATCCGACGGTCGATGGTGTGGTGATCACGGTCGCGAGTCGAATAGCTGTTGTAACGAGATGACAATTCAGATGGCAATTCGAGCGACAGACCGAATATCGTCGCTCATCCGTCGTCACTCATCGTTCCTTTGTCGTGTCGAACCCTCCCATCGGTGCCTTGAACGGGCGTCTTTTTTACAAGGTTTTCGGATATCGCTATGCGGCTGCGTAAGATTCGGCTTGCGGGATTCAAATCCTTCGTGGATCCCACGACCATCGAGTTTCCCGGTGCCGTTGCCGGGGTTGTCGGCCCCAACGGGGGAGGCAAATCCAATATCATCGATGCGGTGCGTTGGGTGATGGGCGAGATCTCCGCTCGTCACCTTCGTGGCGCCACCATGTCCGATGTCGTTTTCAACGGCTCCAATACCCGAAAGCCGGTCAGCGCCGCCAGTGTCGAGCTCGTTTTCGATAACAGCGAGGGTCGCGCCGGTAGCCGTTTCGCCGACTACAACGAGATCGCGGTGCGCCGTCAGGTCAGCCGCGACGGCCAGTCCACTTATTGGCTCAACGGTACCCGTTGCCGCCGACGGGATGTGATGGATATCTTCCATGGCACCGGCTTGGGGCCGCGCAGCTACGCGATCATCGAGCAAGGGATGATCTCGCGGTTGATCGAGGCCAAGCCGGACGAGATGCGCGATTTTCTCGAGGATGCGGCCGGGATATCGAAGTACAAAGAGCGGCGGCGCGAGACGGAAAATCGAATGCAGCATACCGTCGAGAATCTCGAGCGTCTCAACGATTTGCGCGAGGAGATCGATCGGCAGCTGGCCCATCTAGCGCGGCAAGCGACGCAAGCGGCGAAGTTCCGCGAGTTGAAAGCCGAGCAGCGCAGGCTCGAAAGCGAACACTTGGCTTTGCAATGGCAGGGATTGGATCGAGAGGCCGCTCTCCAATCCCGGCGCGTCGAGCAGCAGCAATCCCGCGTGGATGCGTCGCTCGCCGAGCAGCGCAAGTCGGAGAGCGAACTGGAACGCTCGCGCGCCGCCGGCGAGGAGGCGACGGAAGCGGGCAATCGTTGCTATCGCGAACTGATCGACGCCCAGGGGAGCGTGGCCCGCAGCGAGGAGTCCATCGCCTCCATGCGCCGCCGCAAGGAGGATTTGACCGAGACCTTGGCCCAAGAGGATGAGCGTTATCGAGCGATCACGGAGCGTATCGGGAACGAGCGGGCCGAGCGCGAGTCCTTGATTGCCCAGCTTGCTGTCGATGAACCCGCGCTCGAGGAGTTGCATGCCTTGGCGGCGGCGGAGCGCACGAAGTTGGAGGCGCTCGAACAGGAAGCCCAATCCTTGCAATCGGAGCTCGATCGTCTCACCGAGCGCGAGCGCGAGCCCGCTCGCAGTGCGCATGCGGAGCAGGCGGGGATCGCTCATCTCGAATCGGGGATCGAGGAGATGCGCTCGCGGCAAGGGACGCTGGAAGCCGAGCGCGAGGGAATCGATGTCGACACCCCGGCGCGGGAAGTGGAACCACTGCGCGAACGGATCGGCGAGATGGAGCGGGCGCTGGCCGAAGGAGAGGAGCATCAATCGGCGCTCGGAAAGAAGGTGCGTCGTTTGCGCGAGGATGCCGAATCGCTCGCCAAGGCGTTGCACGATACTCGGGCGACCCTCGCAGCGCTTAGGGCGCGTGCCGCCTCCCTCGCTGCCTTGCAGCAGCAAGCGCTCGGGATCGGAACGGGGGCGGCCACCGGCTGGCTCGAGGATGCGGGCTTTGCCCAAGCGGCGCGTTTGGCGCAGGCGATCAAAGTGGATGCGGGCTGGGAGCATGCGGTGGAAACGGTGCTCGGCGCTCGCCTGCAAGCGGTATTGACGCAAGGGGTGGAGGACTTGGCGGCCCAAGTCTCGAAGTTGGAGCAAGGCACCTTTACCGCGATCGACGCTGCGCGCAAGGACGATCCGCAGGATTCGAAAAATCCGCAGCCTTTGGATCGACCGGAGCTGAGATCGAAGGTCGATAGCGATTGGCCGATCTCCGATCTCTTTTTCGGGGTCCACTGCGTCGACGGGATCGACGAGGCGATCAAGGCGAGACCGCATCTGGGTTCGGGTCAGAGCGTCATCACCCCCGAGGGAACGTGGATCGGCCCGGCGTGGTTGCATGTGAGTCGGGGCGGGGAGGTCGAGGGCTACGGGGTTTTGGAGCGGGAGAAGGCGCTGCTCGCTTTGGAAGAGGAGATCGCGCAAGCCGAGGCGGGCGAGAGCGATTCGAAGCGGCGGGCTCGCGATAACGAAGAGGAATTGCGGGCCGCCGAGGAGGAGTACTCTACCGGCCAGCGGGCGCTCAACGAAGAGCATCGTCGTTATGCCGCTTTGCGCTCGGATCTCGCCACGCGCATCGCCGAGGCCGAACAGGCCAAGGCGCATCGTCTGCGTCTCGATGGCGAGATCGACAATCTCGCCGCGCGCATCGATCTCTCGCACGAGCGTCTTTCGAAATCCCGCGAGCAGTACGAACATTCGGCAAAGGAGCAGTCGCGGCTCTTGGCCGAGCGCTTGCAGTGCGAGGAGCGATGGCGGGTGCGCAGCGCCGATCTCGAGGCCCTGCGTGAACGTTGGCAGGGCCTGCGCGACGAGGCCTATACCTTGGGGCTACGGATCGAGGGGATGCGCTCGCGCCAGGTCGCGGCGCAAGATGCCCAAGTCCGCGATATTTCGCAGTTGGACGAGATCGAGGAGCGCCGGCGTTCGATCGGGGTATCCATCGAGGCTCTCGGCCCTCCGCTCGACGAGGCCTTGCAAAATCTCGAGCGAGAGCTCGCTCGGCGCAGCGAGTTGGAAGCGTCGATGCGTAATAAGCGCAGCGAAGTGGAAAGGCTCGAAGAAGCGGTGCGTCGGGCGGACGAGGAGCGGCAGCGAAAGATCGCGCAGGTCGAGAACGAGCGGCAGGTCTTGGAGCGTTTTCGAATCGAGAGCCAGGAATCCTTGGTGTTGCGGGCATCGATCGAAAAACGTCTGGCGGATGCCGACGAAGCGATCGAGACGCTGTTGGAGCGGATGGGGTCGGAGGCGACGGCGGATGCTTGGGCGGAAAAAATCAAGTCGGTGGAAAGGCGTATCCAGCGCTTGGGGGCGATCAATCTGGCGGCGATCGAAGAGCGCGAACGGCATGCCGAACGAAAACGCTACTTGGATGCCCAGCACGGCGATCTCGAATCGGCCCTCAAGACCCTGGAGTCGGCCATTCGAAAGATGGATGCCGAGACCCGCACCCGATTCCGCGATACCTTCGAGCGGGTCGACAAGGGGATTGCGGCGATGTTCCCGCGCCTTTTCGGCGGCGGCAGCGCCGGGTTGCGGCTGACGAGCGAGAATCTTCTCGAGGCCGGGGTGACGGTGATGGCTCATCCGCCGGGCAAGCGCAATACATCCATTCAGCTCCTTTCCGGCGGGGAAAAGGCGCTGACTGCGATCGCCCTCGTATTCTCGATCTTCGAGCTCAACCCGGCACCTTTTTGCATGCTCGACGAGGTCGATGCCCCGCTTGACGATCCCAATGTCGGGCGTTTTTGCGAGATGGTGCGGGAGATGTCGGCGCGGGTGCAGCTGATCATCATCACCCACAACAAGATCACGATGGAGACCGCCGAGCAGTTGGTCGGAGTGACCATGCACGAGCCCGGAGTGTCGCGCCCGGTCGCGGTGGATATCGACGCTGCGGTCGAGATGGCGGGAGCGGCATGAGCGGGCAGGCAATCTCTTCCTTACTCGGTAGAATAGGGCAGACTAACCGGGTGCACCCATCGACTTTCGGTCCGAGAGCGATGAACCTTGCACCGCTTGCATCCCGATCCGGGAATTGAACCTTTACCAGGAAGCGAGGATTGGACAGCCTGCGTCTCATCCTGTTGATCGCCGGGGTCATTTTGGTCATCGGTATCTACGTGTCCGGTCATCTTGCGCATCGCCGCAAGGCGGCGCGTTCGGGTAGGCGTGGTCGCCTATCCAAGGGCGCCGTCGATGTCAGTGCGCTGGCGGGGCTGCGGGCCGTGGACGAGAGTGAGGGTGGGGGCGACGAGATCGATGAATCTTCCGCCCTCGAGCAAACCGACCCGCTCCTGCCCGATCCATCCTTGCCGATCATCGCCTTGACCTTGATCGCCCGCCGCGAATCGATGAGCGGCTCGGCGATCATCGACGCTTTGGAGGCCGAAGGGCTGAAAGCGGGGCCGATGCGCATCTATCACTACCGATTTTTTCCGGATGCATCGGAGGAACCGTCTTCCCCCAAATCCACCTCGCGCTTGCCGCCGATCGTGTTTTCCATCGCCAATGCCACCGAACCCGGCGTCTTGGATCCGAAAACCCTGCACGAGGAGCGGATCCCGGGATTGGTCATCTTCATGAATGCCTCGGATCCGGCGCATACGATGCGGACGTTGGATGCGATGCTCGGTGTGGGCGTGCGCCTCGCTCGTAGGCTGGATGCGATTTTGGGTGATGCCCAACGCAACTACCTGACCCCTCGGGCGCGAGAGGCGTTGCGCGAACACGCCTTGAATCTCGCCCGGAATCGAGGTTGAAAAAGGCCGGCGCCGGCAATGGGTTTGTCGACACTCCCGCATTCGACGGATCCGATGCTCGTTCGTTTTTCGCTCCTTTTCGCTCGCTGATCGCAAGAGAATTCCAAGGTGGTCGATTCCCCGGAGGATCGAGTCGATTCGAAGGCCGAGAACTCGGCGGATCCCGCCAAGGATTCATCGTTGGATCCCTCGCCCTTGCCGCCGCCGGACTTGCCGCCCGATTCATCGCAAGCAAAAGAGCGGATCGCCTGGCTTCGAAAGACGATCGCCCATCACGATCACCGCTATTTCGTGCTCGACGATCCCGAGATATCGGATAGCGAATACGACGCCTTGATGCGCGAGCTCGAAGGGATCGAGGCTTTCTATCCCGTCCTCGTTATCCCCGAATCCCCGACGCAGCGGGTGGGGGCCGCCCCGCAAAAACGCTTCGCCGAGGCCGTGCATTTGCAGCCGATGCTATCGCTGGGAAATGCCTTCGACGAGTCCGATATCCGGGCATTCGACCGGCGTTTGCGGGAACGATTGGGGTTGTCGGGCGATGCTTCGAAAGACGATTCGAAAGACGACTCGAAAAGCGAGATCGAGGGTGCCACCCTCGATCTCTTCGCGGTCGAGGCGAATCTTGCTACCGATCAATCCTCTCCCGCCGATCCCGCGTCCGATCCCCTTGCCGATCCTTCGGCAATCTTGCAGATGGTCTATACCGGCGAGGTCAAGATAGACGGCCTTGCCGTCAACCTGCTCTACGAGCGAGGAAGGCTCGTGCGCGCCGCCACTCGGGGCGATGGGCAGCGCGGGGAGGATGTCACCTTGAATGTGCGTACCATCCGCAGCCTTCCCTTGATGCTCCGGGGCGAGGGTTGGCCCGAGACCTTCGAAGTGCGCGGCGAGATATTCATGGATCGAGCCGGATTCGAAAGGATGAATGCGCAGCTGCACGATCGAGGCGAACGCACCTTCGCCAATCCCCGCAATGCCGCTGCCGGCTCGCTGCGACAACTCGATCCCGCGATCACCGCCACCCGTCCTTTGCATATCCATTGCTACGGGATCGGCGCGGCGAGCCCGGATGCAGATCTGCCCTTGCGCCATCGCGAGTTGCTCGATCGTCTCGCCGATTGGGGGCTTCCGATCGACAGCCATATCCAAACCCTTTCGACCATCGAGGATTGCATCGCCTACCACGCGGATATCGCGGCCAAAAGAGATGCGATCGGCTACGACATCGACGGGGTGGTGCTCAAACTCGACTCCTTGCCCGCACGCGAGATCGTTGGGCAAGTGGCGAGAGCCCCGAGATGGGCGATCGCCTGGAAGTTTCCGGCCCAAGAAGCCTTGACCGAGGTCGTCGGCATCGAGGTGCAAGTCGGTCGTACCGGCGCGTTGACCCCCGTGGCCCGCCTCGATCCGGTCCACGTCGGCGGGGTCAAGGTCACCAACGCCACCTTGCACAATCAAGACGAGATCGATCGCAAGGATATTCGCATCGGGGATACGGTTTGGGTGCGCCGGGCCGGGGATGTCATCCCCGAGGTGATTCGTATCGTGCCCGAACGTCGCCCCGAAGGGACGCTTCCTTTCGCCTTGCCGCAGCGCTGCCCGGTTTGCGATTCACCGGCGAAGCGCGCCGAAGGGGAGGCGGTGCTGCGGTGTACCGGGGCATTGATTTGTCCCGCCCAGCGCAAACAGGCGATCCGCCATTTTGCGAGCCGGGGGGCGCTCGATATCGAGGGGATGGGGGGAAGGCTCGTCGACTATCTGGTCGAGAACGAGATCGTGAACGATTTCACGGATATATTCCGTCTCGAAGCCAAGACTTTGGAGGGCTTCTATCTGAAATCCCCCGAGGATCGGAAAAAAGCCAGATCCCAAGAGGGTTCGAAGGCTGCGAGCAATTTGATCGAGGCCATCGAGCGCGCCCGCAATACCACCTTGGAGCGGTTGCTGATCGCCTTGGGGATCCCGCATGTCGGCGAAGCCACCGCCATGGCCCTCGTGACCCACTTCGGTACCCTCGCCGCCTTGCGCTCCGCCGATGAGGATGCCTTGCTCGAGGTGCCGGATGTCGGTTCGATCGTCGCTGCGAGCATTCGCACCTTCTTCGCCGATGAGAACACTATCAAGATCATCGACGATCTCGAGCGTTATCTGACTTGGCCGGAAATCTTGCCCCGCCCCGCCGAGTCATCCAATGCCCGACCCGGCGAAGAGGACTCCCCCGATAAAACCCCGTCGGCGCCTTTGGTCGGTAAGATCTACGTGCTCACCGGCTCTTTGGAGACATTGACGAGGGCCGATGCCAAACGCCGGTTGCAGGGGTTGGGAGCCAAAGTCACCGGCAGCGTTTCTTCGAGCACCGATGCTTTGTTCGCAGGCCGCAATCCGGGATCGAAACTCGCCAAGGCCGGGAACTTGGGCGTTCCGGTTCTTGACGAAGCGGCTCTGCTGAAAATCATCGAGGAAGAATCCGTCGCTTCATAGATCGCCTTGCCGGCAGGAGAGACCGGCCTCGATATCGTCGAGATTTTCCTATCACAAGAGGCTGGTGTGCACTTGAACCGATCGTTTTCACTCTATTTGCAAGCGCGGATGGCTCGCATTTTCCTGCTCGGGATCATCAGCGGCTTTCCGTGGGTATTGATCGGCAGTTCGCTGACCCTGTGGTTGCAAGAAGAGGGTTTGAGTCGTACCACCATCGGTTGGTCCGGTCTTATTTTCACCGTTTATGCCGTCAATTTTTGCTGGGCGCCGCTGATCGATCGCATCCGGATCCCGATGTTGGCGAGGATCCTAGGGCACCGTCGCGCTTGGATCATCCCGCTGCAGATGATCATTTTGTTGGCGCTCTTGACTTGGAGCGGGATGAATCCGGCAGACAATTTGACGGTGGTGATCGCGATCGGATTGCTCATCGCCACCGCTTCTGCAACGATGGATATCGTGATCGATGCGCTGCGTATCGAGCAATTCGACCGCAACGAGAGCGAAGCGATGACGGCCGGGGCGGCGATGGCCACTCTCGGCTGGTGGACGGGATACCAACTCGGAGGGGCGGTGGCGCTCAAAGCCGCCGATATTCTTCAAGGGTTGGGGGTCGAGGAATATTGGCCGATGACCTTCATCCTTCTTGCAGCGGTGATCGTCCTTTGCAATATCGGATTGCTTTTCGTGCACGAATCGCAGCGTGAGCCTGCAGATCATGACGAGGGTTCATCGATCGAAAAAGCATCCGCCGATCGATCGGGCCTCGGTGCCTTCGCTCACCGGGTCCTTTCGTGGTTGACGAGTACCTTTGCTTCTCCGATGGTCGACTTTTTTCGGCGCAACGGTTTCACCATCGCTCTATCGTTGCTGGGGTTCATTTTTCTTTTCAAAATCGGCGAGGCTTTTTTGGGGCGCATGTCGCTGGTTTTCTACTCGGAAATCGGGTTCACAAAAAGCGAGATCGCTTTTTATTCCAAAACGATCGGCTGGGTGATCACGGTATTGGGCACATTGATCGGCAGTCTTTTGGCCATTCGCATCGGATTGGTGCGGGCCATGTTCTTGGCCGGCATTTTGATGGCCCTGACCAATCTGCTATTTGCCCAGATGGCTTGGGTCGGAAAATCGGAATCGCTTTTGGCCTTTGCGGTCGTCGCCGATGGCTTGACTGCGGCGTTTGCGACCGTCACTTTCGTCGCCTTCATATCGATGTTGGTGGATCGAAACTACACCGCCACCCAATATGCTTTGCTGGCATCGATCGGCAACGCCGGACGGACCACCTTCGCCGGCGCTTCCGGGGCCTTTGTCGATTGGTTGAACGGGGATTGGGGGATCTTCTTCATGATCACTACGTTGATGGTGATCCCTTCCCTGATCTGCCTATGGATCATTCGCCACCGCTTGGCGGAGATTCTCTCCGGAGCCAAGGTGCGGCTATTTTCCAAGAAAGTTCAGATTCGTAAATAGCAAGGGTTTAAAAGCGGGAGTTTTTTACCTTTCGTTTTTCCCGGTAGAGGTCTTTGTCGGCGCGGGCAATCAAGTCGAGGGGACCATCGCCCGATCGGTATTTTGCGACTCCGAAGCAGGCTCGGATCGATATCGTATTTCTAAAGCCATCGAAAGCGGCGATATCGAAAGGGGGAGCGTCGATGACCCCGCGCAGGCGCTTTTCGATCCGACGAATGCCTTGGTCGTCGGTATGGCTTGCCAAGAGCGCGAATTCATCCCCGCCATAGCGAAAGAGACGATCTTTTTTTCGGATAGCCCCTCGTATCCGATGTGCGAAGTCGATGAGAATTCCATCCCCCGCAAGGTGGCCGAAGCGATCGTTGATGCGCTTGAAATGATCGATATCGATCATCATCAGCGAAAGCGGTGTTTGATGCCTGGCGGCATTTTCAACCTCATGTTTCAAGATATCGTCCATCATCGCTCGGTTATAGGATCCGGTCAGTGGATCTTCCAACATCCCTCGAATCGCCTCTTTGTGGATCAGCGCATTGCGAAGAGGGAATTCGAGCAGCGGCAGGGCGCTTGCGATCTCTTTTTTTTCGAAGGCCAAGAAGGGGGTATCGCGAAAAAAAAGGATATCGCCTAGATCTTTTCTCTCATTCTCTATATATACGACCGAGTCCTTTGCCGTATCGGACGGATGTTCAGATAGATGCTTGGATGAATGCGCAGATGGATATAAACGAAGGCGAAAGCGGCATGAATACGCCCCCGAGCGACCGATAGCATGATCATCGATTCGATTTGCCGACTGAAGTCCCCGAAAGCGCAGGCCGAGGTGGGGCGCTCGTTCGTTCAATAGATTCGAGAACGCTTCGAGAATATCCTCGACATCCAGGCTTCTTTGCAAGGCGAGCGCGATTTTCAGTCGCCACTTCTCATCGGCGCTCTCCTCGGCGGCCCTCTCATCTGCGGGGCATTCAAGGTAGGCGGGAGCGCTGCGAGAAAGGTGGTGCCCTTCGCTCATCGGCAAGGGCCGAATCGAAGGGGGGCGTACCGCCTGAGTGTCGTCCTCGATCATTCGACGATTCCGATCTGGCCGTTTGCCAAGGGACATCCGGGGCCGAGCGCGAACACCACTCGATCGGCGGCCTCTTCGGGCATCGGGATCTCGGCGGGGTTCTCCGCAGGAAAAGCCCTTCTTCGCAGCGAGGTGCGCATCGAGCCCGGATAGATGCGAAAAATCTTCGGATTCCCGATCGCATCCATCTCATCGGCGAGGACTCTTGCCAGTCCTTCGAGCCCGGCTTTGGAAGCGGCGTAGGCTCCCCAATAAGCGCACTTGTCGCCGGTGTTTTTATCTTCCGCCGGGGGATCGCCATCCGAGGGATCGTCGAATCGATCGCTGATGAAAATCACTCTCGCATCCGGGTGACGTCTTAGCAAAGGCAGGCAAGCGGTGGTCAGGAAAAAAGGCGCATTGAGATTGATCTGCAGCGTGTGCAGCCAATGCAAGGGCTCTACATGATCGATCGGAGCCAAGCCGAAAAACGCCGCGGCCCCGTGCACGATCCCGTGAAGCGCACCGTATTCCTCATCGATCCGATCGACCAAGCCTGAATAATCCCCGGGGGTGGCACCGGCCAGATCCATCGGATAGATCGCCGGGGGCGGCGATCCCTCATCGACGATCCGATCGTGCAGTTCTTCCAAAGGGCGCACCGAACGACCAAGCAGCACCGTTCGAGCACCGGCTTTCGCCGCCGAGCGCGCCACCGCTCCTCCGAGCCCCCCACCGGCGCCGGTGATGAGCACCACCCGACCCTCGAGGCTGCCCGACAAAGCCGCTCGGTCGATTGCAAGAGGGATTTCCTTGTTCATCGGCATGGCTCGAAAGATTCTCGTTTTCGGACGCAGCAAGCGTACTTGGATTCATCGGGCTCTCGTGCGCTCGATGGCCCAATTCATCGACCCCCACACGATCGTTGCGGATGGGGAGGGAGCGATATATCGTTTTCGAGGGTCCTTTTCGAAAAAAAGCCCATCGCTGTCAAATCAATCGATCGGGACCAAGGTCAGATCGAATACGACCTTCCAATATGGCTCGTCGACCTTGCCGGATAGATCGTAGCCCTCATCGGGAAAGCTGCTTGCCTGCATCTTTTGATATCGCATGATAAGGTCTTCGCGGACGCCGAAGACCGTATCCTGATCGAGATAGGGATCGTCGGCCGAGAATATCTCCGTCACCAGCGTTTTATAGCCATCGGCCTTGACGATGAAGTGCAAATGCGCCGGTCTCCATGGATGGCGCCCGCAGGCGCGCAGGATATCGCCGACCGGCCCATCGGTAGGCACCGTATATTCGACCGGGCGCAAGGTGGTGAAGGCATAGCGACCATCGTCGCCGACGCTTTGGATCCCGTGGAAGGAATAGGTTTCCTGATCCGGATCTTGGCTGGAATAAAGTCCGTTGGGTGCGGTTTGCCAAATATCCAAAGTGGCATCGGGGATCGGGTTGCCTTGCGGGTCTTTGATCGTCCCCTTGACCAGCAAGATCGGATCCGGAAAATCTTTGCGCAGATCGCCGCCTAGGGGTAGCGGCGGCGAATCGGGGATATGGAAGGGGCCGAGCACCGATGAAGACGTGCCTTGCGGGCTTGAATGCAGCATATCGACCAAAGACGACAGACCCAGAACATCGGATAAAAGTACGAATTCATGCCGCTGCGCATTCGAAATCCGGCCCGCTTTTTCCAAAAACTCGATGCCCTTATTCCACTCTTCATGAGTCAAGTTCACTTCCGTCGCAAAGCGATGTAAGTGCTTGACCAAGCACCCCAAGACTACCCTTAGACGGGGATCCATATCGGATCCCATGTAGCCCATGAAAGTATCGGTGATATTGTCTTCGTCGATATTGCGCATGATGAACCCTTCCCTCAATTCAAAATGGCCAGACTGAGTGATGGAAAGCGAATCAGGAGAATCAGAACGAGGAGCATCACGAAAGCGAAGGGCAATGCACCCAAGAATACATCTTTGAGTTTGATCCGATCGTCATCGAGGGTCGCCTTGATGACGAAGCAACTAAGACCCAAAGGTGGTGTAAGCAGCCCGATTTCCGCCGCGACAACGGCTACGATGCCGAACCACACAAGACTCAAACCCATGCTATCGATCAAGGGCAGGAATAGCGGCACGACGATCAGAATAATCGAGGCCGTATCGAGGATTGTTCCAAGGAACAGCATCAAGACGACGAAGATGAGCATGATCCGGAAGAAGTCGAATTGATATGAGACGAGAATATTTTGCAACTCGTTCGGAAGTCCGGCGATACCCAACATGCGCGCATACATCGAGGCGGCGGTGATCAGAAATAGGATTGCGGCCGTGATATGACCGGTCTCGATGACGATCTCCCACAGGCTTCGCAAATTGATACGACCGCGCAGTGCCGCGATGACGATACCTAGAAGAGATCCGGCAGCGCCGGCTTCGACCGGGGTGGTCCACCCGGTGTAGATACAGCCGAGCACAACGAGGATCAGAGCGACGATGGGGAGTGTTTTCTTTGCGATTTCGGACCAAGACATCAAATCACGGCTTTCGATATTCGTTCCGCCGATGAATCCCGGTGTGAAACGCCCCATCAACCAAATGGCGACGATATAAGCGAGTGCCAGCAATAATCCCGGTACGATCCCGGCGAGGAACATCTCTCCTACCGATTGTTCAGCGACGAACGAGTAGATGATCAGCATCGCCGAAGGCGGGATGATCATGCCGAGCACGGAGGATCCGGCTACGACCCCGACGGCAAAGCGCGGGTTGTAATCGTGGCGCAGCATCTCGGGCACCGACATCTTCGAGAAAACCGAAGCCGAAGCGATCGATGATCCGGTCACGGCGGAAAAAACGGCGTTCGCCCCCACGGTGGCCATACCGATTCCACCGGAAACACGCCGGTAGCATTGATTCATCACTGCATAGATATCAGCGCCTAGCCCGGCTTTCGAGACGATAAGCCCCATGAGTGTGAAGAGTGGAATGGTGGCGAAGGTGTATTCCATCGCGCTGTCACCGATGGCTATTTTGAGAAGGGCAAACGATAGATCCGCGCTGTCGCGCATAATCCAGATGGCAACGAAGCTGATCAGCCCAAGAGCGATAGGGATATGAACGCCTAGATAGATCAAAAAGATGATCGCAATGATCGAGGATATGCCGATTTCAACGGGGGTCATGAGCTATCTTATGGTTACGAGGCGGCATTTTGACCTCGGGGTTTGAAGATATGCAGGGCGAAGAGCGTGGCACAAAGGCCGGTGCTTAGAAAAATCACCAATTTGACGGGCCACCAAGGTGCGGTGAAGACCCCGGGTACGCCGAAGAAATCTTGGCTTTCCCACATATCCAAGAACTCCGGCCAAATAGCGATGGCCACCAGCACCATAAAAAGTCCGCCGACAAGATCGATGCATCGGCTCAAATTCCTACCCCATTGGGGTTTGTTTCGATGAATCAGCCCCAAAAATCCCTCGGATCGAGTCAGTCGACCTACTCGGATTACATCTGGTAGTTGCAAAAATACGATCAGAACCATGGCGAACTGTACAACCTCCACCGCCCCGAGAAATGGCTTGTTGAAAAACCCTCGCGCGATGATGTCGTAACCGACGATCGCGATTAGTATGATCACGACAAAAGTACCGGCGGCATTGGCCGCTTGGGCAATGCCGCCGATGCCTTTTATGAATTTGTCGATCATGGGAAGGGTTCAATTCGCCGCATTCTCAGCTGCCCAGTCCCTAACGGGCTCGAAACCCGCATTGCGTAGCTTCGCCATATAGGCATTAAGCATCGGGGTCCCCGGCTGACCGGCATCGTCAAGTTTTTTGGCCCATTCGGCGGCGATATTCGGCATGGCGTTGGCCCAAGCCGTGCGCTCCGCAGGGTCCATGTCAACGATGGTGCCGCCGGCGGCGATGTAGGCATCACGGCTGGCTTTCGCACGATCCATGGCGATGCCCGCGACGTGATCTCGATAGGCCAAGGCAACTTCTTGCAGCGCCTTTTTCACCTCGTCGGGTAGCCTCTCCCAATACCCTTTGTTCACGGTGATTGTCTTGGAGTTCACCGCTCCTATATTGGCGCGCAGCATATAGGGCGCCACTTCGGCGATCTTGAAAGTTTTGGCGGCTTCGGGCCAAAGCATCGCATGATCCACAAGACCGGTTTGCACCATATTATAAAAATCGGTCAGACCGCCACGGACACCGGCAGCACCTTTGATTCCCTCGAGATAGCGCAGATTCATGCCCGCCCCCGCCACCTTGCTTCCCTCGATATCCACAAGCGCATTCACCGGGTTACGCGAAAACAATTGATAAGTATCCAGAACAACGCCCGTTGCGAGATAGACCTGATTCTGTTTTTCGAATTCGGCCTGCATGGTCGGGAATTCCTTTGCGATCTCGTCAACGGCTTTCGCGACGGCACGCGCATCGTCGGCGACGAAAGGAGTCGCCGCCGCGATCGCTTGGCTGGGCAGTTTGGAACTATGGAAAATCGTGGTCACGATCCCGATATCTCCAAGGCCTAATTTGATGCCTTCGAGCACTCCTTTGGGCTTTACGATCGTCCCTCCATAGCTTTCTTGCCAGTCCATTTTATAGTTACCGGACATCGCCAGTCGTTTATCGATCTCAGGGATGAAGAAATTCGTGAATTCCTTTACCCACAGAGCTCGCGCGGGATAGCCGTCGATCACCACGGCCTTGATGGTTTCCGTAGCGAAACTCGATGCGCTCGTCATGGCGACCAAAATCGCTCCAAGCAGCATTCGGATTGCGTGGTTTTTCATGGTCATCTCCTCGGGTTGATTGTATCGAAGTCGCTTAGGTTTTTCGCCATTGCACATCGAGATTCGTTCCTGCTGCTTCGAATAGTTTGGCGATCGCGCAATATTTGGCGGTTTCTTCCCCGACCTTTTTCAACTCCGCCTCCGATGCTGAGCCGGTGCAATTCACCGTCAGTGTGATTTCAGGAAAGGGAAGATCGATTTCTTCTTCCATCAACACCCCCCGACGGTCGAATTCGCAACTCGCATCGATGGTGATATCGCCCAAGTCGACTCCGAGACGTCGAGCGTTTTTGTGGCCGATGACATTCGTGCAGGCAATCAGTGCCGCCAACACGGTTTCTGTAGGGGTGATGCCTTCGTTGGTGCCTCCGCGCTCCTTCGGCTCGTCGATCACTGTGATCAAGTCCCGGATCGGGATCTCGGTACGGGAGTGGCTAGTGGCCTTCGCCGTGGTGCGGTAGGTCACGACCTTCTTCATTTTGATCGCCATGGTTCAGATCACCTCGCATGCGTCGTTGAATTCAAAACGTGGCAGTTTTTGGAATAGCGCTTTTTCATCTGCGTATCCCAAATTGCAAAGGAAATTCGATTTCCACCCGGATTCAAAAAAGAATTCATCGTCGACGACCGCGTTGGAAAAGCCTGACATGGCGCCGACATCGAGCCCCATTGCCCGGGCCGCAATCATCAAATAAGCCCCTTGCAGGGTCGAATTCCTAAAGGCGGTATCATGGGCGTAATCCTCCTTGCCATCGAAAAGCGCTTTTCTATCCTCGTGGGGAAATAAAAAATCGAGACGCTGCCAATATAGCGGATCCCAAGCGACGATCGCGGTTACCGGCGCAGAGCGCATCTTGTCGATATTCGTCGCTTTCAAAGACTTGGCCAGACGATTCTTGCCCTCCTCGCTTTTGACGAAGACGAATCGCGCCGGGCAGGTGTTCATGCTGGTCGGCCCTTGAATCGCGATGCCGTAGATCGTTCGCAGCATTTCGTCGCTGACCGGACGGTCCGTCCAAGCGTAATGCGATCGCGCATTGCGGAGGATCAGATCGATCGAGATATCGTCCAGTCGACTTTTACGAGCCCGAAGCGCCTGTATCGATTTTTGTGCCCGGAGCCTTGAATCCTCCGATGGCTTTCCGTTGTCGATCATCGTTCGTTCGCGACCTTGGATGCGATCGAGGATTCGCTGACGATCGGGCTGGAACAGATACCGATCGATTCGATCTCGATATCTACGGTTTCACCCGGGCGCAACCAACGTGGCTCGGGCTTCTTGGCATGCCCGACCCCCGGAGGGGTGCCCATGGCGATATGATCGCCTGGTTCGAGGGTGGAGTATTCCGAGATGATCGCAATCGTTCGGGCAACGTCCCAGATCATATTGGAAGTATTTGATGATTGCAGAATTTCATCGCCGACCCGACTTTCGATATTCAGATCCTTGGCACCTTCGGGCAATTCGTCGGGGGTGACGACGAAAGGACCGATTGCGCCGGTGCTGTCGAAATTCTTTCCCGGCGTCCATTGATGGGTTTTGCGCTGATAGTCGCGCACCGAACCATCATTGAAGACCGTATAGCCGAAGACATGATTCAACGCATCGGCCTTCGGGATATGACGCCCCCTTTTGCCGATGATCAGCAGCAGCTCGGCTTCGTAGTCGAGCATATTCGAGCAAGAAGGACGCACCATCGGGGCTCCGGCGGCCATCAGCGAATTGTTTCCTCGCATGAAGAGCGCCGGGTAGTCCGGGATATCGTAACCACCCTCTTTGATATGCTCGACATAGTTAAGGCCAAGACAGATAAATTTTCCAGGAGTCCCGATAGGCAGCGCAGGTACGATATCGCCGAGGGTGTGGATATCCTTGCTATGTATCTCCGCCGCTTTTTTCCGCAGCTCATCGGATGCGGCCAGAGCGGAAAGATCTTGCCCGATCTCCGGAAGAGCCGAGGTGAGGTTGGTTGCCGTATCATCGTATACGGCAAAGACGCTTTGTATCTTGCCGATAGTCCCGACGAGAAAACGCATTCGAATCTCCTGGTCGACCGAGTCGAATCTTTGACGGTAGATAAAGAATCGATTCAAGTAAAATGGTGATTTTCGATTTCTTGAATTGGAGAACGGACTATGCCCGCTTGGGAAGAGTATAAAGCAAAGGCCAAATCGCGAGGTGCGCTCGCCCATGAGTTCTACATGGTTTTTTCGACGCCTATGGGCGATGAGGCCAAGGTGCAAGAGATGTTACCCGAGCATCTTGCTTATCAAGCCGAGCAGGAGTCATTGGGGACGCTTTTTCTCGCCGGCCCGATATCGGATATATCGGGGGAGTGGATGCAAGGGATCGGCCTGATTATCTATCGCGCCGCCTCGTTCGAGGAAGCCAAGATCATCGCCGATGCGGATCCGATGCATCGAAGTGGTGCGCGCAGTTATGTGATGCGCCGCTGGCTTATCAACGAAGGTTCGATGACGCTTTGCGTCGGTCTATCGGCGCAGTCCGTGGACTTTGCATAATTCCCTCGGGTCTTGATGCGATGTCGGGACATGATCTTTTTTTTGAGCGGAGTATGCCATGATTCCATGATTGATCGCTTGTTATCCGAAAGACCATGCTCTTTGCGAATAGGAAAAACTCGAAGGCCCTCGCTCGGTATCTTCACGATGGCAATTCCCGACGAGAGTTTGGTTTTCGGTTGCAATCCCTCGAAAGTTGGCCTTGGATTTTTTCTCGGGGGTCTTCGTTCGAGACCCCCCTTTTCCTTGACGGATCGGGTCGATACCCGCTCTCTTACGAGTTCATGTCGTAGGCGCGTTCGCCGTGGATGGAGAGATCGAGCCCTCCGGCTTCGATCTCCTGACTGACTCGCAAGGGGGTGATCGCCTTGCAGATCACGACCAGAATCGAAGTGACTGCAACGGTGAACACCCCCACGATCAACAACGAGCCCGTCTGGGCGATCCAGCCGGCGCCTCCGAAGATCGCGACCATGAGGGTCCCGAATATTCCGCCCAAGCCATGCACCGCAAAGACATCCAGGGTATCGTCGATCCCCGCTCGATATCGAACCAAGGTGACGGCTTCTTGGCAGATGATTCCGGCGATCCCGCCGATCAACAAGGCCTCCAAGGGTCCGACGAAGCCCGAGGCCGGGGTGATCGAAGCGAGCCCGGCAATCGTACCGGTGACGATACCGACCAAGGAGGCGCGACCGAAGCGGATCTGCTCCCAAAGGGCCCAGGTCAGCGAACCGGCGGCGGCGGAGATATGAGTCACGGTGATGGCCATGGCCGCGGTTCCGTCCGCAGCGAGCGCCGAGCCCCCGTTGAAACCGAACCACCCGACCCAGAGCATCGATGCCCCCATCATGACGTAGCCCGGACTATGGGGCGGAATGCCTTGCTGCTGGCGCGGCCCGAGAAAGGCCGCGATCACCAAGGCGGCCAAGCCTGCGGTTTGGTGCACCACGATGCCGCCCGCAAAATCTCTGGCTCCCGTCGCGCCGAAGATCCCTCCGTCGGATAAAAAGCCCCCGCCCCAGATCCAGTGCACCACCGGGGCGTAGACCAGCAGCATCCAAAGACCGGAAAAAAGAATCGCGAAACCGAAGCCGATGCGCTCGACATAGGAGCCGACGATCAAAACCGGAGTGATGATCGCGAAGGTCATCTGGAAGGCGAAGAAAAGAATTTCGGGCAAGGTGCCGATCAGGTTCTCCGGGGTCAGATGAAGAAGCAGG
This sequence comes from Thioalkalivibrio sp. HK1, assembly GCA_000583135.1. GTDB lineage: Bacteria > Pseudomonadota > Gammaproteobacteria > HK1 > HK1 > HK1. The sequence goes on from JFBG01000011.1 coordinate 24,068, forward strand.
GCCTTGTTCAGCCCCCCCCAAAAACCCCCGCTCGCATCACCGAAGGCGATGGAATAGCCGATAATGAGCCAGAGAATTCCCATCAGGCAGGCAATGGTATAGCACTGCATGAAGACGCTCAGTACATTGCGGGCGCGCACCAATCCACCGTAGAAGAGCGCAAGTCCCGGTAAGGTCATGAAGAGCACGAGGGCGGTTGCCGCGATGATCCATGCGGTATCTGCTCCGTTCATTGATTGGATTCTCCGGTTAAAGGAACATAATCATCGCCGGATCCGGGACCGAACCGCCGAAAATGCCGACGGATAAAGAGCATGATGGATGCCACCCGGTCGTGTCGAGGGCGATTTCAAATTGTCTTGGGTAGTAGGGAGCGTATGGCGAAGCGAAAAGGGGCCAAGGCGATCAGAGCCAGTGTGATTTTGACGAACCAGTCGGCCAACGCCAGCGAGACCCATAGGGGGGCCATCGGACCTAAGCCGAGAAGCGGCAAAATCTCGTTTGCCCAAGCAACATCGCCCGATGGATCCAGCGCTTGCAAGGATTGAGAGAAGGCGATGCTGAAAAAGAGCGCGGTATCGATGCTCGATCCTACCAAAGATGATATCAAAGGGGCTTGCCACCATGTCCCGGTGCGCAGGCGATCGAAGATATTGATATCGATGAGATGGGCCACCAAGAAGGCCGTGCCCGATCCGAGGGCGATGCGAAAGGTTACCAATGGGCCGAAATCGCCGATAATCTGCGTGCCGATGAACGAGCAGACGATGCCCGTGGCAAAACCTGCGAAAACGACGCGGCGAGCCTGCTCGGTCCCGTGAAATCGGTTGACCAAATCGGTGATGAGAAAGGCGATGGGGTAGGTGAAAGCACCCCATGTCAGCCATTGACCGTAAAGGAATTGTACCAAAATATTCGAAGCGACGACCACGGCGGCCATCGCCGCTATCGCGACGATCATCGATGGAGGCATGCGTTTTTTTTGCAACACGATCATCGGCTTGGAGTCGAAAAGGGTGGGGTGGGGCTATTGCGGCCGAGGCCGGATAGTTGAGATCATGACAAGGAGAGCAAAGCGCCAATGATAACCGAAGAGACCGAGACAGCCGATGAATCCAAGGCTCTGAGATCCAAGTTCCAGGAGATCGAAAGCGATATTCCGCACCGCATCGCCCTTCGCCTCCATCGATCGCTTAGATGGTTGGGGCGCTCCGAGGCGGAGCCGAAAGACGGGCCGAACGACAAGGATCTGCGCTTCGGGGACGGTTTGGATGCCCGCTTCGTTTTTCTTTGGATCGCCTTCAATGCGGTCTATGCCGATGTGGAATACGTCGATAACGATACGCCCGAAAAAAAGGTGCAGGAAAAATATTTCAACGAGCTGATCAGGCACGATAAAGGGCGGCGAATCTACGATGCGATCTGGAGCAAATTTTCCGAATCGATTCGGCGATTGATGAATAATCGCTATGTTTTCGCCCGTTATTGGCATTACAAGCACGGGAGCGAAAACTGCAGCGATTGGGAAGAGAAAATGGATAAGGAACGCAAGATATTCCATCGCGCGATCGGCAATATTGACACCTCCACTGTCCTGCAAATGATATTTCGTCGCCTTTATGTCTTGCGCAATCAGTTGATTCACGGCGGGGCGACTTGGAACAGCAGCAAAAATCGCGAGCAGGTGCATGATGGCGTGGCGATCTTGGGGTTTTTGGTGCCGATCTTCATCGATATCATGATCGACAACCCCGAGGGCGAGTGGGGGGATCGTCCGCATTATCCCCCGATCGAGGAATGACATCTTGCCGCTCGTTTTTGTCGGGGGAAGCCATCGAGCGAGATCTCTCCTTGCCTGCTTTTCTTTCGGGCATCATGCGGGGTTGTCGGGGGCCTTGACACGGGCGATGCGCATGAGATTGGTGGTTCCCGAGATCCCGAAGGGCATCCCGGCCATGATGACGATCCGATCGCCGATCTTTGCGAAGCCGTCCGAAAGCGCCATGTCGCAGGCTTGGCTGACCATCTCCTCGACGCTTTCGACCTCCTTGCTAAGGACTGAATGGGTGCCCCAAGCCAGCGTCAGACGGCGGGCCGTTCTTCGGTGGGGGGTGAGGCTCAAAATGGGAGCGGCGGGTCGCTCGCGCGCCGCGCGCAGACTGCTAGAGCCCGATTTCGTATAGGTGACGGCAACGCTCACCTTCAAGGTATCGACGATGCGCCGCATCGCATCGGAAATGGCATCCGCGGTGGTGGACTCCGGGGTCGCCGGGGAGATATCGATCATCTTCCGATAATAGGGATCTCGCTCGACTCGGGAGATGATGCGATGCATCATGGTCGCAGCTTCGATCGGATAGTCCCCGGTTGCGGTTTCGCCCGAGAGCATCACCGCGTCGGCGCCGTCGTAGATCGCCCCGGCGACATCGGAAGCCTCCGCGCGCGTCGGGATCGGGGCTGCGATCATCGATTCCAGCATTTGGGTGGCCACGATCACCGGTTTGCCCGCATCGCGACTCGCCCGTACGATTCGGCGCGAGATGCTCGGCACATCCTCGGGCGGCAGTTCCACTCCCAGATCCCCGCGGGCGACCATGATCGCATCCGAGAGATCGATGATTTCTTCCAGCCGGTCCACCGCGGTCGGTTTTTCGAATTTGGTGATGAGCCCCGCACGATCGCCGATCGCTTCGCGCAACACGAGCAGATCTTGCGGGTGTTGGATAAACGAGGCGCCGATCCAATCCGCCCCGAGATCGAGCCCCAGATCGAGATCATCGCGATCCTTGTCGGTCAAAGGGGAGAGGGGGAGAAATGCCCCGGGGAGATTGACTCCCTTATGATCCGAGATTTCGCCCTTGGTCAGCACCCGCGTTTCGGCGAAGTCGCTCCCGGATCGTTCGACCTCCAGTCGGATCCGGCCATCGTTGATCAGCAAATGGGCCTTGGGAGCCAAGGCGGCGAAGACTTGTGGATGCGGCAAGCATACCCGTCGTCGGTCGCCGGGTGAAGGATCGAGATCGAGTCTGAAGGGATCGCCCTCCTCGAGCAGGGCGTGGCCTTGCGAGAACTTCCCGATCCTAAGTTTCGGTCCTTGGAGGTCGACCAAAATCCCGATCGGTCGCCCGAGTTCGGCCTCCATGGTGCGGATCGTTTCGAAGGATTTGCGATGGTCGTCATGGCTGCCGTGACTGAAATTGAGCCGAAATACATCGACTCCGGCCATGAACAAGGCCCGGATCATCTTCGCATCGGCGGTGGCCGGACCCAAGGTGGCGATGATTTTGGCAAAGCGTTGTCTTCGCATCGTTAGTCTCCGATCGTCGTTTGCGGCATGCGCCGCCGGACGCTTGTTCGATTCATGCCCGCCGATCGGCGAGAAAAGGGCGTTTCGAAGGATGCACCTTCGAGCCGCACCGCCGCCGATTGAAAGGCAGGGGCGAAAAGCAGGGCTCGCATCGGGTCGAGTGGTCTTTTGAAAAGGAGAATCTTCGCATGGACATTTCGGGCGAATTCAAGATACCCGCATCGAGGCCGAGCGTTTGGGAGGCCCTCAACGATCCGGATCGGCTCGCTCGGAGCATTCCGGGTTGCGAGTCCATCGAGCGTGAATCATCGGATCGATTCACGGCGGTGGTCGAGGCCAAGATCGGCCCGGTGCGCTCGAAGTTCTCCTGCGAACTCGATCTATCCGATCTCGATCCGCCTTCGAAGTACACGATATCGGGTCGAGGCAAAGGCGGTCCGGCCGGTTTCGGCAAGGGGCAGGCGGTGGTAAGGCTCGAGGAGGACGGCGAAGGAACGCTGTTGAAATACAGTGCCGAGCTGCAGGTCGGGGGCAAGCTCGCGCAAATCGGCTCTCGCTTGGTCGCCGGGGCTGCGCGCAAGATCGCCGATGATTTCTTCTCCCGTTTCGCCGCTCTTTTCGAGGAGGATGAGTCGCCCGGTCAAGGGTAATCGCCATCGTCGCGCGAAAAAGCGAAAGCCTTGGGTTCGGGGCCAAGTCCCGGGGCTCGAGCCCCGAAGCCACCCCCATCAAGGCTCGAAAACCACATTGACTCGCCGATTCTGCCGCCCTTTCTTTTCTATTTTCGATATCCGGACCTTGCCGATTTCGGCGGTGGAAGCCACGTGGGTCCCGCCGCAGGGCTGGAGATCCACCCCTTCGATCTCCAAAAGGCGCACCTGCCCTTGTCCCTTGGGAGGCGCCACGGACATCGTGCGCACCAGCGAGGGATTCGAATCGAGTTCCTCTTCGCTGATCCAGCGCGGGGCAACGCGATGTCCTTCGGTGACGAGCCGGTTCAACGCATCGCTCAGCGCTTGTTTGTCGAGGGTGCTCTCGGGGAGGTCGAAGTCGAGGCGACCGCTACCGTCTCTGATCGAGCCCCCGGTGACCGGAGCTGGGATCAGCGAGCAAAGAAGATGCATGCAAGTATGCATGCGCATCAGACGATGCCTTCGCTCCCAGTCGATGCACGCACTGACCTTGCTACCGACAAGGCTCGGATCCACCGGCTCTTGCGCCAAGTGGACGATTCCTCGGGCGCTTTCGCTCTTGCGGGTATCGACGATGGAGATGGGCGATCGGCTTTCCAGGATCAATTCGCCGATGTCGCCGGGTTGTCCGCCGCCGGTGGGGTAAAAGACGGTGCGATCGAGATAGATTCCGGCGCCATCCACCTCGACGATACGGGCATCGCAGGATTTGGCGTAAGCGTCCTGACGAAAGACTTCTTCGGTGGCCGATACTTGGTTCATGAAGGAATCCTCACGGTGAAGGGCTCGTTGCTCGGTATTCGCGCTCGAATTACTCGTTCTGTCGGGTTGCCCTGCCGGGCATCGACTTCGAATGACTGCAAGGAAAATCGGTCCGATCGAACTTGCTATCCGCTTCGGGGCATCGATCGCCCGGATCCGTAGACCTTGCCGAATCTTGGGATATCGTACACTTCGAAAAAGAATCCGTTTCGATGAAGATATCCGTCTTTCTTCGATAATCGTTTTTCGCTTCCTAATCACTCCCCCTATCACCGCTCGATGCGTGATCCACCATGAACCCGATGCCTTTCGAGAAATACCGAGCCTTCGCCCCCGTCGATCTGCCGGATCGACAATGGCCCACCCGCCGGATCGACCGCGCTCCCTCATGGTGCAGCGTGGACTTGCGCGATGGAAACCAAGCGTTGATCGATCCGATGGACGGTCGACGCAAGATGCACATGTTCCAAGCGCTGGTCGATATGGGTTTCAAGGAGATCGAGGTGGGCTTTCCTTCGGCCTCGAAAACCGATTTCGATTTCGTGCGCTTGCTGATCGAAGAGGATCGTATTCCGCCTGACGTTACCATCCAAGTGCTGACCCAAGCCCGGGACGAGTTGATCCGACGTACCTACGAAAGCCTCGCCGGTTGTCGGCGGGCGATCGTGCATCTTTATAACTCCACCTCGACCTTGCAGCGGCGGGTGGTTTTCGAAACGGATCGAGCCGGTATCGTCGAGATCGCCGTCAACGGGGCGCGCCTCGTTCGGGAATTGGCGCAAAGCGCGCAAGAATCGGAGATCGTCTATCAATATTCGCCGGAGAGTTTTACCGGCACCGAGCTCGATTTCGCGGTCGAGATCTGCGAGGCGGTCTGCGATGTATGGGAGCCGACCCTTGACCGAAAGGCGATCATCAACCTCCCGGCTACGGTCGAGATGGCGACGCCCAATATCTATGCGGATCAGATCGAATGGTTCATTCGCCACTTTCGTTATCGGGATCGGTGCATCATCAGCCTTCATCCGCATAACGATCGCGGCACCGGAGTGGCCGCGGCCGAACTCGGGGTCATGGCGGGCGCGGATCGGGTGGAAGGAACCCTCTTCGGCAACGGTGAGCGTACCGGCAATGTCGATGTCGTCAACCTCGCCATGAACCTTTTTACCCAGGGCATCGATCCCGAACTCGATCTCTCCGATATCGATCGCCTCAAGGGAGTTGCGGAATTCTGCAATCAGCTACCGATTCACCCTCGCCACCCTTATGCGGGGGAGCTGGTCTATACCGCTTTTTCCGGCTCCCACCAAGATGCGATCAAGAAGGGCATGCAGGCTCTCGAGCGCAGCAATTCCCGTCAGTGGGAGGTGCCCTACCTGCCCTTGGATCCCAAGGATGTGGGGCGCGACTACGAGGCGATCATCCGCGTCAACAGTCAGTCGGGGAAAGGGGGCGTGGCCTATCTGATGAAGGCGGATCACGGCCTCGATCTCCCCCGCGGTCTGCAGATCGAGTTCAGCCGCACGGTGCAGCAAGCGACCGAGCGAAGCGGACGCGAGATCGACTCCGAGGAGATCCGAAGACTGTTCGAAAAGGAATATCTGCTCGGCGAAGGCACCTTTTCCTTGGTCGAGCACTGGTCCTTGCCCGATCCGGATGCCCCGGGCCAGCGTCGCCTCGATGCCGTCATCCGTCGCAACGGCGAAGATATCACGATCAAAGGGCGGGGCAATGGCCCCATCGCCGCTTTCGTGGATGCCTTGGAATCCGGCTGCGGAATCAAGATATCGGTGCGAGACTATAACGAGCATGCCTTGGGCAGAGGAGCGGACGCCACCGCCGTCGCTTATGTCGAGGTTGCCGACGAAGCGGGGAAGACCCTGTTCGGGGTCGGCAGAGATCCGAATATCACCATCGCCTCCTTGATGGCCATCTTGGGTGCGGTCAATCGCCATCTCGCCCGACGCTGAACGAATCGATGGCTTTTTCGGTATCCGGCGCGCCGGATTCGATGAACAACGCACTGCCATCAAAATGACGAACATATCGAAATGACAAAGAAAGCGCAATCGCACGATGCACCCTTGCGCCTTTGGGAGGGCGAGGTGCTGCCTGCTTGGATCGATGCCAATGGCCATCTGAACGACGGTTATTATGCGGTGGCCTTTAGCGATGCGACTTGGCGGGTGCAGGATTATTTGGGGATGGATGCGCATTACCGCGCCAAGACCGGCGGCACACTCTATTCCGTCGAGGCCCATTTTACGTGGGAGAGAGAACTGCTCTTGGGGCAGCGCATCCATACCGAGAGCCTGATCTTGGGAGCGGATGAAAAGCGCTTGCGCCTTTTTCAATTCCTTTTGGCGAGCGATGAGAACATGGTCGCTGCGACCATGGATCTGATGTTGCTGCATGTCATACAACACGAGGGTTCGGTGCGGGTGAGCCCTTTTCCGCCCGAGATATCGGCAAGAGTGCAAGAGGTCGCCGCCGCCCATATAAATCTCGATCGACCGGTACAGGCGGGTCGCAAGATCCGGGATCTATGATGGCGAAAAGGCGAGCGATGCCGGCTATGGGATAATCGAAAAAAAGCTGCGATATGATGCCTCTATTTTGGAATGGGTACTTCCCCGTATAAATCCCGTCGAATAGGGTATATTCCTATGCCGATCATGATGTTATTGATTGAATAGGGTTCTGATTTTTTTTATTTTATCAATCGAGATGCTCTTATTGTAATCTGACCCTTTCTTGCCATTTCGATTATGTTTGAATGATAGAAACGTACAAAGAGAAAAAGATGGAGTAATAACTAAAAAATCAATTGGAAAGTTAACTAAAAATCATCCGCCATGCGAGATAGATGCCTCGATGGGTTGCAGCCGATCCGTCAAGTGATATCGATACCCCCCTCTCTTTATCTTGACTTCCAGCCCTTGCGATTTTCATTCGATCAATTAGGTGGAGCCTTTGGTTTGTCGACGCTACACAGGGGGTGGCTTGCGCTGGAAATTTCATGCCGACAACTCGATGATCGATCGAATATCGACGTTGTACCGCCCGAAGTCGTCGATCGAGACTTTGAGTCAAGCGCTCTCGATCGGCGTCGATACCGGGCGCCATTGCTTTGTCCGCTCCATCGCTGACATCTCATCTCGATATCCCCATTTTCCCCCATGGCGTTTTCCCGGTCATGATAGAGGGTCGGGCGATGGAGGGCTTCGAGATATTCGGAAAACGCAAGTCCTTGGTACCGTTCCACACTTGGATCGTTAGATCGATCCGCCGGTCAGCGAATCCGCGTGGCGCTCGATATAGCGCACCACGCGTTCCAGTCCGTTGCGCAGGCGGTCGTGGCTCATCGCAAAGCAGATCCGGAAGCATTCTTCGTTGCCCGGGCCGAAGGTATATCCGGGGGCGATACCGACATCCTCCTCGTCCAAAATCCCCTCGGCCAAGGCGAAACTCGATCGCAATCCGGGAAGGCGAGGGAAGGCGTAGAACGCACCTTGCGGGGGCGTGAATTCCAGCCGCCGACAGGATCCCAAAACCTCCTCGGTGATCTCGCGTCCGCGAGTGTATTGCGCCCGTAGCCGCGCGACAACGTCCTGCTCTTCGAGGGCGCTGATAGCCGCCTGCTGCACGAAGACCGTGGCCCCGGTGTTATAGCACTCGCACAGAACCGCCCATGCCTTGGCGAAATGGGCCGGACCCACCGCCCAGCCGATCCTCCAACCGGTCATTGCCCAAGCCTTGGAAAAGCCGCTGACCACCACCACCGGATCATCGGCGCGGGTCAAGCGCAGGAAAGACGGAGCGGCATCGCTATCGTCGAAAATATTGCGGTGGTAGACCTCGTCGGCGATCAGCAGGATATTGCGCTCGCGGCAGATTTCGAGCAACTCCGCCTGCTGCTCGGCGGGCATGACCCATCCGGTCGGATTGCAGGGGGTGTTGACGAAGATCGAGCGGGTGTTCGGGCGCAATGCCGCGCGTAGATCGTTCATCGAAAGGAACCAGCCATCGCGGCCGTGACGTTGACGCACGAAGTCGATGGCGGCCCCGGTTGCCCGGTAGCTGTTCTCGATATTGGGCCAGTTGGGGCTGACGATCAGCGCATGATCGCCATGACCTGCACCCATCCGGGCGGCGATGGTGATTCCGAGCATCGTGGAGCCGGGCACGACGATCCGCACCGGATCGATGTCGATCCCGTAAAGCCGATCGAGGTACCCCTTGATGGCGAGGCATAGATCCCGCCGGCCTTGGGGGTAGTCGTAGAAGGTATCGCCATCGTCGAGGGCGCGCTTGGCGGCATTGCGGATCCTCTCGTCGGTGGCGATATCACCCTCGCCGAACCAAAGCGGAATCACCTTCGGATCATCCATCCGTTTGGCGGCGATGCGGGTGATGCCATTTTGTTGCAAGGAGGCGATATCGGCATGCAAAGGCGAGTTCATGGTGAGTGATTTCGCTCCGTGGATGGGGGTTCGTCAGGCTCGAAGATCGTGGCCCGTCATCTGCGAGAGATCCGAGACGGTGGCTTCGATCGACTCGCGCAAGATGGAGACGATTCGATCGATATCCTTCATATCGAGGATCAAGGCCGGTGAAAGGACGCATAGATTGCGAATCGGACGTACGATCAACCCCCGCTCTTGGGCGTGCAGATCCACCATCTTGCCCACGTCGATTTCATCGGGGAAGAGTTTTTTCGTCGATCGATCTTCCACCAGTTCGACGCAGAGCATGAAATGACTGCCTCGCACGTCGCCGACGATCGGCAAATCGCTCAGGGTTTTCAGGCGCTCCAAAAAGTAGTCGCCGGTCTGTTGTACCTTGGCGCAAAGATCCTCGCGTTCCATCACCTCGATATTGGCCAAGGCGACGGCGCACGCCACCGCATGCCCGGAATAGGTGAATCCGTGCGAGAAAATACCGCCATCGGCCCTTGGCCTTGAGATTCCCTCGTAGATACGATCCGAGACCAGCGTGACCCCCAGCGGGATATAGCCCGATGTGATCCCCTTGGCGGCGACGATCATATCCGGCTGTACGTCGAACAAGTCTCGGCTGGCGAAGAAGCGACCCAAGCGGGCGAAGGCGGTGACCACCTCGTCGGAGACATAGAGGATGCCATGCCTTTCGCAGATCCCCTTCATGCGTCGGTGATAGCCCGTCGGTGCCATCAGGACTCCGCCGGCCCCCATGATCGGCTCGGCGAAGAAGCAAGCGATATTCTCCTCGCCGAGCTCGGTGATCTTCTCTTCGAACTCCTGCGCCAAAAAGTCGCAATATTCGGATTCGCTTCGGATCCCTTCGGGCATCCGATAGCAGTTCGCCTCCGAGATGTGGTGGACCAATCCCTTCGGGAAATGAAATCCCGCCTTTTCGTCCATCTTCCCCGAAAGGGCGGCGGTCAAGAATGTGCTGCCATGATAGGCGTTGCGCCTCGAGATCAACAAACGTCTCGATGATTGACCGATGGTGTCGAAATAATAATGGGCGATACGAACCGCGCTTTCGTTGGCCGCCGAGCCGCCGGTGCTGTAAAAAACATGATTGAGATCGCCCGGAGCGAGAGCGGCCAAACGGGCGGCGAGTTCGGTTGCCGGGGGGTTGCCGATATTGGTGAAATAGGAGTATTGGGGCAAGGCGGTCAACTGGGCCGCGGCGGCGTCGATCAGCTCCTTTCGTCCATAACCGAGATTTGCGAACCATAATCCGCCCATGCCGTCGATATAGCGATTGCCTTGGGCATCCTCGACGAAGGCTCCTTCGCCCCGGACCATGATCGTCGAGCCGTTTTCTTTCCAGTCGGCAAAATCCGTCCAAGGATGGATGCAGTGATCGAGATCGGCTCGGTGCAATCCATCGGGGTCGTGGTTTCTCAGAACTTTCATTTTCTTCGGTTCTCGGTTGGTTTCGATGACGAGGTTTTTGTCGGTCGGGGCGGCGATGCCGTCGAGGGCGAGCGAAGGTACGATCTCTCGATCATCCCCGGTTGCATTGTAGTCAATGCCAAGGGATCATTTTGCGAATCACTCCATCGGTTATCTCGATCGCCGATCTCGATCGCCCAAGGAGTCATCGAGAGTATTTTCTCGATCGAACCCGAGCCTTGCGCCCGATAATACGCTGATCCGAGGATCGGATTCGAAGGCCCTTTTCAAGGGGCGTTGGATGCAAGGGATTCGAGGGAAGAACGGTGCGGATCGGATGGTTTCGATTCCAAAGCGATTCGGATCGAAAAAAATGTGCACGGCATAGGCGATTCGGTGTCCAATTCATGCAAGAATCTCGTGTTTTTTTCGAAGACGGGGGATCGACCGAGAGTCCGACATGATTCGAGGTCAAGTGTTTTTTAAGATTCGATCGAAGGGATCGATGCTTCTTGTTGATTTGTCTGTTCGATCATTCTCCTAAAAAGGGGGTCGTTGCGATGCTTATCGGGGTGCCGAAGGAAATCAAGAATCACGAATATCGTGTGGGTCTGACTCCTCAAAGCGTGCAGGAGCTGACGGTGCACGGCCACCGGGTGCTGGTGGAGACCGGTGCCGGTAGCGGAATCGGATCTGCGGATGAGGAGTACGAGGCCGCAGGGGCCCAAATAGCCCTCGATGCGAGCGAAGTCTTTTCCCAAGCGGAAATGATCGTCAAGGTCAAGGAGCCGCAGGCGGGCGAAAGGGCGATGCTGCGCGAGGAGCAGATCCTCTTCACCTATTTGCATCTCGCTCCCGACCGCCCTCAAACCGATGACCTCATGCGTAGCAAGGCGGTTTGCATCGCTTACGAGACGGTCACATCGCCTGCCGGTGGGTTGCCTTTGCTGGCTCCGATGTCGGAGGTCGCCGGTCGGCTTTCGATTCAGGCGGCGGCTCATTGTCTGGAGAGGGTGCACGGCGGCAAGGGCGTGTTGATGGGCGGGGTGCCCGGGGTGTCGCCGGCGAAGGTCGTGGTGATCGGCGGGGGGATGGTCGGGACCCATGCGGCGGATGTCGCGGTGGGGATGGGGGCCGATACCACCGTGATCGATCGTTCGCCGGATGCGCTCAGATCCCTTTGGCGGCAATTCGGCCATTCTCTGCTCACCGCCTACTCCACGCGCAGTTCGATCGAGCGTTCGGTGCTCGAGGCGGATGTGGTGATCGGCGGGGTCTTGGTTCCGGGGGCGGCGGCACCGAAGCTGGTCAGCGCGCAGATGATTCGCGAGATGAAGCCGGGATCGGTGGTGGTGGATGTCGCTATCGATCAGGGGGGATGCTTCGAGACCTCCCGTCCGACCACCCACAGCGATCCCACCTACATCGTCGACGATGTGGTGCATTATTGCGTTGCGAATATGCCCGGAGCGGTACCGCGTACATCCACCTTCGCCCTCAACAATGTCACCTTGCCGCATGTGCTGACCCTTGCCGACAAGGGCTATCGCAAGGCCCTGCAAGAAGATCCCCATTTGCGCGAGGGGCTCAATGTCCACGCCGGGGAGATCACATGCCTTGAGGTGGCCAAGGCCTTCGACTATCCCTTCAAACCCGCACTCGAGGCCCTTGCGGCCTGATCGCTTCGGCGATCATCCATAGCCGTCGATCGCGGTTGCGGATGGATATTGGCCCTTGGATTCCCTTGCGGTCCGATCTCGGATCGCAAGGGAGTCGGGGGAAGGAATTCGAGCGGACGGGTCGATTCGGTACGAATCCGATGCGATCCGAACGATATGACCTACACGCCGGTCAACCACTCCATGGCATCTTCGCTGCGGGCGCCGGTGATCGAGAAGAATCGCTCTTGTAATCGACGCACAACGGGCCCGACCTCTCCGCTCCCGATCGCTAGCCGATCCACGCTGATGAGCGGGGTGATTTCCCATGCCGTGCCGCAAAAAAAGGCCTCGTCGGCGGCGACGAGTTCGCTGCGATCGATCTCCCGCTCCACCACTTCGATCCCCAACCCCTCGCATAGCCGGATCACCGTGCTTCGGGTAATGCTTTCGAGGATATCGCTGGTGATCGGCGGCGTGATCGCCTTGCCGTTTCGCACCATGAACATGCACATCCCCGGCCCTTCGGCGACCTTGCCGCGAGCGTTGAGCAAAATGGCGGTATCGTAGCCATCGGCCTGCGCTTGCATCGTTGCCAAGCGTCCGTTTTGGTAGTTGGCATTGCACTTCACCCGCATCGGCATCGCGCTGTCGGGGACTCTTTGCCAAGAGCTGATATGCGCGGTGCAGCCGGTTTTCGTCCAGGGAATGTCTTTCCTCGGGGAGGCGACGATCGAAAGACCGATGGGACCGGTGGTGGCCGGAGATCCATAGCCCTTGACGAAGACGGTGATCATGATATGTATGTTCTCTTCGAAGGCGTTCGCCCTTAGCAGTTCAAGGACTTTTTCCGCAACGAAGGGGGCGGGCAGAATCTCGTCGAAACGCATGAATCTTTGCGAGAACTCCAGTCTTTCGAGGTGCTCTTCGAGTTGTAGGAGAAACAGCCCTTTTTTGTCCGGATTCCAGTAGCCCCGCACCCCCTCGAAGACACCGGCGCCGAATTTGAAGCCCACGCTCGCCACGTGCACCCGAGCGTCTTCCCATGGAAGAATGCGATCGTCGAGATAGATGAAGCGAGCGGGAGGGGATGAATCCAAAGACGATGATGGTGAAGGCATGGGGTGGAATCCGATTTGCTCAGTGAAGGTGGTGTTGATGAAGGATATAACGCCCGTCATGCGGTTCTTCTTCGAAGAAATGCTGGATATAGGGGTGTCCGACGGGCTCGCCGGAGTTGTCCACCAGTAGATTTTGCTCCGAGACATAGGCCACATAAGTGGTCGTTTCGTTCTCGGCCAGCAGGTGATAGAAAGGCTGATTCTTGTCGGGGCGGATATTTTCCGGGATCGACCGCCACCACTCCTCGGTGTTGTTGAATACGGGGTCGACGTCGAAGATCACCCCTCTAAAGGGATGAACCCGGTGGCGGACGATTTGTCCAACTCGAAATTTCGCGATCTTCTCGGACATGGCCTTGGATGTGGTGGCGAATGGCGGAATTTCAAGAACGCTCGACCGATCGAACGAGCTTCGATGACCGAGATCGATGATGATCACAGCCATTCCCCCATGATAAACGGAATTCCTTTCGATTCGGCATAATCAAAGCACCGGCACGATCCGGCGGATATTCGCTTCGAGGCCCTCGATTCATCATAGACCGATGCTCCCATCCAGACACTCCTTCGAAGAATGGCGTCCCTTGCTGATCGGCGGGCTGTTGCTGCTCGTCCTCGATCTCGTTTTCGGGACCCTGCCGTGGCTGATCTTCTCCGGCACATCGGTCGCTTTTTTAAGACAGATTCTTTATGTCCACCGTTTGGATCGTCTGCTACGCACGCAAGAGGGGAGTTCGATTCGGCGCGATCGTCGGATCTGGGATCGCATCTTCGAACGCTTGGGGCAAGTCCGCCAAGTCAACCGCAAGCGGAAAAAGCGTTTGCGAAAGTTCGTCAGCCGTTTCGAGCAGGCTTCGGAGGTCATGCCCGATGCGGTGGTGATCCTCGATCGAGGGGGCATCATTCACTGGATGAATCAGGCGGCGGATCGCTTGCTCGGCTTGGCCCATCCACGAGATACGGGTCAGCCGATCCTGCATCTGTTGCGCCACCCGAGTCTGACCGATTACCTCGAAGCCCGGGAATTCGACGAGCCTTTGGAGATCGAATCCCCGCTCGACGATGCGCTGCGGCTATCGGTGCGGATCGTCCCTTATGGCCTCGGTCAGCAGTTGATGCTGGTACGCGATATCAGCCATATCCATCGCTTGGAGGCGATACGAAAGGACTTCGTGGCCAATGTCTCGCATGAGCTTCGCAGTCCGCTGACCGTCATTCTCGGCTATTTGGAGGCTTTCGAGGGGGACGAGAATTTACCCCCCGATCTGCAAAAGCCGATGGAGCGAATGCACCTGCAGGCGATACGAATGCGATCGATCGTCGAAGACTTGCTGAGCCTGTCGCGTTTGGAAACGGTTTCCGGCTCGGCGGAATATGACGAGGTCGATGTCGCAGCGACGATCGAGATGGTGGTGCGCGATGTGCGGGCATTGGGCGGCCAGGGGCATACGCTTGAATGCGAGGTGGAGGAGGGTTTGTCGTTGAAAGGAAATCCGGGTGAGATTTACAGTGCGATTTCGAATATCGCATTCAATGCCGTTCGCCATACCCCGGCGTTGGGAACGATTCGCATTTCGTGGAACGCAGATCCCCTCGGGCAGGCCGCTTTGCGCATTTCCGATACCGGAGAGGGAATCGAATCCCATCATCTGGATCGCCTGACCGAGCGCTTCTATCGCATCGACAAGGCGCGTTCTTCGGGCACCGGGGGCACCGGGCTCGGCCTTGCGATCGTCCGCCATGTGTTGACGCGGCATGACGCTCATCTGATCATCGAAAGCGAGCCGGGGGTCGGTAGCCGTTTTTCCTGCGTTTTTCCCAAGACCAGAGTGGTGTCGGGTGATGAGGATTTACCGGGCGATACCCCCTTGTTCGAAGGGAGCGAGGATGAGCTCCCCAAGCCCGATCCGGCTCATCGATGCCCGGGCTCGCCCCTTTGACCCTTCGATGGGAAGACGGGAAGGAGATCGATCCTCGTAGGAGGTCCTAGATACCGAGCCTTTTCAAGATTTCCTGCTGCGCCGAAACGATCGGCTCCCCCGGAGCGGGGGATTGGCGTTTCCAAGAGCCATCCGCTTCGAGGATCCAAGATTGGATATTGTCTTTCAAGTAGATGGCGAGTTCGTCGTCGAAGACTTGGCGGCGCAAGGATTCGTCGAGGATCGGAAAGCAAGTTTCGACCCGTTGGATGAGATTGCGGTTCATCCAGTCCGCGCTGGCGGCGAAAAGTCGGTGATCGCCGTCGTTTTCGAAGAAAAACACTCGACTATGTTCCAAGAATCGGCCGACGACGGAACGCACCTCGATATTGTCGGAGATGCCCGGGATCCCGGGGCGTAATCCGCAGACCCCGCGCACGATCAGAGATATCCTCGCCCCCGCTTGCGAGGCGCGATAAAGGGCGCGGATGATCCTCGGCTCGGTCAGTGCGTTCATCTTGGCGATGATGCGACCGGGCACTCCCGAGCGCGCGATATCGGCCTCGCGCCGGATGAATTCCAGCAATCCATCGTGCAAGGTGAAGGGGGATTGGAGGAGTCTTGTCAGGTGCGAGGCTTGGCCCAATCCGGTCAGCTGCATGAAGATCTCGTGCACATCCTTGCCGATTTCGGGGTCCGCGGTCAAAAGGCCGATATCGGTATAGCTGCGAGCGGTAACCGCGTGGTAGTTGCCGGTGCCGAGATGGACATAGCGCCGCATCCGATCCCCCTCCCGGCGGACGATCAACAGCATCTTGGCGTGGGTTTTATAGCCCACCACCCCGTAGACGACATGCGCTCCGGCCTCTTTGAGCTTCTCGGCGAGGGAGATATTCGCTTCCTCGTCGAAGCGAGCGCGCAGCTCGATGCAGATGGTCACTTCCTTGCCCGCGCGCGCGGCGGCCACGAGGGCATCGACCAGCGCCGATTTCGCGCCGACGCGGTAAAGGGTCTGTTTGATTGCGAGAACGTCGGGGTCGGCGGCGGCTTGCCGGACGAGATCGATCACCGGGGCGAAGGACTGAAAGGGGTGGTGCAGCAGGATATCCCCGGCCGCGATGATATCGAACAGACGGGTGTTTCGGCCTTGGCCGATGCGCGCCGGGAGCCCGGGGGTGAAGGGCGGGTATTTTAAATCCCTCCTTTCCACCAGATTGGGCAGCGCGCGCAGCCGATGCAGATTGACCGGGCCGTTGACGCGGAACACCATCTCCTTCGCCAAGCCGAATTGGCGCATCAGAAACTCGACGAGATCGTCGGGGCAGTTATCGGCCACTTCCAGCCGAACCTCCTCGCCGTAGCGTCTCGAAGGGAGTTCGCCGACCAGTGCCCGCATCAGATCGTCCACCTCTTCGGTATCCACGAAAAGATCGCTGTTGCGGGTCACTCGAAATTGATAGCAGCCGATGATCTCCATGCCGGGGAAGAGATCCGAAACATGGGCATGGATGACGGAGGACAGGAAGGCGAAATCGTGGCGCTTCGATCCCTCTTCGCCATGATGTGTGGCGTCGCTGAGTTTGATCAGCCTCGGCAGCAGGCGCGGGGCCTGCACCACGGCCATTTCCCCGGCTTGGCCGAAGGCATCCTCCCCTTTGAGGGAGACGATGAAATTGAGGCTTTTATTGAGGATCGAGGGGAAGGGGTGAGCGGGATCGAGTCGGATCGGGCTGACGATGGGCAGGATCCGATCGTCGAAATACTTCTTGATCCAAGCGGTTTGCGCTTCGCTCCACTCCATGCGTCGCACGAAGCGGATTCCCTCTCGCTCCAAAGCCGGAAGGATGTCTTCGTTCAAAAGCCGGTATTGATCGGCGACCAGAGCGTGGGCCTCGACGCCGATTCGAGCGAGGGTCTCGGTCGGGGACAATCCGTCCGGGGTGTTGCGGGCGGCGCCGTAGCGGATTTGATGGATCAATCCTGCGACCCGAACTTCGAAGAATTCATCGAGGTTGGAACAGGAAATGCACAGGAATTCCAGCCGTTCCAACAAGGGGGTGTTCAAATCGCAGGCTTGCTCGAAGACCCGGCGATCGAAGGCCAGTTTTCCGAGCTCGCGGTTGATATAGAAATCCGGATTGTCGAGCGAAGGCGGTTCCATGAAAGCCATCCTTGGGCATCGATGATGCAAAGCCTTGACCATCGAGTGAAAAGAATAGACCGATCGATGCCTTGCGTGCATTTCGAAGGACTTCGGGATCGGCTTTTATTCGGCCTTTATACTGCCCTTATAGTTCAATCCCGTCAAAGGGGATTTTTTGCTCCGAGATATCGAGGATGAACCGAACAAGGAGGTTAGAGATGAAAAACCCTGCAGCCGAGCGCCGGATGACCGCGGCGGATTTCGATCAGGAGTTGCTGGATCTCTATGATTTTTACGCCCACGGCAAGATCACCAAGCGCGAGTTCCTCGATCGAGCGGGCAAATTCGCCTTGGGCGGGGTGAGCGCGGTGACGCTTTTGAGCATGCTCTCTCCGGATTATGCCTTGGCCGAGCAGGTCGGCTTCAACGATCCCGACATCACCGCCCGGTACATTACCTATCCCTCCCCCGCAGGTCACGGTGAGGTGCGCGGCTATCGGGTGGCGCCGGCGAATGTCACCGATCCCCGGCCTGCAGTGGTGGTGGTGCATGAGAATCGCGGCCTGAATCCCTATATCGAGGATGTGGCGCGCCGAGTCGCCAAAGCCGGATTCATCGCTCTCGCTCCGGATGGGCTGACCAGCGTGGGAGGGTATCCGGGCAATGATGCCGACGGGCGCGAGCTGCAACGCACGGTCGATCGCGAGAAGTTGATGAACGATTTCTTCGCGGCCTATGAATTCCTTGGCAAGCACTCGGATACCACGGGCAAGGTCGGCTGTGTCGGCTTTTGCTATGGCGGCGGGGTCTGCAATGCGATGGCGGTGGCTTATCCCGAACTATCCGCATCGGTGCCTTTTTACGGACGCCAAGCGAGTGCCGAGGATGTCGTGCGCATCCAAGCGCCTTTGCTTTTGCATTATGCGGAACTCGACCAGCGAATCAACCAGGGTTGGCCCGCTTATGAAGCGGCATTGAAAGAGCATGGCAAGGCCTACACCGCGCATATCTACCCCGGTGTGAACCATGGCTTTCATAACGATTCCACACCCCGCTATGACGAGGCCGCAGCGGATCTCGCTTGGGAACGCACCATCGGGTTTTTCAACGAACATCTGATGTAGTGCGCTGGACGATGCGGCAGGTATCGAGATGAGCCGGTTTTGCGGCATCGCCTGTCGGCCATCGCCCCGATGCGCAAGGAGCCCTTTTCCGTGAGCGAAAAAGCCCATACCCAATCTGCGATGGCCGATCGGCCTTGGCATGACGTCTATCCCCCCGGCGTTCCCTTGGATATCGATCCGGATGCTTGGCCTTCTTTGGTTTCGATGATCGAGGATAGTTTTTCGCATTATGCGGATCGTCCGGCGTTCGAGTGCATGGGCCGGCGTATTTCCTTCGCCGAGATCGATCGCCTGTCGATGGACTTTGCTTCCTGGGCGAGCCGGTTGCCCAATATCGAAGCCGGAGATCGTATCGCTTTGATGCTGCCCAATATCCTTCAATACCCGGTGGCTCTTTTCGGCGCTTTGCGCGCCGGACTCGTCGTGGTCAATACCAACCCTCTTTATACCGCGCGCGAATTACGCCATCAACTGATCGACTCCGGGGCGAAGGTGGTGGTGGTGATGGAGAACTTCGCGCATACCGTAGCGGACTGTATCGAGGGTAGTGCGGTCGAGCATGTATTGGTGACGGGGTTCGGGGATATGTTAGGCGCCCCGAAGTCATGGTTCGTCAACCTCGCCTTGCGCCATATCAAGCGATTGGTGCCGCCTTTTTCGATTCCCGGATCGGTGGGTTGGCACCGGGCTCTCGCTGCCGGTCGCCGGGCCGGGGCGTTCACCCCGCCTTCCATCGCAGGCGACGATATCGCCTTCCTTCAGTACACCGGAGGGACCACGGGCGGGGCCAAGGGAGCCATCTTGACCCACCGCAATATGATCGCCAATGTTTCGCAGGTGGAGGTTTATTTCGCCCCCTTCGTGCGCATGGGCGAGGAGGTGATCATCACCGCGCTGCCGCTTTGTCATATCTTCGCCTTGACCGCGAACGGTCTCGCTTTTTTTCGTTTCGGAGCCCTGAATCTGCTGATCCCGAATCCACGCGATCTCGCCGCTTTCGTCAAAACCCTGTCTCGTCGGCGATTCAGCGCGATGACCGGTGTCAACACCCTTTTCAACGGGTTGATGAACACCCCCGGATTTTCCCAGATCGACTTTTCCGACCTGCGTTTGGTGGTCGGCGGCGGCATGGCGGTACAAGAGGGTGTGGCGAGGCGCTGGAAGGAATCGACCGGCGTCGTTCTTCTCGAGGGCTACGGGCTGACGGAGGCCTCCCCGGCGGTATGCATCATGCCTGCCGACAGCGAGGCCTTCACCGGTTCGGCGGGCGTGCCCTTGCCGGGGACCGAGTGCAAGGTGATCGACGATAAGGGCATGGCCCCGGCTTCGGGCGAACCCGGCGAGTTATGCGTGCACGGGCCGCAAGTGATGCAAGGTTATTGGCAACGCCCCGAGGAGAGCGAGCGGGTCATCGACGAATCCGGCTGGTTGCGCACCGGAGATATCGCCACGATCGATGACAAGGGCTTCATCTATATCGTCGATCGCAAGAAAGACATGATCATCGTCTCCGGTTTCAATGTCTATCCGAACGAGGTCGAGGATCTGATCGCAAGCCACCCCGAGGTGCTCGAAGCGGGGGTGATCGGGGTCAAGGACGAGCAGGGCGAGGAGTCGGTGAAAGCGATCGTGGTCAAGCGCTCCCCGGGGCTGACGGAAGAGGCGTTGCGCGCTTATTGCCGAGAGCGCGCCGTCGGCTATAAATGCCCTCGCCATATCGAATTCGTCGATAGTCTGCCCAAGAGCCATGTCGGCAAGATACTGCGGCGGGATTTGCGGCCATCGACCTGAAAGACGGGTCGATCCGAAAAGCGAGCAAGCGGCGAGCGGCAAGGCCGCCGAAGACCCAAGGATTGCCGACCTTCGAACGGTCTTCAATCGATCTTTTTCAGGCTTCCATGACTCGAGTCTTTGCGGATCGAGTCTTTCGGACCGGGAATGCCATGATTATCGAAGATCACCCATCCGATTCGTTCGGGGGCGCAAGGCGGTATCCATCATCGTCTTGAATCAGCACCGTGCCTTGTTCGTACCAATCCCCCAATACGATCCGCTTTGCCGGTCCCGAAGGGGTGTTCAAGTCATGGATCGCCGGACGATGGGTATGACCGTGGATCATCAGCGTCGATTCGTGCTGCGCAAGGGTGCGCACCACCTCTTCGGGGGTGACATCCATGATATCCTCCGGTTTCAGTCGAGAGCGGGATGTCGATGCGCTGCGCAGGCCTTGGGCTTCTCGTATGCGCGTTTCCATCGGTAGCGAGAGGAATCTGCGTTGATTGTCGACATCGCGGGTATAGCGCCGGAAGGCTTGGTATTCGATATCCCGGGTGCATAGCGAATCGCCATGGAGGAGAACCACCGGCTCGGCGGCGATATCGGCGATGAAGGGCTCGGTGAGGAGGCGACAACCGGTGCGCTCGGCGAAATCGGATCCGAGCAGAAAATCGTGATTGCCGTGCATCGCATTGACCCCGATCCCGGCGCGAACGAGCGCGGCCAAGCCCGCCTCGATATCAAGATGGGGCGGCCGATCATCGTCATCGCCGAGCCATTGATCGAAAAGATCGCCCAAAATCCACAAAGACTCCGCTTTTCGTGCCGGTCCTTCCAAGAAGGCGAGAAAGGCGGCGGTCGCTTCCGGCCGCTCGGCGGCGAGGTGGACATCGCTGATAAAAAGATTCATCGTGAAGGAACTCGAAGACTCGACAAGTGAAGGAAAGAGCGGATAACGCCGCCGAGCGTATCGTTAGCGGCTTCGATCGGCATGGAACGATCGCCATCGACACTCGGAAGGTCTCGCCCCGAGTCGATAAGACGAGGAGGATCGAAAGACTTTTTCGTTCCATCTTCGTCTCATTGCGATATCGTATCGAGACCCCTTGATGTTTCCTTTCGAACGACACGGAAAACGAACTCGAGATGCTGCGAATCTACAACACCCTGACCCGAAAGCAAGAAGCGCTGCGCCCCATCGAACCCGGCCATATCCGGATCTACGTCTGCGGCATGACCGTTTACGACTATTGCCACTTGGGTCATGCCCGGGTGCTCGTGGCCTTCGACGTGGTCGTTCGCTATTTGCGAAGTCTGGGCTATCGGGTCACCTATGTGCGCAATATTACGGATATCGATGACAAGATCATCGCTCGCGCCAACGAAAACGGGGAGGATTTTCGGGAGCTGACCCGACGCTTCACCGAATTCATGCACGAGGATTGCCGAGCCTTGGGGACGCTGCCCCCGGATATCGAGCCCAAGGCGACACAGTATATCGATCGGATCATCGAGATGGTCGAGCGGCTCGTCGAGAAGGGGATTGCCTATCAAGGAAGTAACGGGGATGTCTATTACGACGTCAGCGCCTTTCCCGATTACGGCAACCTCTCGCATCGTCGCTTGGAGGATATGCGCAGCGGGGCGCGGGTCGAGGTCGACGAGGCCAAGGACGATCCCCTCGATTTCGTTCTTTGGAAATCGGCCAAGCCCGGGGAGCCGAGCTGGGATTCCCCTTGGGGATCGGGGCGTCCCGGCTGGCATATCGAATGCTCGGCGATGTCCACCGCTTGTTTGGGTGAGCATTTCGATATTCATGGCGGGGGGATGGATTTGCAATTCCCGCACCATGAGAACGAAATCGCCCAAAGCGAAGGGGCGACCGGTTGCAAGTTCGTCAATGTGTGGATGCACAACGGTTTCGTGCGTATCGACGATGAAAAGATGTCGAAATCCTTGGGTAATTTTTTCACCACTCGAAGCGTCTTGGAGCGCTATCCCGCCGAGGCGGTGCGTTGCCTGATGCTCTTGAGCCATTATCGAAGCCCGCTCAACTACTCCACCGAGCAGCTGGATCGGGCGACGGCGGCACTCACCAGGCTCTATACCGCCTTGCGCGGGATCGAGGATCGAGATATCGAAGATCGAGACGTCGAGAATCGAAAAGACATCGATGATGCATCGATGCCCCGAAAGGCCCCGGATGCGGATATCGCATCTTGGAAGGAGCGTTTTCACGAGGCGATGGACGACGATTTCAACACCCCCCAAGCGCTTTCCGTGCTATTCGAACTCGCTCGCGAAATCAATCGACTCAAGGAGGCGCAGCCCTCGGTCGCCCGAGCGTATGGACGCACCCTGCGCGGGCTGGCCGAAACCTTGGGCTTGCTCGGCGCCGACCCCGAATCCTGGTTGCGGGGGGATTGCCCCGATATCGACGAGGCCGAGATCGCGGAGTTGATCGATCAAAGAGCCGCCGCCCGGGCGCGCAAGGATTTCGCCGAGGCGGATCGCTTGCGGGAGCGGATAGAGTCCGCCGGTTTTTCGATCGAGGACGGCGCGCAAAAGACGACATGGCGTCGTGCGCGCCAAGGTGTCGATTGAGGAGATGTCGATTGAGAAGGTCGCTTTTTTGAAATCAGCCTCGACCGGCAATGATGACCGGCAATGATGACCGGCAATGATGAAAGGACAAAAATCCCTTTTTCGAATGCCCTTTCGAACGCTCTTCGGATATCCTTTCGATGCTTCTTCGGTGCTGTTTCGATGCATTGTCCATCGAATCCATTTGACCCATCGATGTCCGGCGAGTACCATTTACAGGGTCTTGAGCGGCGGGGCATGGCGCAGCCTGGTAGCGCACCTGCTTTGGGAGCAGGGGGTCGGGGGTTCGAATCCCTCTGCCCCGACCAATCGCTTTGTCGTTTCGATGAGGTGATGCGGGATCGTCGCTCTCGATCGAGAGATCCGCGCCCTTCGGCTCGATTTCGCTCGAATGCCGGCTGCACTGATCGCAGTCGACATCCGCTCATCGAAAGGCCTTGTCGCCGGACGGCCCAAGGGATGCAATGCAGGAGATATCATGCGCCCGTAGCTCAGATGGATAGAGCAGCGGCCTTCTAAGCCGCGGGTCGCAGGTTCGAATCCTGCCGGGCGTGCCATCGATGGCGCACGATCGTGGGGGCCTTTTGCGATTCGCCCGATCATCGCTTTGCGAAGGCTTTTTTATCGGATAATCCGAGACATGAATGTGCGTGGATGGATGCGGCGCTTGGATGCGAAGATCGTCGGCGAAGGGATGAGTGAAGAGAAGAGTGTTTCCTCGTCGAGCCCGAAATGATCTTGGCAGGTCTTGAGGCTTCGAATCGAGAAGTCGGGCATGGAATTCAAGACGGTTTCAATGGTGGGCGTAGCTCAGCTGGTAGAGCCCTGGATTGTGGCTCCAGTGGTCGAGGGTTCGAATCCCTTCGCTCACCCCATTGCGCGGCTTCGAAAGCCGCTTCGTTCGTTGCTCTCGTTAGGCGGCGCTTGGGTAAAAAACGATTGGCAAAAGAAGGGCCGTTAGCTCAGTTGGCAGAGCAGCTGACTCTTAATCAGCGGGTCCCAGGTTCGAGCCCTGGACGGCCCACCACCGTCATCGATACGACGGATATCGATGATGGCGTGGTGATCGTCCCTCGCAGATTTGCGATCGCCGAAGATCGAGGACGAAGTGCGAATCCCTTGCCTTGCAAATAGATCGATCCTTTATCGATGACACGATGCGAAAGTGGCGAAACTGGTAGACGCGCTGGCTTTAGGTGCCAGTGGGGTTATCCCCTTGAGAGTTCGAGTCTCTCCTTTCGCACCAACATCCTTCTTTAAGATGATCGACATTCCGATCATCTGACTTTCTTCCCCATCGCTTTTCCTTCCAAAGGGATTCGGATTCACCGATAAGCGAACCTTGATAGACGACGAGGCATTGACTCGGATGCAAGTGACAGTGGAAACGACCGAAGGCTTGGGGCGCCGGATGCGGGTGCAGGTTCCCGAGGAGCGTATATCGAGCCAGGTCGCGCAAAGGCTGGGGGAGTTGGCGAAGGAGAAGGTTCGCCTACCCGGTTTTCGACCGGGGAAGGTGCCTGCGAAGGTCATGGCTCGCCATTTCGGGGGCAGGATACGCAACGAGGTGATCGGCGAACTCCTGCAACAGACCTTCATTGCCGCCCTCGAACAAGAGAATTTGCGTCCCGCCGCCGTCCCGCATATCGAGCCCGATGATTCTTCCGCTTCCGGACTCAACTATGTCGCTACCTTCGAGGTTCTGCCCGAGATTCGTTTGGTGCCTTTCGAGGACTTGCGCATCGCCCGTCCGGTGGCATCGGTCGGGGAGGCGGATATCGATCGAGTGGTCGAGGCGATGCAAAAGCAGCGTCGAGTCTGGAAGGAGGTTCAGCGACCGGCGACGATGAGCGATCGAGTGACGGTAAGCAGGCAAATGTTATTCGAAGACGTGGGGAACGATCGGACCGAGGAAACCGAGGACGTGATCGATCTGGACGATGAAGAGACGATCTCCGAATTCAAGGACAATCTGATCGGGGCCGAAGCGGGGGACGAGCGATCCTTCGATATGGTCTATCTTCCCTCCGAACCTCCGCAGTTGACCGGGAAGACGGTGCGAATCGAGTTGAAAGTGCATCGGGTGGAAGAGGGAGAACTCCCCGCCTTGGATGAGCAATTCGCCGAGAGCTTCGGCGTCGCCGAGGGAGGAATGGATACTTTGCGAGCGGATGTGCGCCGAAATATGGAGCACGAGCTGGGAAACCGTATCGCCTCCTTGGTCAAGCGTCGCACCGTGGACGCCCTTTTAAACGCCAACGATATCGAACTTCCGCAGTCGATGGTGCAAGAAAGAGTCGAGGAAGAGATGAAGCACCGTCGCCAGTATTTGGAGCGAGCTGGAATTCCCGCCGATCGTTTGGATACTATCTTGCCCGATTCCGATGAATTGGTCCCCGAGACGGAGCGCCGCATCGCCACCGGATTGATCTTCTCCGAGATCGCTCGCGAAAACAACATCGAGGCGGATGGTTCGAGGGTACGAGATCGGGTGAAGGATATCGCCGCCACCTACCAAGACCCCCAAGCGGTCATCAACCGATACTACGCCGACGACAATCTCCTTGCCGGGGTTGAAAACGAGGTCTTGGAGCGGCAAATTGTCGATTGGATCGTCGAGCGCGCCGAAATCGATACCCAAGAGCTCTCCTTCGATCGGATCATGAAACCCGAGCCGAACTCGCCCGAAGAAGATGACGAGCGGGATTCGAAAGCGACAGGAGATACCCCACCGGCATGAAAACCATGAAAGACGAATCGACGCCGATGCACGCCCTCAATCTGGTGCCCATGGTGATCGAGCATACCGCTCGAGGGGAGAGGGCATTCGATATCTACTCTCGCCTGCTCAAAGAGCGCGTGGTTTTTCTATGCGGCGGAATCGACGATCTCGTTTCGAACGTAATCGTGGCCCAGTTGCTTTTTTTGGAGTCGGAAAACCCCGACAAGGATATCCACCTCTATATCAATTCGCCGGGAGGACATGTCACCGCCGGTCTTGCGATCTACGATACCATGCAATTCATCAAGCCCGCCGTCAGCACCATGTGCATCGGTCAGGCTGCGAGCATGGGTTCGCTGCTGTTGGCCGGGGGTGCACCGGGCAAGCGCTATTGCCTGCCGCATTCATGCATGATGATCCATCAGCCCTTGGGCGGATTCCAAGGTCAGGCATCGGATATCGATATTCATGCGCGCGAGATCTTGCGCACTCGAGAGCGCCTCGACAATATCCTTTCGATCCATACCGGTCAATCGATCGAACGCATTCGAGAGGATACGGATCGGGATCGTTTCATGCACGCGACCGAGGCCAAGGAATACGGGCTGATCGACGAGGTCCTCGAGCGGCGCGAGCTCCCTACGGGCTCGGGGCAAGAGGGCTAAGAGGGCTTTCGGGCGCGACTTCGAGATTTTCGCGAAATCGTCAATGATCGAGGTGATTCGATGGCGAACGAGAAAAAGGGTAGGGGAAGCGGTGAGAGAGTGCTTCGTTGCTCCTTTTGCAACGAGACTCAAGATAAGGTGCGCAAGCTGATCGCCGGCCCTCAAGCGCTGATCTGCGATGTATGCGTCTCTCGCTGCAACGATATCATTTTGGAGGAAGCCAAGAGCTCGCCCGAACAAAAAGAAGTCAAGCCCCCGGTGCCCAAGGAAATCAATCGGATATTGGATGAATATGTCATCGGACAATCGCATGCCAAGAAAGTGCTCTCGGTTGCGGTCTATAACCACTATAAAAGGCTGGCTTTGGAGACAACCGAGGAAAAAAGCGAGGTCGATCTTTCCAAGAGCAATGTATTGCTGATCGGCCCCACCGGTTGCGGCAAGACCCTTTTGGCCGAAACGCTGGCTCGGCTCCTTGACGTTCCGTTCGCCATCGCCGATGCCACGACCCTGACCGAAGCCGGTTATGTGGGCGAGGATGTCGAAAATATCATCCAGAAACTTCTTCAAAAATGCGATCACGATATCAAAAAGGCGCAAACCGGAATCGTCTATATCGACGAAATCGACAAGGTCGCGCGCAAATCGGATAATCCTTCCATCACCCGGGATGTCTCCGGCGAGGGAGTGCAGCAGGCATTGCTCAAGTTGGTCGAGGGTACGGTGGCATCCGTTCCTCCCCAAGGCGGGCGCAAACATCCGCAGCAGGAATGCCTTCAGGTCGATACATCCAATATCCTGTTTATATGCGGCGGGGCTTTCGACGGTCTCGATAAAATCATCGAGCGGCGCACTTCGCAACGAGGCGGGATCGGTTTCGGCGCGGATGTCAAAGGCGAGGGCGACTCGAAGCGGATCAGCGAGATCCTCTCCGAGGTCGAGCCCGATGATTTGGTGCGTTATGGATTGATCCCCGAATTCGTCGGCCGGTTGCCGGTGTTCACCGCGCTCGAAGAACTCGACGAGGAGCAGTTGGTATCGATCCTCACCGAGCCAAAGAATTCTCTGGTCAATCAATATCGAAAAATCTTCCGGATGGAGGGCGTCGATATCGAGTTCCGGGAGGAGGCGTTGCGCGCGATCGCCCGCAAGGCGGTGGATCGCAAGACCGGCGCTCGAGGCCTGCGCTCGATCATGGAGGGTCTTCTCCTCAATACGATGTACGGGTTGCCCTCGATGAGCGAAGTGGCCAAGGTCGTGGTGGAGGAGTCCACGGTCAAGGGAAAATCCGATCCGCTGCTGATCTACGAGGGCAGCTACTCCGCCGGCGCTCGGCTACAAATAACGAACGAATCGCATACTGCGCAACGAGCCGCCTCCGATTGAAAAATCCCTTATCGAATCGATTTCGAATGATCGAGGTCGCAATATCCAAGCCGAGTCCTCGCTTTTTTTGGCTTTTTTCGCATTCGCAAAGGTATCGCCCTCGGATGCAGCGAAGCCTCGATGAAGGGCAAGGGACTTGGGGCCGGTGTCGAGCCGATGTGGGCGAAGTCCGGGCCGAAAATCATCGAGGCGAAGCCCCGGCGGTCCCTCTTCTTATGCAAGGCGGATCGAGTCCCGGGGATAAGGGGTTGAAATGCCCTCGATGCGGCATCATCTGATTTTTTGCAAGAATGTGCATCGATCCGATCCGGCGGGATTTCAAAAGAGGATCAAAGAGCATCGGCGAGATGGTTCGAAGGTAGCGAGTATGATGGCAATCGACGGGCGAAGGTTTTTCGAAACGAACACGCAGGCGATGAACACGTCATGACGCCATCGTTTGAGATGGCGATCTTGAAACACTCTCTTTCGATCAAGACAGCGATGAGGTATCGAATATGATCCCCGTGCTTCCCTTGCGGGATGTCGTCATCTTTCCGAATTCGGTCACTCCTCTTTTCGTCGGGAGGCCGCGTTCCATCAAGGCTCTGAATCGGGTGATGCAGGAGGATTCCCGACAGGTCTTTCTCGTGGCGCAAAAGGACGGGGCCAACGAGGATCCCGATGCCGGGCATGTGCACGATGTCGGCACGGTGGCCACCATTTTGCACATGCTCAAGATGTCCGATAGCACGGTCAAGATCATGGTGCAAGGCCAATACCGGGCCCGGGTCGAGACCTACGACGATAGCGGTGATTTCCTCTCGGCCCAAGTTTCGGCCCTTGAATTGCCGACCGAGGATCCACAGGAGATCGAGGTTCTGGCGCGCTCGTTGTTGACCCACGTCGAGCAATACGCTCAGCTCAATAAAAAAATGCCCTCGGAGATCGTGGCCACCCTGTCGAGTTATGACGATATCGAAAAGCTCATCGACAATACCGCCACCCATATCAATATCCGCACCGAACACAAGCAGGCGGTTCTCGAGATCCCCTCGGCGCATGAAAGGCTCGGTTATCTGATCGCCCGTATCAACGAGGAAATCGAGCTCTTGCAGGTCGAAAAGCGGATTCGCGGGCGCATCAAGCAGCAGATGGAGAAAAGCCAGCGCGAGTATTACCTCAACGAGCAGATGAAGGCGATCCAAAAAGAGCTGGGCGATGAGGAAAGCGTCAACGAGAACGAGGATCTGGCAAAGAAAATCAAATCATCGGGGATGCCGAAAGACGTTCGCGAGAAGGCCAAGGGCGAACTCGACAAGCTCAAGATGATGTCGCCGATGTCCTCCGAGGCCAATGTCGTGCGCAGCTATATCGATTGGTTGATCGGTGTTCCTTGGAAAAAGCGCACCCGCATCGGGCACGATATCAACAAGGCGGAGGATGTCTTGGAGGCGGATCATTACGGGCTCGAGAAGGTCAAGGAGCGTATCTTGGAGTATCTTGCGGTTCAAAGCCGAGTCAAGAAAATCAAGGGTCCGATCTTGTGTCTGGTGGGCCCGCCGGGGGTCGGAAAGACCTCTTTGGGCAAATCGATCGCTCGGGCGACGAGCCGGAAATTCACCCGCATGTCGCTCGGAGGAGTGCGCGACGAGGCCGAGATTCGCGGGCATCGGCGGACCTATGTCGGGGCTCTTCCCGGAAAAATCGTGCAGAACCTCGCCAAGGTCGGGGTGCGCAATCCTCTTTTCCTTCTGGACGAGGTGGATAAGATCTCGATGGATTTTCGAGGCGATCCATCGTCGGCGCTGCTCGAAGTGCTCGATCCCGAGCAGAATCATGCCTTCAACGACCATTATCTGGACGTCGATTACGATCTCTCCGAAGTGATGTTCGTGGCGACGGCCAATACCTTGGATATCGCCCCGCCGCTATTGGATCGCATGGAGGTGATCCGTCTTTCGGGCTATACCGAGGACGAGAAACTCAACATCGCCGAGCGCTATCTTCTGCCGAGGCAGAAAGAGGATGCGGGACTCGAAGACAACGAGCTCGATCTCACCTCCGATGCGATTCGCGATATCGTGCGCCACTATACCCGCGAGGCCGGGGTGCGGGGCATCGACCGTGAAATCGCCCGTATCTGCCGCAAGGTGGTCAGAAAGAAGGTTTCGGGGGAGGAAAAGAAAGGGAAAATCCTCGTCGAGCCTTCGAATCTCGAGGAATATCTCGGGGTGCGCAAATATCGCTTCGGGCACAAGGAAGAGGAGAATCGAGTCGGTCAGGTGACCGGTCTTGCTTGGACCGAGGTCGGGGGTGATTTGTTGACCATCGAAGCGGCGGTGATCCGCGGTCGGGGGCAGGCGCTTTATACCGGTCAGCTCGGCGAGGTGATGCAAGAATCCATCCAAGCGGCGATGACCGTCGTTCGCTCCCGTGCGAATGTTCTTGGCATTGCCCCGAAATTCTATCAGCGCCAAGATGTGCATATCCACGTGCCCGAAGGGGCGACTCCGAAGGATGGCCCGAGTGCGGGCATCGGCATGTGCACCGCGTTGGTTTCCGCGCTCACCGGAATCGCCGTGCGATCCGATGTGGCGATGACCGGAGAGATCACCTTGCGCGGGGAAGTGCTGCCCATCGGTGGTTTGAAAGAAAAACTGCTCGCCGCCTTGCGGGGCGGGATCAAGATGGTGTTGATCCCCGAGGAGAATGTGCGCGAACTGCCGGAAATCCCCGACAATATCAAGGATCACCTCGATATTCGTCCGGTGAAGTGGATCGATCAGGTTCTCGAACTCGCATTGGTCAGCCAACCGTCGGCCGATGCCGATATCATCGCCGGTCCCGTTCCGGATTCCACCGAAGGAAAAGAGGCGGGTATCGAGCGAGGCTTGACCGCCCATTAGAAAAAGCGAAAAAAATTCATCGATCCCCTTGCGCAACCGGCCCGAGATCGTCTAATATTAAGCCTTGGATGGGATTGACGATTCGAAAACGGTATCTTTCGCAGCGAATCCGAAGGGCCGGATTTCGAGAACAAGGATGGCTTCGGTTTTCGTCGATGCACATGAGCTTCGGGATTCGAAAGGGAAATCTCGAAAGGGAAATCTCGAAAGGGAAATCTCGAAAGGGAAATCCTAAAAGAGATCTCACCGAAGACCCATGGTAAAAAAGCGGACGGTAAAAAACGGATGCCGAGATAACAAGGGTGCTTAGCTCAGATGGAAGAGCGTCGCCCTTACAAGGCGAAAGTCGGGGGTTCAAATCCCTCAGCACCCACCAGATTTTTCGTTTTATCGGAGTGGTAGTTCAGTTGGTTAGAATACCGGCCTGTCACGCCGGGGGTCGCGGGTTCGAGTCCCGTCCACTCCGCCAATCTTCCCCCTTCTAGATAAGGATATTGGAAGAGGGTCGCCTGAGATGGTTCGTCGATCTCAGGCGAAGGGGCTTGATTGCGGTGTCGAAAAAAACCTTTATCGAGGCATCGGGATTCGATCGATCAAGATTCGCCAAGCGATCGCTCTCGTTCTTGTTACTATCCTTGCCATCCCACTTGCATCGGAAAATCTCTCATGCTTCAGTTCATTCGTGACAAGGCGACGGGCTGGGTTGCCTGGGCGATCGTCATCATGCTGACCATCCCTTTCGCTCTTTGGGGGGTCCATCAATATTATGTACCCCCGGAAGGGGGGTATCAGCCGGTCGCCATCGTCAATGGCGATGAAATCTCCTATTACACGCTTCGGGGTCTTTATGACAATCGCCGACAGCAGATGCGTCGATCCGATCCGAACGCCTACCTCACCGAGGAAGAGCAAGCGGCCGAACGCCGGGATATTCTGGATGAGCTGATCGATTATCAGGTGATCATCGATACCGGGTCCGGTGCCGGCATGCGGGTCAGCGATGTTCGCTTGAGCGAGAGCATCAGGGAGGGGAGCGGTTTTCGATCCGGCGGAGAGTTTTCCCGCGAGGTCTACGAGAACGTCATACGCAACCAAGGGATTTCCGTCGGACAATACGAGGAAGATCTGCGAGAGAGCTTCTTGCAATGGCAGGTCGTATCCGGAATCGTGGGCGCCGGTTTTATTTCATCCACCGAGCTGAACGATTATCTGCGTATCGAGGGGCAAAAAAGAGATTTCTCCCTTTTGACCTTGCCCGTCATCGAGCCCGATGACGGCGAACGGACCGACGAAGAATCCCTCGATGAAGCCGCGATACAGGCTCATTTCGAGGACAACGGCGATACCTATATCGTTCCGGAGCGAGTGCGGCTTCGCTATGTCGAAATATCCAGAGACGAGATTGCCGCCGCCATCGATACCGATGACGAGGAGCTGCGCGCCCATTACGAAACGAGGAAGAGGGAATTCGTGACCGAGGAGACCCGTAATGTCTCCCATATCCTGATATCGCTCCCTTCCGATGCCGATGACGAGGCGGAAGAGAAAGCGAAGGAGGATCTGGTTGCCATTCGGGATCGAATCGTCGCCGGTGAATCGTTCGAGGATTTGGCGACAGAACTCTCGCAGGATCCCGGATCCGCCCAATCCGGCGGCGATCTCGGAGTGGTGGAGCGCGGGGTGATGGATGCCTCTTTCGAGGCCGCGGCATTCGCGTTGGATGCCGATGCCCTCAGCGATCCGGTTCGTTCGCTGTTCGGTTGGCATCTGATCAAGGTCACCGCGATCAACGAAAAGCAGGTCACCCCTTTCGAGGAAGTCCGAGAACAGCTCCTCGAAGAGTATCGACAACGCGAGGCGGAGGATCTTTATGCCGAGAATGTGGATACCTTGGCGAACCTAAGCTATGAAAATCCGGAATCGTTGGAAGTGGCGGCGGATGAGCTTGGCCTCGAGATCAAGGAAAGTGATTACATCGGCCGCAGCGGACCGATCAGTGATCCCGAGGATAACGATAGTTCCGCCATTTCCCACCCCCGGATATTGGAAGCCGCCTTCTCGGAGGATGTTCTCGAAGGAGGCAATAACAGCGACATGATCGAATACGAACCGGGGAAGGTCGTGGTTCTGCGTACTTTCGATCGCCAAGCCGAGCGCAGGCAATCGCTGGACGAGGTACGGCAAGAGGTCATCGATTCCCTCGAAGCCGAGCGTGCGAAGGACCGAATCGTCATGCAAGGGCGTCGAATCCTTGCGGATCTGCGAGGAGGGAAGGATCCCAAAGAAGTGGCCGAAGAGGTGGAGTTGGAGTGGAGTGTCCATGAGGGTGTGGAGCGCTCGAGCTTCGAACTCTCGGAGATGCTGATCGAAGCCGCTTTTCGCATCCCCAGACCAGAAGCGGAAGACGCCCCGCAATTCGACGGTATCTATGATCCCGATACCGGGGAGTATCTCCTGATCTCTCTTTCTGCGGTCATCGATGGGGATTCGGATGCGATGGAAGAAGCGCAAAGGGATACGACAAAAGAGCGATTGGAAGGCGAGATCGGGCAGGGGATGTATGATGCCTTTTTGAGCAGTCGGCGCAAGGTGGCCCATATCGAGATATTCGAGGAAAATATCGACGGCGATCTCGCATCGCCGAGTTTCTAAGCGGGTATCCTTCGGCGCCAAAAAAAGCGGTGCCAATCTAGGTGTTGGCCGGGCCAAGGCTTGGATACCGGTTCATTGACAGGCCTTTTTTCGAAGGGCTTGTCGATACTCGATCGATATCGAGACCATCGGACACCTTGCATCATCGAGATTTGTCGAAGATGATGGGAAGAAGACGGCTTTTATCCAAGCCGAGTCGGCCGAAGGTGGAGGAAGAGCCAAGGCGAAAAGAGCCGAGGCGGTCAATATAGAAGATAGAAAAATAGAAGAGGGATTATCTATCCTTGGCGATTGAAAATCATCATCCGAAAAAGATTCTCCTACTTCGATAAAAAATATCTTGAAAAAGCGGTGATGAAGTCAAGCGCCAAGTTTCCAAATACTCTATCCCGACTCGTATCAATCCAGATTCCGACGTCTTCGATAATCGATCCATCGTCGATGGATTCTTGCGTTTCAGCCGATGCGACCCGAGCGGCCGGAGCGTCGGAAACGTTTTTTGAGAAAGGTCATCTGATCGGCCAAGATGCGGCGATTGGAGAGCACCAGATATTCCGCCCGGTTGGGGGTGTAGGGGATCGCCAACAGATTCATTCCGGCCTGATCCGGGGTGCGCGCTCCCTTGGCGTGATTGCAAGCGCGGCAGGCCGCCACCACGTTGATCCAGCAATCCTTGCCGCCTTGAGAGAGAGGGATCAGATGATCTCGGGTGAGGAGTTGTGCAGGGAATTCGTTGCCGCAATACAGGCAAAGATGGTCGTCGCGCAAGAAGAGTTCCCGATTCGATAGCGGGGGTGTGAGGTGCTCGCCCTCGCCCTCTCGATCCTTTCCTTTGACGGCGACGATGGAACTGACGGTGATCCTCGATCGATGCCCGGTCAATCGATTGATTCCGCCTTTGAAGGTGAACGAGCGTTCTCCGGCGGACCAAGCGACCATCTCTCTCGACATCAGCACCACCGCCGTTTGCCAAGGGATCCAACGCAAGGGGCGGCCGGCGATATCAAGCCGAAGGATCAGGGGATTGTGGTTGGGGCTCATGGTCGAAAGGGCCATCGAAATTCTCTCCTCGCAGAATGGATATCGAGTGCCGTGACAAAGAGCATGCTTTAGGGCCGGGCTTTTTTCAAAGATGTGGACCGGACCTGGGCGGGTTATGGTGTTTCCGCGTAACGCGCGATACAGGCCAGTATTTCCTCTCGCGCCGCTTCCACACCGACCCAACCGTCGACGCGTACCCACTTCCCGGCTTCGAGGTCCTTGTAGTGCTCGAAGAAGTGCTGAATCTGATCCAGCAGCGAGTTGGGTAGATCCCGAGCCGTGTTCATCTGTCGATAGAGATCCGTCAGATCGTCTGACGGTACGGCCAGGATCTTCGAGTCTGGCCCGGCTTCATCCGTCATACGCAGCATGCCGACGGGCCGGGCCCGAACCACCGAGCCGCTGATCAACGGGTAGGGGGATGCGACGAGTACGTCCGCCGGATCACCGTCTTCGGCGAGCGACTGCGGCACGTACCCGTAGTTACACGGGTAGTGCATGGCGGTTCCCATGAAGCGGTCGACGAACACGGCTCCCGTGTCCTTGTCGACCTCGTACTTCACCGGATCGCTTCTCAACGGGATCTCGATGATGACATTCACTTCGTCCGGCACGTTTGCGCCGGGCCCTACCTGATGCAGCGGCATTCTGGTGGTTCTCCGATATGACTTTAATCCTTACTTGTTGGCGATGAGATCGTCGACCATGGCGGGCGTCAAGCCCCCATGATGCCGAAACCGGCATCGACATGCACGATCTCCCCGGTGATGCCGCTGGCCAGATCCGAGCATAGAAAAGCCGCAACATTGCCGACTTCGTCGATGGTGATATTGCGCCGAAGGGCGGCGGTGGCGGCGGCGGTATCGAGCATCGACCGAAAGCCGGTGATCCCCGATGCCGCCAATGTTCGGATCGGGCCGGCGGAAATGGCATTGACCCGAATCCCTTCGGGACCCAAGGCGGCGGCCATATAACGAACATTGGCTTCCAGGCTCGCCTTGGCCGCCCCCATTACATTGTAGTTGGGGATGGCCCGCTCCGCTCCGAGGTAGCTCAAGGTCAACAAGGAGCCCTTTCGTTCTTGCATCATCGGGCGTACGGCCTTGGCGACGGCGGCGAAGCTGTAGGCGCTGATATCGTGGGCGATCGCATGCGCTTTCCGATCGAGGGATTCAAGATAATCGCCTTGCAAGGATTCGCGCGGGGCGAAAGCCACGGCATGGACCACGATATCCGTTTCACCCCAGTGATTGTTCAGGCTCTCGAAAGCGCCGTCGATGGAGGCATCGCAGCCCACATCGCATTCGACCAAGAGACTCGCCTGGACCTCGGCGCCCAAAGGTTCCACCCGCTGACGCAGGCGCTCGTTTTGGCAGGTCAGTGCGATCTTCGCCCCCTCCCGGTGCATCGCGCGGGCGATTCCGAAGGCGATGGAGCGGTTGCCGGCAACGCCCATGATCAGGGCGCGCTTGCCTTCGAGAAAGGGCATGGGGGGTCTCCTTAAGGGGCGGCGGTGATCGGGCAGGGGATCCGGGCAATAGCGATGTGCTTTTACCTATACCCCGTTTTTCCTTGGCTCATGATATCTCGATTCGATGATCGATCGAGATTGTATCGCTCCGATTAAACCTTTTTCTCAAGGCAATGCGACTCGGAATCGAGCGTGAGACTTATCAAGGGATGGATGGGGGCGGGCGGGGCGTTAGGTTATCGGCACGCTACTTGATCTTGCCTCGAGGACCGGATGCATGAGGGTTGAAGGCATCGTGTAGACCCTCCCCGACCAAGTTGAAAGCGAGAACCACAGCGAAAATCGCCAATCCGGGGATGAAGAAGAGCCAAGGGGCATCGAAAATGTAATTCTTGCTGTCGGCCAAGATGCTCCCCCAAGTGGCGAATGGGGGTTGCACCCCGAAACCCAAGAAACTGAGTGCGGATTCGGTGAGGATGGCGCCGGAGATGGCGATGGTGGCGGTGACCAATACCGGTCCGAGTGTATTCGGCAAGCAATGAACGATGAGGATGCGCCATTTACCGATCCCCAAGGCGTGGGCGGCGGTGACGAAATCCCGCTCGCGCAGAGTCAGCAGCTCCCCTCGAACCAAGCGGGCGGTGCCCATCCAACTGGTCAATCCGATGACGATCATGATATTCCAGATGCTCGGTGAAACCAAGGCGATTACGGTCAGGATCAAGAAGAAGGTCGGGAAGCAGAGCATGATGTCGGTGAAGCGCATCAGCAGGGTATCCAAGGTGATGGGGCCGATGCGACGATCCCCGAAATATCCCGCGGCGCCCCCGATCAGCACCCCGATCCCGATGGCGATCCCGACGGCCACGAATCCGATCAAAAGCGCGATCGGGGTTCCTTGCAGCATGCGGGCCAAAATGCAGCGACCGAGATGATCGCTTCCGAGCAGGTAGTGCCCGAAGAGCGGGCGATCCTCCGCCGCGACCAGATCTGAAACGACATGCAACGGTGGGCGCAATGTATCGACCAAGCGTACCGTGGCGGGATCGAGGGCCGGCATCCAAGTGGTCGCGATCTGCCCGATCACCGCGATCAAGACGAGCATCACCAGTACGATCAGTCCGCCCAAGGCCAAGGGATTGCGGCGGATACTGCTAAGGATATCGTTCCCCGGCGATGCGCTCTCCTCGGTGAGCGATTTCGAAGCGTTCCCGGCCTCTCTGTTGAGGGTGTAGGGGAGATCATCGCCAACCGTTCGATCGTTTCGCATGATCCGAGGGTCTCTTAGCTGGATCGATGGCGGATACGCGGGTCCGCCACTGCATAAAGGATATCCGAGATCGAGATCCCGATGAGGGTGAGGACGGCGCCCAAGAGGTTCACAGTCAAGATGATCGGATAATCCCGCGAGAGGATCGCCTCGTAAGCGAGTCTTCCCAAGCCCGGCCAAGCGAAGATGGACTCGATGATGACCGATCCTCCCACCAATCCCGGCACCATCAGCCCGAACATCGTGATAAAGGGTAATAGAGCGTTGCGCAGGGCATGGCGGTAGATCACGGTGCTCTCATCGAGACCTTTGGCGCGGGCGGTGCGTATATAGTCCGCTTCGATGACATCCAGCATTTGGGATCGGGTATAGCGCGAGAGGGTGGCGATACCCAAGACCGCCATCATCAGCGAGATAGGGGTGATATGCCACATCAGATCGATGATCGAGAACCACCACGGAGCTCCATCGTTACCGAAAGTACGCATCCCGATCACCGGCACCCCTATGTTTTCGACGATCCCCAATATCAGTAGATAGGCGAGGACAAAGCCCGGTATCGAAATCAGTGCCCAAGCGATCAGATTCGATATTCGATCGACAGGGGATCCTCGAGAGAGGGCAGCATGGATGCCGATGGGAAAGGATATCGTCCAAACCAACAATGTCGAGACGATGAACAGCGGCAGGGAGTTCAAAAAGCGCTGCCAAATCTTCGAAAGGACCGGCTGTCCGTCCTTGAATGAGCGCAGATCGCCGCGGGACAAATCCCTCATCCATAGGATATATTGCTTCCACAGTGGCTCATCGAGGTGAAAGGCGCCTCGGATCTTCTCGATATCGGCCGCTTTCATCATCGGATTGAAGGGATCGACCTCGCTTGGTTCCCCCGGGGCGAGGTGGATAACGGCATGCCCGATTAAAGAGATGACGAAAAGGAGCGCGATGCGCTGCCAAAACAGATAAAGGATTCTCCGGATCATCGGTTTATTTCTCTACCCGAGGTGTCGATCGTCCCGATGGATTCCGGAGTTTTTCTTGCTGTCGGAGACGAAGGTGACCAAAGCGCATCGTGCAGTCCCTGATTGCCCACCGATCCCGATGCAGTCCCCGATATGGGGGATGGCCGAGCAAGGCCATCGCGCGCTCCGATCGCTTTTATTATCGATGCGTATCGCATGTGATGTTTTCCGATATCTTGGTTTTCAAGGGGTCAATTCCGGATTGACTCCGTTTTTATGCCAACGATTGAAGTAATAGAAAGGTCGGCCCATGGAGGTGGTGCGCAAGCCGGTGGTTTCCCCGTTTTCGGTCATGACAATATTGCGATCCAGTACGATATTCGAGCGAGAGGCATAGAGAAAAGTGTAGGGTTGATCATCGGCGACCTTCCGATGCAGCGCATGAGCGAGGCGAACTTGTTCTTGTCGATCGTAGGTTTTGCGAAGATCTTCGATGATCGCATCGACCTCGAGATTCTTGTAACCGACGAAGTTGAGTTTCCCATCCTCGGTCTGGCTTGAATGCCAGACCTGATGAAGGTCATAATCGATCCCCGTGCTCCAACCCAATATGACGGCATCGAAATCCCGGGGGTTGATGAAGTCTTTCAAAAACACCGCCCACTCGATGATTTGGCTATTGCTTTTGACGCCGATCTTCGCCCAAGCATTCTGGGCGATGCTCAAAAGCGCCTTGCGCTGCTCGTTGCCGTTATTGGTGATGAGATTGAACTCGAGTCGCTCTCCGTTCTTTTCCAGCCATCCATCCTCTCCCTTCGAATAGCCGACTTCTTGCAGCAGGGCGATGGCGGCATCGGGATCGTAGGGTAGCGCGGGGACATCCGGGTCATACCACGGGGTATTTTTCGAATAGGGACCGGTGGTCCGCTCGCCTTGACCGTAAATCAAGTGTTCGATGATTTCCGGGATATTGATTGCCATCCCGAGGGCCCGCCGCACCCTCGGATCCTGGAATATTTCCTTATTCATATTCCAGCCGATATAGACATAGACATTGCCCAGATAAGAGAAGTTCTGCCATGCGGGATCTTGCAGAAATCGATCCACTTGATGCGGTTGCGGACTATAGGTATCGAGAGCACCGGTGCGAAATTCCATATCTTGAATCAGGGGGTCGGGGATGATCCGCATGTGATAGTGCGCGAACCCCGCCGGCCCGTCGTGATAGTCGTCGTTGCGTACCAAGTGGATTTCCTCGTCGCTTTCCCAATGCACGAAACGAAAGGCGCCGGTGCCGATCGGGCTGCGGTTGAAGGGGCTTTCTCGCATGCCTTCTCGATCTTGCTCGGAAGGCATCCTTTCCGATCCCGCCATCGGATCATCCCTTCCTCGCTCGCCCCCCCCTTCTTCCGGTTCATCGGCATTCGAATCCCCGAAGACGAACGATCTCCGGCCCAGAATATGCTCGGGCAGGATTCCTATGGTCCATGCCGATACCGCGGGGGAGAAGAGTCCTTTGTAGATCACCCGCAATGCATGCGAACCGGTTCGCTCGATGCTTTCCACCGGTTCGAAATCGGAGGCGCGCGGAGAGATATTCTTCGAATCGACGATGGCATCGAAGGTGAAGATGACATCCCCGGCATCGAATTCGTGGCCGTCGTGAAAGCGCACCCCCCTTCGTAGTTCGAAGTCGATGATCGGCTGATGGCGCAGGATTTCGAATTCTTCCGCCGCCGGAGCGTTTTCCGAGGCCAAGGCTTGGCGGCGCAGGTGAGCGGGCTCGACGTCGATGAATTCATCGAAGGTACTGGAGGGATCATCCGATCCGGAAGCCGGCGGGCGGGCGTAGCCGGGACCCAAAACCCCTTCGATGCGATCGAAGAAGTCCGGGTCGATGCGCGTCAGATGGAAGACGACTCGGGCCGGATGCCGAATCGTCAAGGTGGCGGTGGCTTCCTCTTGCGGCAGATCGATCTCCCTTACCTCGACCCTCGCAGGCTCGATATGCACCGATCGAACGAGGTCCGATGTCGCCGGCAGGCGTTCGAGGGATGCGATCACCCGGTCTTCGATGCCCTTGGCATCGACCGCCCGGCCATCGGGAAAGAAGGCATCGGGGAGCACGGCGATCGAGGCGAATTCGCTCAATTCCCAATCCTTTGCCAGCACGCCCCGCAATTCGAGGTTTTCGTCGTATTCAAGCAGGCCATCGAAGACGAGATCGATGATATTACCGCTCGCGACGTCGGAGCTGAGGATAGGGTTGAGCACCCTGGCGTCTCCGGTGGATCCATCGATATAACGCGTCAGACGCTCGGGGGTGGCTCGATCTTGGTTCTCTTGTGTGGGAATCCAAAAAAGGGACTGAACGAGGATAATCGTCACCACCAGCGGTAAGATGATCAGCAAGGTGGCGGGGCGCATTTTTTTCAGTTCGAAGAGGGTCGGGATATCGAGGATCGGATATCGATAGCGATGTGCGGGTTATCGATATCGAGCCTGTCAGCCCGAGGGCGTCGGCCCGGTCGGTACTTGAATTTTCTGACCGGGGAGCAACTTATCACCCCGAGGAAGATCGTTGGATCGGCGCAGATTGTTCAACGGAATCCCGTAGCGCTTGGCGATCCCCCATAGCGTATCCCCCTGTTTTACTTGGTATTGCAGCATTCCATCGCCTCGCACCGGGAAGAGTCCGGGAACCA
Organism: Thioalkalivibrio sp. HK1; assembly: GCA_000583135.1. Lineage (GTDB taxonomy): Bacteria > Pseudomonadota > Gammaproteobacteria > HK1 > HK1 > HK1. The sequence continues at coordinate 64,821 of JFBG01000011.1, forward strand.
ATAGAGTACGACCGGCGCGAATCCGATCCGAAGCCAAGTTGTTGAGTTCCTTGAGTTGTTTGACGCTGGTATTGTTCCGCAGTGCGATTTCCGAGAGGGTATCGCCGGGGGCGATACGGTATTTGTCGAGGCCCGGGGCGAATTCCTGCACCGATCGCAATGCGCCCAAAGCGGCTTCGAAGCGCTCGACGGAGCGAAGCGGGATCTGCACTCGATGCGGACCCTTGGGGTCGGTGAATCCGTTGCGGATGAAGCCGGGATTGAGCCTTTCCAGTTCGTTCATGCTCACTCCCGCCAGTTTCGCCACTTGGCGAAGGTCCACCTGACCTTTATTACCCAAATCCACTTGCCGGAATTCCACGAAATCCGGGATCGGGGTCAACTCGACCCCATATCGCTTCGGATTGCGAATGATGGCGGATAGGGCCAGCAGGTTGGTCACGAACCCTCGGGTCTCCCTCGGCAATTTCAACGACCAGATATCGACCGCTTTGCCCGCTCGGCGATTGTTGGCCACCGCCCGCTTCAGCTTGCTCTGCCCCCAGTTGTAGGCGGCGACCGCCAGCAACCATTGATCATCGAACTCCCGGTGCAGGTATTCAAGATAATCGAGGGCGGCGCGGGTGGAATCGACCACATCCCTGCGGGCATCGTACCAATAGCTTTCTTTCAGGCCGTAGGCGGCTCCGGTTTTGGGCATGAATTGCCATAGCCCGACCGCCCCCTTATGGGATTTCGCTTGGGGGTCGAATCCGCTTTCGAGGTAGGGAAGGAGCGCGATTTCGGTCGGAATGCCGCGTTTTTCCACCTGCCGCACGATATAGGGAAGATACCCCTTCGCTCGTTCGCCGGCGATATTTTCGAGGTGGTAGCGGCGCTCGCGATAGCGAGCGATGCGGCTTTCGATTTCGGGGCGCATCGGCTCCGACAGCGCAAGGCCGTGTCGGATCCGCACCCAAGTATCGGTGTAGTAGCCGCGTCGGGAAAGAGATGAACCGGGCCGCAGATTGCCGAGATCGATTTCCTCGAGCCGGGATTCATCGCTTCTGCGAGCGACCTCGATCATGGAGTCTCGCTCGCTTTCGGGCTTGCTCGGATATCCGACGAGGGCGAGGGCGGCATTGCGCCCCCCGATGGACGCTTCTTGCGTCGGAATGCAGGCCGAGAGCGCAGGTATCAACAGGATCGACAGTGCGGCCCGCAATCGGAAAGCGGCTCGCAGCCGAGCCTGCAAGACATGGCGCGCGAATAGGGTCGGATTTTCGATAATCTTCATTCTTAGCGCTTAGTCCCGCACATTCATCGAAGCCGTCGGCCAAAAGGGAGTGTCGGGGATTTCAAAAGGAGCGAGTATCGATTCGTTGATTCGTGATCGTCTTCGATGACCGCGCATCGGCCACGAATATCAAGGCTATCGACACCGCTTGACGCCGCTAATGACGATTTCGGACAAGCAAAAAATGCTCTTTGGCTCTCGTTCGAAAGGGGTGATCATCGAGAGCCCCTTCCGGCGAGTGTCGCGCCCGCATTCGAAGCGGGGCATCGAAATGTCGATGACGGCATCGACGCCCGAGGGTTTCGGGGCATCCGCATGAGCGATTTTTGCCCATCGACGCATTCCACCGCACGGCAAGGCCCATGATTACCAAGACGCATCGCCGAGAGTGAATCGCGGGCTTATCGATCTGCGTCTCGAAGTTCAAGGAGCGAGATGGCTCGATGCTCGAAACTTCGACCCGCCCCGCATTGATTTGCAGATTTTACGCGACGGCGATGCCTTGGTCAAGCCGACACCCTCCGGCCTTCAAAGGGATGGCTCGAGAACCGACAAGTGCACCCCGAGCGCTTTCAAGTTGCGAGATCGCGAACGGATTGCCCGCGCCCCGGCGGGCAGGTCGTGACCTGCGCCGATGCGGACGGGATTCGTTGTCGATGAGATTCGGTGCCGGGTATCCGGCCCCCTTCGATCGGCCAAGGGTTTCGATCGACAGGAGTCTTCGATCGCTCATCGGCATCGTCGGCGGACGATGCCAAGGGGCGATCCCTACCGTCATTGCAAAGATGACGCTCCCGTTCCTTTACCGTTATGTCATGCTTCTTGCCGAAGCGGGTTTCGCCATTATCCCATCGAGCCTTGTCGAGTCCATCGGTGAAAGATCCTCCGAAGGTCCCTCGATGGATGCGCGGATCGTTGGCCCTTTTCGAGCGATTCGGATTCGATTTTCGATAAAAAACTGGAATCGATGGGCGAAATTCGCTATCATTACCGGTTTGTGCGAAGGATTTGTGCGGCATTCGATTCGACTATTCGATTTTCCCTATCCGGATTTCGTTTTTCAATCGATTTCGCTTTTTTCGACGAAAAAGGAATCGACCACCTTCGACTCCTTGCCTCACCGAGGTCGACCATCGACTCGGGAGGCTTTTCCCATGAGGAGAGATCAAGATGCGTCATTACGAAGCGGTATTCATGGTTCACCCCAACCAAAGCGATCAGGTTCCGTCGATGATCGAGCGCTATAGCGCCATCGTCACCGACGCCGGCGGCAGCGTGCACCGGCTTGAGGATTGGGGAAGGCGTCAACTCGCCTATCCCATCAACAAGACCCACAAAGCGCACTATGTATTGATGAATATCGAGTGCACGGATACCGCCGTGGCCGAACTCGTCAACGCCTTCAAGTTCAACGATGCGGTGATCCGCAACCTGATCGTTCGTCGAGACGATTCCCCGACCGAGCCCTCTCCCTTGGCCCGGTCCAAAGAGGAGCGCGAACTCGACGATCTCGCCGATCAAGACGGCGAGGCTCGACAAGCCGATGCAGATTCCGGGGACAAGCCCAAAGACGATGCCGATATCAAGGCGGCGCCTTCCTCCGACGATGCCAAAGAAGCGACCGATAGCGAGGCGGACGCAGCCGCAGCGGACGAAAAAGAGACGAACGAGGAGCAAGCGCAAGAATCCCCCGACGCCCCTTTCGCAAAGGCGCAAGAAGACGAATCGGCCGCAACGGATCCCTCGGACGATACGAAGAGCGAACCCTCGAAGAGCGATCCCTCGCAAGACAGCGAATCCAAATAGCGGCTTTGCAAGCGGGCATTTCCGAAAGATCGGGCGCGTATGCGTCTTTCGCCGGATACATGTCCTTCGATGGTTCATTCGCGATCATTCGAATGACTCGATAACACTGAATTTCTCACAAATCGGGAGGTAACGGGTCGATGGCACGTTTTTATCGTAGGCGGCGCTACTGCAGATTCACGGTCGAAGGGGTCGAGGAGATCGACTACAAGGATATCGCCACCCTCAAGTCCTATATCTCGGAGACCGGCAAGATCGTTCCCAGCCGGATCACGGGGACCAAGGCTCGCTACCAGCGTCAACTTGCGCGGGCGATCAAGCGTGCTCGTTTTCTCGCGCTCATTCCCTATACCGATCAGCATAGTTGAGGGTGCGAGGCGGGGCTGTCGGCCCCGCCCGCCGCCCGCCCTTGCATCGGGGAAGCAAGCCCGTGCCCCTTCTCGGTTTCATCACCCGCAGCCGCTACCATGCGATGGGGGTGTCGTTCTTAAGCCTGTCGGTGCCCGCCTTCGGAATGTTGTTCAGTTTGGCGATCATCGGCTTGGCCACGCTGCTCCACGGAGTGAAAGAGGGGATCGGCGTAGGGGTGGGGACGGTGCTTTTGGCCTTCCTATCGCTCTCGTTTATTTCCCAACAGTGGGTGACATTCCACATCCCTTGGCATCTGTCGCTGATCTTCACGGTGGTGGTCGCCTGCGGCGCCTTGCGGATCGGTATCTCTTGGGGGAATTTGCTGGCGGGGGCGACGGCACTTGCAGGTATCGGGATCGCCGTCATCCACCTACAGATCCCGGATTCGGCCGAGCACCGAAATCAGGCGCTGTTTCGGGATCTGCCATTGATGGAACTGCCCGATCTCGGCGCATCGCAAGGACCGAAGACCTTTGATGATCCGAACGACCCCGATGCGAACGATGCGAATGCGGTGATGCCGATCGATCTCGGGTCATCCCCGCTCGTCGGCATTTTCATGGCGACCTTCGTCATCTTGCTCTTCGTTACGATGTGCTTGGCTCGCTATGCGCAAGCGGTCTTGATGAATCCCGGGGGATTCGGGCGTGAGTTTCGCGCCCTCGATCTCGGTCGCCGATTCACGATCGTCACCCTAGCCCTGCTGTCGGTGACCTTCGTATCCTCCGTATCCTCAAGCGATCCGAAATCGGGTATTTTTCAGGATTTATTCATTCTGGCGGCATCGGTCTATATCGTTCAGGGAATTGCGTTGGCGCATGCCCTTGTCAAGCGATACCGCCTTCAAGGGACTTGGTTGTTCTTGATGTATACGGGGATCTTCTTGGGACCCTTTTTGCTTCCCGGCTTGGCGCTGCTGATTCATCTGGCACTGCTTTTGGCCGGTTTTTCGGATACGTGGATGAATTACCGAGCCCGTTTGACCCATCGAACTCCAGGAGATGACGAGGATCGGTGAAAAACCATCCGGCCGAGTGGACGAACCGGGCCGGGAATGTCAGTGGTTGGAAAACCACGAGAATCGATAAAGAGGTGGTGACATGGAAGTGATTTTGCTGGAGAGGGTCGGACGTTTCGGCCAGTTGGGGGATAAGGTGCAGGTCAAGCCCGGATTCGCCCGGAACTATCTGATCCCCAAGGGTATGGCTTTGCCTGCGACCTCGAAGAATTTAGCGGAGTTCGAGGAGCGTCGGGCGGCGTTGGAGCGCCAAGAGGCCGAGGCCATGAGTCGAGCGGAGAAACTGGCCGCCGCTTTGGAAGATACCGAGCTGTTGATCCGACGCAAAGCGGGAACCGAAGGAAGGTTGTTCGGCTCGGTCAACGCTGCGGATGTCGCTCAGGCGCTTGCCGAATCGGGTCATGAGATTGCCCGTCAGCAGTTGCGCATGCCTGACGAGGGAATTCGTCGCCTTGGAACCTATACCGTGGCCGTTCGGATCCATTCGGATATCAAGGCCATGATCAGCGTGGTGGTGGAAGAGGAAGAGCCCGCCTCGTCTTCTTGATACAAGGACCATCCGATATCCGGCCCATCGAGCAATCGACACCCTTGTTCGCACTCCCGTGATCGAGCGCAGCGAAGATGCCCCCTCGCCCGATCCGCGCTTGGCCTCTTTGCGCGCGCCTTCGTGGTCGCAAGAGGCCGAGCAGGCGGTTCTCGGGGGCTTGATGCTCGATAAGGAGGCGTTGGATCGCATCGCCTCCGTGATCGAAACGAAGCATTTTTATCGTTTGGAGCACCAGCATATCTTCGCAGCGGTGCTGGCCTTGGGGGAAAAGGGGCAAGCCTGCGATGCGCTGACGGTCGTCGAGCGCCTCGATCAAGAGGGCCGGCTGGACGAAGCGGGCGGACAGGATTATCTCTACGGGCTCGTCGACAATACCCCGGGTTCCGCAAATATCGTCGCCTATGCCGAGATCGTGCGAGAACGCGCCATCTTGCGCGAACTTGCGCGCGCCGGGACCGATATCGCCGATACCGCCTTGCGCCCCGAGGGTCGAGAGCCCGCCGAAATTCTCGACGATGCGGAGCGAAAGATCCTCGAGATCGGCAGGCAAGGGGGCAAGGACGAATTCGTTCCGATCCACTCCCTGCTGACCAAAGCCTTCGAGCGTATCAGCGAACTCAATCGCAGCGGGTCCACCTTGACCGGCATCTCGACCGGCTTTCAGGATCTGGATCAAAAAACCGCGGGGTTGCAGGCCGGCGATCTGATCATCGTCGCCGGTCGTCCGTCGATGGGCAAGACCTCCTTTGCGATGAATATGGTCGAGGATGCGGCCATCAAAGGCGAGAAAACGGTGGCGGTTTTCAGCATGGAGATGCCCGCCGAGCAACTCACCATGCGGATGCTCTCTTCGCTGGGAAGGATCGATCAACAAAAGGTACGCACCGGTCGTCTTGACAGCGACGATTGGCCGCGGTTGACCGCCCAGCTGACCCTATTGGAAAAGACCCGCATTTACATGGTCGACGATCCGGCCATGACTCCGAACGATATTAGGGCTCGCTGTCGACGTTTGCAGCGCGAGCAAGGGCTCGAATTGGTCGTGGTGGACTATCTGCAGCTGATGCATGTGCCGGGCTCTCGCGAGAATCGTGCCACCGAGATCTCCGAGATCTCGCGCTCCCTCAAATCCTTGGCGAAAGAGTTGATGGTACCGGTGGTTGCCCTTTCGCAGCTCAATCGCGGCTTGGAGCAGCGCACCGACAAAAGGCCGGTGATGTCCGACCTGCGCGAGTCGGGAGCGATCGAACAAGATGCGGATCTGATCCTCTTCATCTATCGAGATGAGGTCTACAACGAGAACAGCGACGACAAGGGCAAGGCGGAGATCATCATCGGCAAGCAAAGAAACGGCCCCATCGGGCGGGTCGATCTGGCTTTTTTGAGTCAGTACACTCGATTCGAAAACTACGCTCGGGATGATTATTCCAGATCCGACTACAAGGAAGTGGCTTACTCGGATTCCGATATCCAGGATTGACGATCCATCGGTCGGCATCGATCGGCGTCGATCGAGTTGGATCCGTCTCGCCCCTCGCCCCATCGTTTTTTCGCGAATTGGCCGCTTTCGATATCCATACCAAGGCATCGATCGCCGCCTGCTTCGACGAAGCCGAAAAAAACGCCATGGTGTGATATCCGCAGGCATCGGGAACGAGCCCGTCGATGAATCGATCGTCGATGAATCGATCGTCAATGAATCGATCCCATCTAAAAAGCGCCTATCGAGGATATTCGCCTCGATGCCGGCTCGGCGAGCCGATGAATCCCTTTTCGTTGAGATAGCGAAAAATTTCCCGTACCGCTTCGCCGGGATCGGTGTCGGTGGTGTCGATGCGGATCTCAGGGGTTTTTGGTGCTTCGTAAGGATCGCTGATCCCGGTGAATTCCGGTATCAGGCCTTTGCGGGCTCGCACATAGAGCCCCTTGGGGTCTCGGGATTCGCAGACGGATAAAGGGGTGCAGACGTGGATTTCGATCATGGCCCCGAAGGCTTCGATCATCTCCCGTACATCCCGGCGGGTATCGGCGTAGGGGGCGATGGGAGCGCATATCGCGATGCCCCCGTTCTTGGTGATCTCGCCTGCGACGAAGCCGATGCGTCGGATATTGATATCCCGATGGGCCTTTGAAAATCCGAGCTCGCTCGAGAGATGGCGGCGCACGACATCGCCGTCGAGCAGGCTGACCGGTCGCTCTTCCTCCTCGATCAAACGGCCGTAGATGATCCTCGCCAAGGTGGATTTTCCCGAGCCCGAAAGCCCGGTGAAAAAGAGTGTGAATCCCTGCTTGTGCGGCGGGGGGAAGGCCTTGCGCAGATCATCGATGACCTCGGGCCAGGAATACCAGTGGGGTATCGTCGAACCCCGAGCGAGGCGGGTTTCGCATTCGGCATCGCTGAGCATGAGGATCTCGGGCGATTCGAAGTCATCGCTCGCCGCTTCGAGGTGCCGCTCCTTCCCCGCGCTCGTTTCCGATCGATCGCCGTTTGCATCCCCGTTGCCGGTGCCGCTCGGGGGAAGGCGGACGAAGCGCTGTCGACTCGGAGCCCAAGCCATTCGCTCGCCGGGGATGATCGCGATTCCCAGCTCTTCCTCGTATCGAAGGGCCAATTCCAAGGCCGCCCACGGCGGATAGATGCTTCGCTCTGGATGATCCCGGTCTTGCCCGGTGGGGCTCGCATGGTCGGTCTCGACGATCAATCCGGTACAGCCATAGTTGCGGCGGATCAGCGCATGCCATAGCGCCTCTTTGGGACCGGCGGTATATGTCGCCAAGGGTAGCAGCGAAAGCAATGCGGATCGTGGCGGATAGTGTCGCAGGACGCTCCGGTAACTGCGCATTCGGGAGAGATGGCGCAGACCCGGAATCGTGGTTTCGGTGATGACGGGGTGGATCAGCAATCGCGCATCGGCCGCTTGCGCGGCTTCGAGGGTCATGGCCCGCTCCGCCTTGTGGATGGGGCGAGCGGTATGAAAGGCGACGATCCGCTGCCACCCGAGTTCGACGAAGCGGCGGCGAAGGCTCTTCGGGGTGTGGCGCAGATCCAGATAGTCATAGCGCTGCGGGAGGTGCAGGCCGCGCACCCTTCCGCCGATCCGGAACTCCCCGACGCTTTCTTCGAGCCGCCGCACCCCCGGATGATCCTCGGAGGCGGTGCCGTAGATCCCTTGCGCCTCTCGTCGTTTGTCGGCGCGCCATCGTTCGCTGACCTCGAGCACCGCCAACGCCAGCCCTTCCGGATCCTGCAAGGCGATCTTCGCCCCGGGCTCGATGGTCGAGGCGGTCTTGGCGTCGACATCCAAGGTCAGCGGCATCGGCCATAGACTCCCGTCGGCAAGGCGCATCGATTCGAGGACGCCATGCCAATTCTCTTGGTCCATGAAGCCATCCAAGGGGGTGAAGGCCCCGCTCAGCAATAGCTCGAGATCGTCCATTTGAGACATCGAAAGGACGATCGCGGGTAATCTTGCGATCTCTTGGCGCAGGGATTTCGCCTCGTCATCGTCGACGAGCAAGGGGCGCAAGGGAAAAGGAGATGAATCGCAGCGAGGCGGCATGGCGGGGGTCGGACCTTTTATGGTTGTTCGCTTCGACGGGAATCGACGGGTGAATCGACGAAGGGATCGATAAGGAGTCGATCATCGATCGGGATCCTTTTCCGCTCGATCTCTTCCAAGGCCGAAGGGCGGTGCCCCGGATTATCATCTTGAAATCCATCGCAGATCCCATCGATACGAGGCGATCTCGAAGGATCCCCGCCGCCGATTTTAAACAAGCGGGCATCGAAGCGGTGCATCGGGAGCGCCGGGGTATCGCTCGATGCTTTGTTCATCTCGACCCATCGACCACCGACCACCGGGCAACGCTTGCGGGATCCTCATCGGGAATCATCATCGGATATGGCGAAACAGCGCAACATCTATATCTGCACCCAATGCGGCGCCGGTTCGAGGCAATGGCATGGGCAGTGCCCCGATTGCGGGGCTTGGAACTCCCTCGAGCTCGAAATCGATCGCGGATCCCGATCCCGTTCGCACCTCGCTCGCCCCGTTGCGCGCCCGGTTACGGCGGCGAGCGTGGATATATCCCCCGAGACCCGGATCGAAACCCGCATCGATGAGCTCGATCGGGTGCTGGGCGGCGGACTGGTTCCCGGCGGGGTGGTGTTGATCGGCGGCGAGCCCGGTATCGGCAAGTCCACCTTGCTCTTGCAAGCCTTGGCCGGGCTATCTTGCGAGACCGAGCGGCAGGTGCTCTATGTCAGCGGGGAGGAGTCGATTCGCCAAGTGGCCCTTCGCGCTCGTCGGCTGGGGGTGGCCGCGGATCGGGTGCGCTTGCTGGCCGAGACCCGAGCGGAGACGATCCTCGATCTTTTGAGCGTAGAGCGTCCTCGAATCGTGGTCATCGATTCCATCCAGACCATCTTCACCGAGGAGTTGCCCTCCGCCCCCGGAAGCGTCTCCCAAGTGAGAGAATGCGCCGCCAGACTGGCCCGTCAAGCCAAGGACGATGAGATGGTGACTTTTCTCGTCGGGCATGTCACCAAGGACGGGGCGTTGGCCGGACCCAGGGTCTTGGAGCATCTGGTCGATACCGTTCTTTATTTCGAAAGCGAGGCCGAGCGCCGGTTTCGGGTGATTCGGGCGGTCAAGAATCGCTTCGGGGCCGCCAACGAGATCGGATTGTTCGCGATGACCGATACCGGCCTCAAAGGCGTGCGCAATCCATCGGCGATCTTCCTCGCCCGCGGCGAGGAGGAGGTGGCTGGCAGCGTGGTGGCGGTGATCCGCGAGGGCACGCGTCCCCTCTTGGTCGAACTGCAAGCTTTGGCCGACGAGTCCTTCGGCCCGCCCCGTCGATTCGCCACCGGATTCGATCAGTCGCGGTTGAATCTGCTGCTCGCGGTGCTTCACCGTCATGCCGGAATATCCACCCACGGATTGGATATCTACGCCAATGTCGCCGGCGGAGTGCGTATCAGCGAGACCGGTGCGGATCTGGCGCTGCTGGCCGCGGTCCGCTCCAGCGTGCGCGAGCGATCGGTGGATCGCCGCACGGTGGTTTTCGGAGAGGTGGGTTTGGCGGGAGAGATCCGGCCCGTTCCCGGGGGCGAGGAGCGTTTGCGCGAAGCGGCCAAACACGGATTCACCAAGGCGCTGGTACCCGCGGCCAATATCCCGAGGCACCCTCCGAAGAGCATCGAGGTCATCGCCGTCAAACGCATCGAATCGGCCCTCGATCACCTTTGAGCCATCGGATCTTTCGGGTTTGCACGGTGAGCGCTTGACAGGGCGGTTTTGCAAAGGGGATCGGAAGGGCCCGGCGGCTCGGCGTCGGGCAGGGGGATTCGAAAGGTTCTCCTTGGAAGACGGATGGGCGATCAGGTGCCTTCGACGGCTTCGGGCTTTTGTCTCCGTGCAGGATTGATACGGGCCAAGCGCACCCCTTTGCTCGTGGTTTTGATGATATCGAAGGGGTAGCCTGCGATCATGATGCTGGTGCCGGGCTCGGGAATGGTTTCGAGGTGCTCGAGCAACAGGCCGTTGACGGTCTTGGGCCCGTCGGTGGGGAGCTCCCATTGCATCTCGCGGTTGATATCCCGGAGATTGGCGAGTCCGTCGACGAGATAGGAGCCATCGGCTTCCACCCTCACATCCTTCATGGGATCGGTGGAAAATTCCCCGACGATCTCTTCCAACAGATCTTCGATGGTGAGCAGGCCCTCGATATCGCCGAGCTCGTCGACGATGAGCCATAGATGATTGCGCGATCTCTGGAAGTTGCGCAGCTGCACCCCCAAAGGAGTGCCCACGGGGGCGAAAGAGGCTTCATTTGCTCGCTCTTCCAGCCATGCGGGCAGGCTATCGTCATTCGGTGCGGCAATCGCTCTTTTGATATGCAACACCCCGAAGATCTCGTTGATATTCCCTCGATAAAGGGGGATGCGGGTGTGTTCGGCTTGGTGAATTTTCTCCAATATCTCCGGCGGAGATTCATCGAGATCGATCGCCTCGATCTCGTCGCGCGGGATCATGATATCGTCGACCGCCATCTTTTCGAGATCCAAAATGCCGATCAGCATCTGTTTATGACTGAGCGGGATCAGCGCTCCCGCCTCGCTGACGAGGGTGCGCAGCTCATCGCGACTTAGGGTATCTCGATCCGAACCGTGGATCTTGATCCGAAGCAGCCATAACAATCCGTTGGCCATCATGGCGATGGCAATCACCAACGGACGAAAGATCGCCATCAAGACGGTCAACACCCAAGCCGCAGGGAAGGCGATCCTCTCCGGATGCAGGGCGGCGAGGGTTTTCGGGGCGACCTCGGCAAAGATCAAGATGACCAAGGTCAGCAGCCCGGCGGCCAATGCGACCCCCGCTTCGCCGAGAGTGCGCAGCGCGATCAAGGTCGCCAGCGAAGCGGCGGCGATATTGACGAGGTTGTTGCCGAGGAGGATCAGTCCGAGCAGCCGATCCGGTTGCTCGAGCAGTTCGCTCGCCTTTATCGCCCCCCGATGCCCTTTCTGCGCCAAATGGCGTAGACGGTAGCGACTTAAGGCCATCATGCTGGTTTCCGAGCTCGAGAAAAACCCCGAGATCAAGATCAAAAGGATGAGAATACCGAACAGTATTCCAAGAGGAACTTGGCTCAAACGAAGTGGACCCTCATGCGTGGATTCTTTTCGATGGCCCGATATCCCTCGGGCCGAGATTCCCCGAAGGATATCGAGCGATTTTCGAATCCGTCTTCGAAATCGAGCGAGCGGATATTCGCGCACATCGAGCTCGGGCGATGAATTCGATTCCCTCGCCCTCGAGTCGATATCCTTGTCGATGGACGATGCAAGACCGTGCCGAGCATCGACGATATCGGCATCCGATGCCTTGCAAGAAGCGACGAGCGCAAGCGATCATCGGATCCATCGTCAGATATCGGTATCCGACGGTCTGAAATCGATGTAGATATTTCTTTCCTCCCCCTTTTCCTTGGCGACCTTGCCCACCCTTGAAATGAATCCGAATTTCGTCATGAAATCCAAATCGTCGAAGACGCCCTCGAAGGTCAGCCGGATCAATATATCGACCGCATCCATGTCTTGATCCGCATAGTATTCCTGCTGGTACATATCCTCGACCGAGAGCTTCAATATTTTCAAATCGCTGTAGTTGTTCTTGTTGACCTCATGAACGATTTCTTCGACATCATCGAAAGACAGAACCTTGTTTTTCATATCGACCTCCTCGGTTGTCGTTGATCTGCGATCCTTAGCCGGAATTTCGAAAGCGGAGTCGATGCTCGCTCGATCGGAATCGAGGAACGCTCTTTCGTGAGGGCATCGAGAGCCTCGGCGAGATTTTCGGATTCGCTCGGCGAAGGGGGTTCGGATGTAAGGTGGAGGGTTCGAGCCGGATAGGGCGCCGAATACGATATCGGGCGGCTTCGATCCGCACCGGTGGATATCGATGCCGCGCATCGCAGGGCGCACCTGCGCGGACAAAAGGCAAGGCCGCCTTGCGCCCCCGCCGAGGAGATATTCGCTGAAAGAGGCGAAGGCAAGGAGCGGATATCGGAATGCTCGCACAATTTCAAATTTGCGCTCTCCTAGTGTCGATATTCATCGAGGCTCGAGATTCGACGGGTGATTTGCCAATTCATCGAAAACTTGGATCTCCTTTTAATGAGTATCGAGCCGAATGTCAAGATCCAAGGAGAGTTAAGGATGCGCGTATCTCGAGGATCGAGGCCCTTCGAGGCCATTCGACTCCATGAGCGAACCCTCGAAGGAAACCTTTCCAAAGGCCGAGATCAAGCCGGATACCAGCGTCGATCCAGCAGCACTTCGAGGATCAAACGGCTACCGAAATAGGCGATCGCAAGGGCCACGAAGCCGAAGAGGCACCAGCGTACCGCCTGCTGCCCCCGCCAGCCGTATCGTCGGCGTCCCCAAAGCAAGGTGCCGAAGATCGCCCAGGCCAAGCATGAGAGCGCCGTTTTATGGACCAAATGTTGTTCCAAGATATCCTCGATGAACATCAACCCGCTGATAAGACTCAGGCTCAGCAGGAAAAAACCCAACCCCACCCACTGGAAGAGCCAGCGCTCTTGGGTTTCCAAAGAAGCGAAGGAGCTCAAAGCCGCGCTCGGTCGATGATTGCGGATACGGAATTCCTGCCAAGAGAAGACCAAGGCCTGAAAGACGGCGAGCGTCAATATCGCATAGCCTGCCAGAGAAATGGTCGCATGAAGATGGATCGTCGTTTCGCTCAAGGTCACCGCCGGGGGCGAGGTCCATATCACGGGTACGAGGGGGGCGAAGGAAGTCAGCGAGAGCACCAACATCCCCGCCCCCTGATCCATCCATCGCAGGTCGGCGGCGATGACGAACATGGCGATGGTGATCAAGCCCGCCAGCGAGAGGGTGATCGCAAGATCGGGAGCGAAGGGATCCGGCCCGACGAAGAGCGAGGGCCAAAGGGCAATGGCGTGCGAAACGATGCCGCCCAAGGCGACCCGGCGGGCGAGCCGATCATGGGGCACCGCCGAACCGTCGCTGTCGTCGGGGACGCTCGCAATCCCTTGGGCGATGCGAACGGCCGCCACCAGATAGGCGAGGGTGGCGACGAAGGCGAAAAAAGAGGTGGTCGATATCATCGGGGTCGATGCCGATTCTTCATCCTTCGAACGAGGGCGGATATGCGTCGGGGAAATGCGATGGTGCAATATACGGCACTTTCCAAGCAAGGATATTGCGCCGATCGATCCCTCGCCGGATGCTTCCGCCAAGCCATGCGCCTTTTACCTGCGATCGACGGCGAGAACGGAGCATCGAAAAACGCACCCCGCCCCGGTCGATGAGCAGCGGTATCGTCGGCGAGCCCTCTCGGTGTCGATGCCGAAGCGGATGCAAGATATCGGATTGATAAGTACCATATCCCGATACTCGGTTGAGCCCCGCTGCCTCGCTCGATCCATCGATACCGTTTTTTGCACCCTTGTTCGGTGTCGACCGACAAACCGACCGACAAAGAGGATTTGAAATGAGCGAGCCCCGCATCATCAAAAAATATCCGAATCGGCGCCTTTACGATACGGAGATCAGCAAATATGTCACATTGAGCGATGTCCGAGATCTCGTCTTTCGGCAGACTCCTTTTCAGGTTCGAGATGCCCGCTCCGACGAGGATCTCACCCGCAGCATTTTGCTGCAGATCATCATGGAGCAGGAGGAAGGAGGGACGCCGATTTTCAGCGAGCAGGTGCTCGAGAAGATTATCCGCTTCTATGGCGGTTCGTTGCAAGGAGCGGTGACCAGCTATTTGGAGCGTAGTTTGAGCCTTTTCGTGGATCAGCAGGCGGGCTTCCAAAGGCAGATGCAGGCGATGATGAGCAGCGATCCCATTTCGGCGATGCGCGAGATCACCGAGCGCAATCTCTTCGCATGGCAGGAGATGCAGAGCAACTTGATGCGGGCGGCCACCGGTCCTTTGGAGCGCACCTTGCAGACCGATCATGCCGGAGCGAGGACTCATTCCTCGGATTCCGATCCGATCTCGGATAGCGGCGATCCACCATCGGATCGAGATCCGAACAAGACTCCCTAAGGGATCGATCGATTGTTTGCGCCCGCGCGCTTGCGGGCTTTGGCGTTGGATTCGAGCGGGCCCCGGTGTCGACCGATTCTATGGCATGCCGGCCAAGGATCGGCAGAGCCGCTTCTTGTTATCGACCGCTTCTCTTTATCGTTACTCGATCCTTTTTACTCGATCCTTTTTATCCGATCCTTTTTATCCGATCCCCCCAGCCTGATCTTGAGACCCGATACCCTCGAGGGCGCCCTTCGCCTCGATGATCGCCAACTCCCTCGGACTTGGGTCTTTTTCGACTCGAAGCCCTTGGATAGGTAAGCGAGGTGATCGAGTTCGATCGAATTTGCTGGTATCATTCGAGTTGTTGCACTGCAACATAATCTTGTCCATATCGCCTTCGAAGTCGGAGAATCGTTTTTTCGACCGAGGCCGAAAGGTCGATCCTTGCGCCTTCGGTTTTTTTTCGGATTCGAACTTCCGAAGGCGGCCATGAATCCACATCCAAGTACGAGATCCAAAGGGAGGTTTTTCGATGTCAGGAAGGATTGCATTGGTAACCGGTGGGCTGGGGCAACTCGGGCGTTCGATTTGCGAACGATTGTCGCAGCGGAATTTCAAGGTGGTGGCGCTGGATCTTCCGCAGGCGGTCGGCAGCGACGAGGCCAAGGATTGGAGCGCCCGACAAGCGCATGCCGATGGAGGGGAGGTCGCATTGATAGAGGTCGATGTCACGGATTACGAATCCTGCTCCCGGGGGGTCTCGAAGGTCCAAGACGAGATCGGTCCGGTGGATGTTCTGGTCAACTGTGCGGGCATCACTCGGGATGCGACCTTGAAGAAGTTGGAGAAAGACGCTTGGGATGCGGTCCTGACCACCAACTTGGACGGTGTGTATAACATGACTCGCCAAGTCATCGACGGTATGACGGTGCGCGGATTCGGGCGCATCGTCAATATTTCCTCCGTCAACGGGGTCAAGGGGCAGTTCGGTCAGACCAACTATTCCGCGGCCAAGGCCGGGATGCATGGATTCACGATGGCCCTCGCCCAGGAAGTGGCGCGCAAGGGGGTGACGGTCAATACCGTCTCTCCTGGATATATGAGCACGAAGTTGGTCGAGAAGATACCGGCGAATATCCTCGAAGAGATCGTCGATCGAATTCCGGTGGGGCGTTTGGGCGAGACTTTCGAGATCGCCGCCCTCGTCGCTTTTTTATGTTCCGACGAGGCGGCGTTCATCACCGGGGCCAACCACGACATCAACGGCGGTCTTCACATGCGTTGACGGTATATCGAGGGGATCGACGGGATCATCGGATCGAGGCGAGGCCGTGGACTCGAGGGTCGTCGGATTTCGCGACTTGAAGATTCCCGATCCCAAAATCCACGATTCAAAGGGCGAGGTCGTTTGTCGCACCGAGGGTAAGGGTTAAGATCGGGAGGCGATATCGGCGCTCGCTCGCCCGAATCCGAATAACCAAGAGGAGCCAGAATATGAAGATTCATATCGAGTTCGACGTGACACCGGCGGAACTGCGGGAATTCTTCGGCCTTCCGAATGTGCAGCCTTTGCAGGAGGAGATGCTCCAATCGTTTAGCCGGCAGATGCAATCGGGGATCGAGGGATTCGATCCGGTGCAGATGATGCGTCCTTTCATCACCCCGGATCCGGCGGGGATGGAAGCGATGCAAAAGGCGTTTTTGAAGACCCTTTCCACCTTCGCCCCCGGCGCCGATTCGAATCAAGCGCGGCAACAAAGGGCCTCGTCGTCGGCGGACGATCGCAAAAGAGACGATCACGAAAAGACGTGATCGCAAGCCGAGGAATCCCTCGTCAGGTTGGGGTTTGACCGAGCCAAGTCGCGATGCTCGGAAAGAGTCGATCGTGCGCGGCCTCGTCGCCGAAGAGATCGAAGTGCCCCCCGTCGTATTCCATCGAGGTATGAGGGGCATTCGGTGCGATCCTCGCCAAAGGACGGGAGGCGGCCGGAGGGACGATGCGATCTTCGCAGGCCACGACATTGAGGATCGGCAGACCGAGATCGTCGAGGGTCGAGGATCGCGCGCCGACCATCGTCGCCTCCTCTTCGAGTCGCTTGCCGATATCGCTCGTTTTCGTCATCAGGGCATTGTCCCGATAGAACATGCGCTGCATCGAAAGAAAGCATCGGCCGGGGAATTCGGGCGGGATCCGGCGGGCGACATTCAAGCGCTCTCGATGCCTCGCTCGGGCGCGATCCATCGCTATCGGCAGTGCCGACAGACCCTGTCCGTCATCGGGTATCGGCGAGATCATCGCCGTCAAGAGCGCCGGCAATCCCCCCGGCAGGTTTTCGAAGATCCCCACCAGCCTTTCGCCATCGAGCCCCCGTAGCCAGTGAGAGAGAAGATCGTCTTCGGTCGCGAAATCGATCGGGGTCGAGAGGGTGACCAGCGCTCTTGCCTTGCCCGGATGGGCCAGGCAGTGGAGGAGGGCCAGCGTTCCACCATGAAAATGCCCGATGATGGCCGGGCGATGGATCGCCTTAGAAGAGGGGGAATCGGCGAGAAGACGCACCGCATCCAATGCGCGCTCGATACCTTGGATTTGTTGCGAAAGACTGCCGCCTCCCTTGCAAGCCCGCCCCCTTTCGAGCATCCAGCAGTCGATGCCGTGGCGGGCCAGCGTTGCCATCACCGAGGATTGCGGATCGAGATCGAAAAGAGAGGATCCGGCGAGGAAGCCGGGGACGATCAGGGCATCGGCTTTTTTGGCAACCGGAGCCCGATGGTGGATAAGGAGATCGCCCCCGTCGAGCGCTCGTTCTTCGACGGCGCAAGGCCGTGCCGAGGATCGCTGCGCCTTCGAAGATCCCGAAGATGGGGGATTGGAATCCGAAGCGGGCCTTGATAGGACGCGAGCGATCCCGGCGGCGACCTCGGGATCGCTTTCCAGCCATTGCAGCGAGGCGGCGAAGGCCTGCCCCAAGGCATCGTCGAAGAGGGCTTCTCGAGCCCGCCGCCGGAAATGGGCATTCGCCTGCCGCACGATCCGTTCGTAGGCATCGATCGCAAAGAGCGGGTCGAGCCCTGCGCCTTGCTGCCCGACCCCGTCCCGGTCGCTTTCTTGCATCGCCCGCTGTCGATCTTCGAAAGCCGTGGCCTGCCGGAGCGAGAGCGCGACGTTCAAGGACAATCTTTGGGCGAAAAGGGCGATCGCCCTGATCGCCCCTTCCATCTCCTTGCGCGATGGATCATGCGCCGGCCTTCTTCCAAGGGCGTGTATCAGCGATATCCAAGGCCGGGACATCGCCATGAAGGACGATCCCGCCTCGCCGAACCGCCCGCGCAGAAGATCCTCGATCCCGGCATCGAAGATCGCGAGCAGCTCGTCGGGGTGCGCCTTGCGCTTGTCCAAGGATTCAGCGATTTCGACGATTCTCGATGATATCGTCGACCACCGCAGGCTCGGCAAGGGTCGATGTATCGCCCAATTCCTCGATCTCGTTCATGGCGACCTTGCGCAGGATGCGGCGCATGATCTTGCCGGATCGGGTCTTGGGAAGCCCCGGTGCGAACTGGATGAGATCGGGGCTGGCGATCGGTCCGATCTCCTTGCGCACGGTCTGCACCAGCGATTTTTCCAGTTCATCGCTTTGCTCGACGCCGGTGTTGAGGGTGATATAGGCGTAGATCCCTTGTCCCTTGATCGGATGCGGATATCCCACCACCGCCGCCTCGGCGACATCCGGATGCAAGACCAAGGCGCTTTCGACCTCGGCGGTTCCCATCCGATGGCCGGAGACATTGATCACATCGTCGACTCGTCCGGTGATCCAGTAGTAGCCATCGTCGTCCCGTCGCGCCCCGTCCCCGGTCATGTAGAGGTTTTCGAAGGTCGAGAAATAGGTTTGCACGAAGCGCTCGTGATCCCCGAAGACGGTGCGCATCTGCCCCGGCCAGCTTCGTTTGATGCATAAAGCTCCTTCGGCGGCGCCCGAAAGTTCCTTTCCTTCGTTATCCACGATCACCGGCTCGACGCCGAAGAAGGGTCGAGTGGCGGAGCCCGGCTTGAGGTCGGTGCAGCCGGGCAGGGGAGCGATCAGGATGCCCCCGGTTTCGGTTTGCCACCAGGTGTCGACGATCGGGCAGCGCTCTTCGCCGACGATGCGGTAATACCATTCCCAAGCCTCGGGGTTGATGGGTTCGCCCACGGAGCCGAGGATGCGCAGGCTCTTGCGCTCGGTGCGGGTGACGAATTCATTGCCTTGCCCCATCAGCGCTCGAATCGCGGTGGGGGCGGTATAGAAGATATTGACCCGGTGTCGATCGCAGACCTCCCAAAAGCGCGAGTGATCCGGATAGTTCGGCACCCCTTCGAACATCAAGGTCGTGGCCCCGTTCGAAAGCGGCGAGTAGACGACATACGAGTGCCCGGTGACCCATCCCACATCCGCGGTACACCAAAAAACATCCCCTTCGTGGTAATCGAAGACATAGCGGAAGGTCATGGTGGTGTAGAGAAGATATCCCGCTTGGGAGTGCTGCACCCCCTTGGGCTTGCCGGTCGATCCCGAGGTGTAGAGGATGAAGAGGGGATCCTCGGCGTCCATCTCCTCGGGGGCGCACTCGGCGGAGGCGTTTTCCATCGCCTCGTGGTACCAGATATCGCGTCCTTCTCGCCAAGGAATATCGCCGCCGGTACGCCGCAGCACGATGCAGGTGCCGACATCGGGGCAGGATTCGAGTGCCTGATGGGTGTTGCCTTTCAACGGGACATTTTTACCGCCGCGCGGCCCCTCGTCGGCGGTGATCACGATCCGACAATCGGAGTCGATGATGCGATCGCGCAAGGCATCGGGGGAAAAGCCGCCGAAGACCACCGAATGCACCGCTCCGATCCGGGCGCAAGCGAGCATCGCCACCGCGGCTTCGGGAACCATCGGCATGTAGATACAGACCCGATCCCCCTTGCGCACCCCGCGGGATTTGAGGACATTGGCAAAGCGACAAACATCGCCATGCAGCTCCTTGAAAGTGATCCTCCTTTCCTGGCCCGGTTGATCCCCTTCCCACAAGATCGCGATCTTCTCCCCGCGCTCTTCGAGGTGGCGGTCGAGGCAATTCCAGGAAACATTCAGCTTCCCCCCTTCGAACCAGCGGATGGAGACGCCGTCTTGAAAACTCCAGTTCGATACCCGATCCCATTTTTTGAACCAATCAAGGTGATCGTCCGCCATCTTCGCCCAAAACCCTTCCGGATCCTCCAGCGATTGCCGGTACATGGCTTGATAGCATTCTTCGTCGATCAGCGCGTTTTTTGCGATTTGCGGCTTGACTTCGTAACTATTCGATTCGGACATTCCGCTCCTCCTTTTTCCTCATGGTCATCGGTGAGTGTGGTCGACGACGGCGAATCGAATCTTGCGGGGATGAAAGGCTTCCGAGTTCTCGAAGTCGAGGGGCTCTTCGATTCACCGCCCCGGTCGGTTTTCGGCCCTTGCTCTTGATCCGCAAGTGTCGATGCGGGTTTCTCGTTCGACCCTCTTCACGGGGCCTTGTCGATCGTCTCGGCATGGTGGTTGTCGGGGGATTCGAGCCTTCGCTTGGCTTTTCTTCGAACCTTGGAGATTGCCGGCGACCAACGAAGGATAGCGAAAAATCGCCCTCGGGTTGCGAAGATCGCGCTTTCATATCGATATTCGCCGGATCGGCTTGTTCGAAAGGCGCCCTTGATTGCTCTTAGGGGCAAAGGTGCATCGCCAATCGAAGGCGATTGCCCAAGGCTCCTATCGGGGACTTGCGAATTCTCGGGCGAATATAGCCAAAAGACAGGCAATGGCTTGCCCTTGGCGATCCTTGGTCGTCTCCCCGGTTGCAGCCAAGATCCGAAAAGGATGGTCGGGAGTCGAAGTGTCAATATGCCAATTTGGTGCTAATAAGTGTCAATTTAGCAGCAATGAAAAGATCGCCACCGAGGGACTCTCCTCGAGGACGCTCTCGTTTTTCTCCGATGCGAAAAGGCCTCATCGATCGAGCTCGAGGCCGGGGATTTCGGCGGCCGCGCCTGAAAAAAATGTCCGGGAACCTAAATGTCAATATGCCAATTTGGTGCTAATAAGTGTCAATTTAGCAGCAATGAAAAGATCGCCATCGAGGGACCGGCTTCGAGAGCGCTCTCGTTTTTCTCCGATGCGAAAGACCTCATCGATCGATCTCGAAGCGGGGGGAGTCGGCGGTGCCCTCGCCTCGACGAGGCGGATCGGGGGCCGAAGTGCCAATATGCCAATGTGTCAATTTGGTGCTAATAAATGTCAATTTAGCAGTAAAATAAAAAGAGCCACCGAGGATCATCCCTTGAAAATTCCCGAACATCCTCCTGATTTCCAAGATCTCTTCGCCCGAGCCAAATCGTCGAAGGGCGATCTCGACGAGATCATCCGCCTCGCCCGTCCGACCGATGGGAAGGGTCGTTACTTGCATTGGGATCGGATGCGCCGTCTTTCGCCGCCTAAAGGACTCGACCATCGGCAGTGGTGGTTGGGAACCGCCATCGCTCGCCTCGCCATCGCTCGTAGGCTGCCCTTGACGGATACCGAAGGCAAGCCCTTTCGCTTCGGCTATATCGATCGCATGCAGCAAAGCCTGCACCGAATCGATCAGCAGGCCGGGGGAGAGTTGATGATCGACCATCCGCTCGTCGGCGATATCGTCGGTCGACGCTATTTGGTGTCCTCGTTGATCGCCGAGGAGGCGATCACCTCGAGCCTCCTCGAAGGGGCGGCGACCACCCGTCAAGAAGCGAGAGAATTGCTGCGCAGCGAGCGCCGACCGAACAATCATGGCGAGAGGATGGTTTTCAACAACTACCAGGCGATGATTCGGGCCAAGGAATTGATCGACGAACCCCTCACGCCGGATGGTGTTCTATCGCTGCACCGCAGCATCGTCGACGATACCTTGGAGCATGCCGAGCACGCCGGTCGTTTGCAGCGCAAGGGCGAGAAGCGGGTGGCCGTTTACTATCGGGATCGCGTGGTGCATCGGCCGCCTCCGGCGAGCGAACTCCCCCGTCGTCTCGAAGCCCTGTGCAGTTTCGCCAACGAAGAAAGCGGCGAGGGTTTCATCCATCCTGTGGTGCGAGCCATCGTCCTGCACTTCCAAGCGGCTTACGATCACTATTTCGTGGACGGCAACGGCCGCTTGGCGAGGGCCCTTTTTTACTGGTCGATGTTGCGCAAGGGTTATTGGCTGAGCGAGTACATCTCCATCTCCCGCATATTGCTTCGAGCCCCGGCGAGATATGCGAAATCCTATCTTTATGTCGAGACCGACAATAACGATCTGATCTATTTCATCCTCCATCAGCTGGATGCGATCGAAAAGGCCTTGGATGATTTGCGGGACTATCTTGCGCACAAGGCCGAGCGAGCCAAGCGGATCGAGGAGATGATGGCCGGCGGGGCTATCCTCAATCCTCGTCAGATATCCATCGTCGGCGATTTGTTGCGGAATATGAGCCTTCCGATGACGGTCAAGGATCACGCCCGCAGCAAGAGCATCGCCTTGCAGACCGCGCGCACCGATCTGGAGTCGATGGAATCCTCAGGTCTGCTTTCTCGCCGCCGGGTCGGCAAGCGCTTCGTATTCACCGCCGTCCCCGATTTCGCGGATCGCTTGCGGGCATTGCCCCAAAATCCCGGCAGGCGTCGATCATCGGCGGCTATCTAAGGTGTTCTAAGGCGTCTTCGAAGCGTCGGCGCCGAAGCGCTCCCGCAGGATATTTTTTTGCACCTTGCCCATCGCATTGCGGGGAAGGGAGTCGGTGAAAAAGATCCGCTTGGGGACTTTGTAGTTGACCAGATCGCGTTTGAGATGCTCGATCATCTCGCCCTCATCGAGGGTCGGGGCCTCGGTCGAGGGCACGATCACCGCGCAAACCTGCTCGCCGAAATCCGGATGGGGCAAGCCGATGACCGCCGATTCCTCCACCCCTTGCAAGCGATCGATCAGCAGTTCCACCTCCTTGGGGTGGATATTGAGGCCGCCGCTGATGATCAGATCCTTGCTGCGACCGACGATGGTGATATAGCCATCATCGTCGACATAGCCGAGATCCCCGGAACGAAAATAGCCATCGGCGGTGAATTCCTTGGCGCTGGCCTCGGGCATGCGCCAATAGCCGGAGAAAACATTCGGTCCTTTGAACTCGATACCGCCGACCTCGCCGGCGGCGAGTCGGCGTCCCTCGTCGTCGACGATGCGCAGATCGACCCCCGGCAGAGGGCGTCCGACGGTACCGGCCCGGCGTTCCCCCTCCAGAGGATTCGAGGTGCTCATGCCGCATTCGGTCATGCCATAGCGTTCCAAGATCCTGTGTCCGCTGCGCTGTTGGAAGGCCAAGAAGGTTTGTTCGAGCAAAGGAGCGGAGCCGGAGATGAACAGGCGCATCCCCCGACAAAGCGAAACGGTGAGTTCCTCTCGGGCGAGCAGGCGCGTGTAGTAGGTGGGAACGCCCATGAAAATCGTCGCTTGGGGCAGGGCTCGGCAAATCCGGGTGGCGTCGAAGTCCGGGAAAAAGAGCATCGCCGAGCCGTTGAGCAAGGAGGTGTTGCAGGCCACGAAAAGCCCGTGGACATGGAAGATCGGCAGGGCGTGCAGCAATACATCGTCGGCGCGAAAGCCCCAAGCGGCATGCAGCGTTCGGGCATTGGACGAGAGATTGGCGTGGGTGAGCATCGCCCCTTTGGGCCGACCGGTGGTGCCCGAGGTATAAAGCAGCGCCGCCGGATCGTCGCCTTTTCGGGGCGAGGTGGTGAAATCTCGGGGCAGCGACCGGCTTTGCTCGATCAACGAACCCTCGCCGTCGGCCCCGAGGCCGAGCAGGGAGCGCACCTTGTATTTTTCGCATAAGGGGCGCAGCGCATCGAGAAAAAGCGGCCGACCGACCACCACCGCCGGTTCGGCATCGCTCAGGAAATGATCCAGCTCGCGCTCCGGATAGGCGGGATTGAGCGGCAGATAGATCGCCCCGACCCTCAAGCAGGCGAGATAAAGAGCCAAGGCCTGCGCCGATTTATCCACCTGTACCGCCACGCGTTCACCGGGAGCGGCGCCTTGTGCCTTCAGGAGATGGGCGTAGCGCGCCGATTCGGCCTGCATATCCGACCAACTCCAGCGGTGGCCTTGCGTTGTGATCAGGCAAGGAGCCCGGTGGTCCTCGGCAAAGCCCGAGGCCAAGAGATCGTAGAGGTTGTCGTTGTTCATCGTTGCCGGGTATTTCGGATCGTATTTCAAGGTGATCGAGGCATCGCAGACCGAAGGCTCGATCGAGAGCCGGACCATCGGGGTATTCGATGGGATGGGGATTGTAAAGGCCTCGGATCGAAGGATCGATCGAATCCTTGACCGTTTTTTTCGAAGATCGTCGTTATGGTGATGGAATCCGTCCCCGATATCGCATCGATACGCCCGCCGCATCGCAACCCACATCGCAACCTGCCAGGGGCGTTCGCATCCGAATTCTTCGTCCCGATGCTCGATGATCCGAGCGAAAGGGCGAATCTCCAAGCGATTGGTTTTTCAAGGCGAGGATAGAGTCATCGATGGTTTTCGATGGTTTTTCGACGGGGAAAAACGCCGCCGCCCCTGATTTTTTTGTCGGCGATCGAGTCCCGCCGAGGGAGTCGGAGGGATTCGAAGCGTATCGAGGGATAAGGAAAAAATAAAGAGAAAGAGGGTATCGGAGAAGATTGAAAAAACGTCGAGAGATATCGAAAGGGATATCGAAAAACCGGATCGTTTCAGGAGGTCGTCGCCAATTCCTCGGAGAGGTGGGCGAGTTCGGCCCCGCCGGCCATCAATCGGCGCATATCGGCGCTGTCGAGATCGGCATTGGTTCCCGCTCCGATCACCTCGCCGAGGCTGAGGAAGGTGAAGCGGTCGGCGATCAGTTCGGCGTGCACTTCGTTATGCGTAATCAAGATGATCGCGATATGACCGAGATCCCGCACCCGTTTGATCGTTTTCAGCACTTCCATCTGCTGCTTTTGTCCCAGCGCCGAGGTCGGCTCGTCCAAGATCAGGACTTTGGCCCCGAAGTGGATCGCGCGGGCGATCGCCAGCGTTTGGCGTTGTCCCCCGGACATGGTGCCCACCGCTTGGCTCGGATCGGAAATATCGATGCCGAGTTTGAGCATCTCTTCGCGGGTGATGCGATCCATCTCGGCCATGCGCATCAAACCGAATATCGGCGGTCCGACGAAGAGCTCGCGGCCCATGAAAAAATTGCGAGTCACCGAAGCCAAGCCGTTCAAGGCCAGATCTTGATAGACGGTGCCGATGCCGGCATCCGATGCGTCCCTGGGCGATCGAAAATTCACCGCTTTTTCATCGACCGAGATGGTGCCCTCGGTGGGGGGGAATACCCCGGCCAGGGTTTTGATGAGCGTGGATTTGCCGGCGCCGTTATCGCCGAGCAAGGCGTGCACCTCGCCGGGATAGACATCGAGCGAGACCCCGTTCAAGGCGGTGAATCCGCCGAAGCGTTTGACCAGATTTTCGATACGAATGACAGGTCGGGTCGCCGCCGACATCACAGTCCTCCGGTGACGCGTTTGCGGATATTCTCGTTCGAAAACGCCGCGATCAACAGTACGGTGCCCAAGAATACCCGGTAGTAAGAGCCGTCGATCCACGGTATGTAGAAAACGGCATTTTGCACGAGGCCGAAGATCAAAGCCCCGAGCACGACCCCGATCACGGTCCCGAAGCCGCCGGTCAAAATGGCCCCTCCCACCACCGCCGCCGCGATCGCCTCGAGTTCTTTCAGATTCCCTTTCGCGGCGTCCGCGGTATTGGTATCGAATACCTGACAGGCGGCGAAAACCGTGGCGCAAAAGGCGGTGAACATGAACAGCCCGATTTTGACCTTGCGGGTCGGCACTCCGTTGGCAAGAGCCGCCTCGCGATTGCCCCCGGTGGCGTAGATCCAATTCCCGAGTTGGCTGCGCGAGAGCACGATATAAGCGGCGACGGAGATTGCAAGCCACCAAGCAAAGCGTGCATCGAGTCCGGTCACCCACTGATTTCCCAAGCGATTGACATTCCAGCCGATCCAGTAAAGAAAATCGAATAGCCACTGAAAGGTCTCGCCGCCGAAAAGATAGGCGAACCAATCGCTTTCTTTGAAGTCCGGAAGACCCGAAATCTGGGTCGAGCCCTCGTTGAAGGTGCGAAAACATACCTCGGTCAAGCCCCGCAAAATGAACAGGAAGGCCAAGGTGACGATGAACGACGACAATCCCGAGCGCACCACGATATTGCCGATCAAACAGCCGATGGCGAGCGTCATGCACAAGGTGATGGTGAAGGCGGCGAAGGGGGTCGCCTCGCCGAGGCCGAAGGGCAGCCCCCATTTGAGCATCATGGCCATCGACATGCCGGCGAAACCGATCATCGATCCGATCGATAGATCGAATTCCCCGGCGATCATCAGCAAGGCGGCACCGGTGGCGATGATGCCGAGCTGAGAGATGATCGAAAGATTGTTCTTGATCCCCAAGGGGTTGTAGACGACATTGCCTGCGACCACCCCGAGAAAGATCAGCAGCAGCAACAACCCGACGGTGGCCCCGATCTCCGGCCGGTTGATCAAGGCGGCCAGCATCCCCCGGCGTTGCCGCCGATCGGACTCGCTACGTTTCGCCGTGGTGGTTTTCGCTTCGGATGCCATGGTCTTGCACCGGATGCCGTATTGGACGATCGTCAAAAAAACACGGGGTCGCAAGAAAGCGACCCCGTGGGATTATCGATGGCAGCATATCCTTCGACTATCGAAGAAATCAGCGATTGACGCCCGCTTGTGCCACCACCGCGGAGGCGTTGGATGCATCCACGAAGCCCGGACCGGAGGGGATATTGGCCCCGGGCAGCATCCCGGCATTGGTGTTGTAGAGGTGAAGCACGATGACCGGCATATAGCCTTGGAGGCGTTGCTGCTGATCGATGGTGAACATCACCTTGCCCGAATCGATCAGATTCATCACCCCCGGGCTCAAATCGAAGCACGATAGATGCACCTCGGTCCCGACTTCGTCCACCGCCTCGGCCGCCGCTTCGCAGACGTGGGGGCCGACGGCCAGCAGGGCGTCGATTGATGGATCGGCCTGCAATGCAGCGGCGGTACGCGTCTTGATCTGCGCGGTATCGTTGGAGACGTCGATCATGTTGAGATCCGCCCCCATGGCATCGAAATAGCCGCTGCAGCGATCGACCAGCGCGGTATTGAAAGCCTCTTGGTTCAGACACAGGGCTTTGGTGGCGCCCTCGGTCTTGGCCCGTTTGCCGGCGTTCTCTCCCGCCAAACGCTCGGGTTGACCCACGTGCATCAAGGCTCCGAGCTTGCCGGAACTCTCCAAGCCGGAGTTGATGGTTACCACCGGGATGCCGGAATCGACCGCGGAGCGGATTGCATTGCCGAGGGCATCGGGGTCGGGCAGGGAGATGATCAGACCGTCGGGTTGGGTGGCGGTGGCCGCTTCGATTAGTTTGGCCATATCCGCCATGTCACCGCTGGGGGCGAAGTTGTACTCGAAATCGGCGCCGACGGCTTTGGCGGCATCGCGCCCGCCTTTTTCGACCACCGGCCAGAAGGGGTCGGTCCCTTGGGTATGCGTGATCATCACATAGCGTTCGGCCATTGCGGATCCACAAAGGGTCGTCGCGGCAATCGCCGTGATAGCGATCAATACTTTTTTCATCTCGATCCTCCGATTCGACAATTCTCGATATGGATGTTTATGCGGTGCTTGAAGTGCCCGCAATTCGTAGGTGCTGCAGCCAGTGTAGGTGCTGCAGCCGGTAAAAATAACATACTTGAAAAGAAACGATGAATTCTTTGCGCCGGGCATTATGTCGATATCTCGAAACGGATATCGAGGACAAGCCTCGAGGGTCGATGCCGGGGGCGATATCGGGGTTTGACATAGGCCCCTGCGATTCGCCGCTCGACGCTTTTGATGGATCCTCGGCGGCAACGCCCGAGGCGGAGCGGAGCCTTGGGAATCCCCGCCGTCGGCATGCATTCCATGAGTGCTCGAGGAGCGAAGCCATTCGGCAATCGCCAACGCCGGCCTCGCTTATCGGGATGCGGGCGGGGGCGGTGACAAGGGGATTCTCAGATCACCGCATCGCCCTTTCGGATCGCCTCTCCTTGCGAGAAGGCCAAGATATTGCCGAACATCCGGCGTACGGTCGGCTCGAAATTATCGGCGGCCATCGCCGCGATATGAGGGGTGATGATCAAGCGATCGACCCCGAGGAGCGGGCTGTTCGCCGCCAAAGGCTCGATCTCGAATACATCCATCGCCGCCCCTCTCAGTCGGCCTTGGGCAAGGGCCTCGATCAGCGCCTCTTCGACCACCACCTCGCCTCGGGCGACATTGATCAACACCGCATTTTTTTTCATCGCCGCCAAAAAATCCCGATCCACCAGATGGCGAGTCCGCTCGTCGAGCGGGCAGTGGAGGGAGACGATATCGGAGCGTTCGAGCAGCTCGGCCAACGAAGCGAAGCGAGCGCCGTGCCTGCGCTCCTCCTCGGGGGGCAAGGGACGGGGTTTGTGGTAGAGCGATTCGCAACCGAAACCCCGCAGCAATCCTGCGAGCCTGCGGGCGATGGCCCCGAAGCCGATCATCCCCACCGTCTTGCCGGAGAGTAGAAAGGGGGTGCCCCCGGCCGAGGATTGTTCCCACCGCCCTTCGTTCAATGAGCGATGCCCTTGCGGGATATTGCGCAAGGTCGCCAGGATCAGCCCCAAAGCGAACTCCGCCACCGGCAGCGCGTTGCTCCCGGTGGTGCGGGCGACCCGGATACCGAGGGAGCGAGCGGCTTCGAGATCGAGATTGTCGATCCCCACTCCCCACTTATGCAGGAGTTTGAGCCTTTTCCCCGCTCTCAATGTTCGGGCGTCGACCGCTATTTGACCGGAGATCGCATAGTCGGCGTTCGCGATCAACCCCTCTAGCCGCTCTTGCTCGCCGGCCTTCGTTGTCGGATCGCAAGATCGGGCGTGGATCAGCGAAAAACCCGGGGGTAGCAGGGATCGCATCCGTTCGACGATTCGCTCATCGATCGCATCGAGGAGCGCGATGGTTTCGGGCATCCGATAGTCCTTCGGTGTCAACAAGGCGAGCGTTGCAAAGATCTTCGGTCTTCCAAAGGCTAAGGCGCCAAGGACGCTCTTCGATCCCGCATCCCTATCCAAGCATTCCCATCTTGCACCCCTTGGCGCCCCGGTCAAGACCCGAGACTTCCCTCTTAGCGGATCGAAAAGCGCACCCCGGGACGGGCCAGTCCGCCGCCGATCCCCACCGGCACCCCGTCGGCTCGCCGGCATGCGGCGCCGATCAGATTGCCGTCCTCTTGCCGGGCGATCGCATTCATGCCGCCTGCGATCCTTTTTACCCGTCGTACTTCGTGTCCCCGGCGAATCAATGCCTCCTCGACCGCATCGGAAATCCCCGCTTCGATTTCAAGCGCCCCGCCTTGGGTCCAGATACGAGGGGCCTCGACCGCCTCCGGCAAGGGCATCGCATGATCGATCAGATTCACCAGAGATTGCATGGCGCAAGGGAAGATACGCAACCCGCCGGGGAGTCCGAGCGCATGGGTCAGCCGGCCATCTCGACGCACCATCATCGGGGCCATCGATGTGAATACCCGTTTCCTCGGGGCGATCGAGAGGGCGCGCCCCGGCCGGGGATCGAAGTTGAAGAGATAGTTGTTGGCGATCATCCCCGTCTTCGGTACCTCGAAGCAGGCCCCGAAGAGTCCGTTGATGGTTTGGGTGGTGGCGATCGCATTTCCCTTGGCGTCGACGGCGGTGATATGGGTCGTGGAGCTCGATTCCCCTTGAAAGATCGAAGGCCAATATCGACGGGCGCCTGCCATGTCGATCTCGTCTCGCCGGAGAGCGGCGTAGGCTTTGTCGATCAACGCATCGACCGGCACCTCGACGAAATCGGGATCGGCGGTGGCCACGCTTCGATCCGCAAAGGCGATCTTGATGACCTCGGCCAGCAGGTGCGTCGTATCCGCGCTGCCAAAACCCATCCGCCTCAAATCGAAGCCTTCGAGGATATTGAGCATCTGCACGATATGCACACCGGCCGAGGCGGGCGGAGGGGGTCCCAAGATATCGAAACCCCGATAATCGCCGCAGATCGGATCCCGGTCGATCACCCGATAGGCGGCGAGGTCATCGGCGTCGACCAAGCCGCCTTCGTCGGCCACGCTTCGCACGAAGTCCTCGCCCAAGGCGCCGTGGTAGAGCGCTGCCGGCCCGTGCTTGGCGACAAGGCGTAAGGTATCGGCGTATTGTGCTTGAACCAGCCGCTCCCCCGCCTCCAAGGGCGAGCCTGCGGGCAGGAAGCGCGCCGCAAGGCCCGGATCGCGCGCAAGATCCTCCGCCTGATCCGAAATGCAGTCGGCGAGATAGGGGGTGATGATGAATCCGCGTTCGGCAAAACGAATCGCCGGGGCCAAGATATCCTCGAGATCGAAAGAGCCGAAGCGCTCCAAGGCGCTGCACCACCCCGCCAACGCCCCGGGTACCGCAACGCTCTTTCCCCCGATCAGGTTTTCCCGGCCGACGGTCTCGATCCCCGGCAGCCCGCTTTGCGCCCCCGCTCGCTCCAAAGCCGGGGTGTACATCGTCTCATGGGCCGCCGCCGGAGCGCAGCCGAGGCCGTCGATGATGAGGTGCCGTCCGTCGGCATCGCGCAGGTGGGCGACGCCGCCGCCGAGGATCCCCACCATCATCGGTTCGACCACGGTCAGGACGAAGAGGGAGGCGATCGCGGCGTCGATGGCATTTCCGCCCTCGAGCAATATCCCGGCACCGGCGGCCGATGCCAGCGGATGATTGGTGACGATCATCCCTTGCGAGCCGATGGCGGGTCCTTTCTCGCAGATGAAGGGGAAGGAGGAGGCCTGATTCATGGCAAGACTCGTCAGCGTCGGCGATCTTGCTCGGCCCGCAGCTCGGCGAGCCGCTCGTCGATGCGAGACAGGCGATAGCGGCTTCGTCTGCTGCCATTTTTCTCGGCGTTCGAAGCCAAAACGAGCTGTCCGATGGCATCGGCGAGTCGATCGGAGAGGGCGTAGGATTCGGCGAGAGCCATCCGGCTATCCACCTCCCGCCCGAGCATTTGCAGGGCTTGGGCTCTAAGCCGTTGGAGGCGGGCGTCGACCCTTCCTCGGCGAGCGAAACCATCGATCTTATCCAGCGCTCGCTGCGCTTGCCCGTCGTCGATCAAGGCCTTGGCGAAGTGCCCGATCATTCCCGGGCTGCCCGGCAACCGATCGGCCCCGGCGGCGTAGAGCTCGATGGCTTGGGCGTTTTTCCCCGATCGCAGCAGGCTTTCGCCCAGACTCGAACGAAAGGCGAGGGTGCGGGGGTATTTCTCGACCAAACGGGCGATCGCCTCTCGCCCCTCGTCTTCCCGGCCCAAGCGCATCGAAGTAAGCCCCCGGCCATAGCGAATCGCCGCTCTTTCGGCCTCGTTGTCATCTCCCGCTCGATCGTCGATATCCGCCGCTTCTTCCTCGATCCCTTGCGGCAGACTTCGAGGGTCCTGCGCGTTTCGCACCCGCAGCCAAGTACGCACCGCGTGATAGTCGATGGGATCGGGGGGCTCCCCTTTTTGGAGGCCGCGGGCGATACCCCGCGCCTCGGCGAGACGAGCGCCGGTGATCGGATGCGTCGAAAGGAAGGATGGGGGGCGTTGTCGGAAGCGGGAATCTCGCTGCAGGATCTCGAAAAAATTCGCCATCTCCAAGGGATCGAAGCCCGCCTTTGCCAGCAAACGGATACCGATCCGATCCGCTTCGGCCTCTTTTTCGCGGGTGAAATCGATACGCCCTTGCATTGCCGAACCGATCACCCCGGCCACCGCCGCCTGTCCGATTTCGAGGTTCTGGCTGCCAAGGAGCAACCCGACCAAAATCCCGGCCATGGTCGGCAGGTTCGCCCGGCTGCTGCGCTCCAGGCTCTGGAGGATATGACGCTGCGATACATGGGCGATCTCGTGGGCGATGACGGAGGCGAGTTCGCCCTCGCTACGGGTTGCGAGGATCAATCCGGCGTAGATGCCGATATAGCCCCCGGGGGCGGCGAAGGCGTTGATCTCGCCGTCGTCGACCACGAAGAAGGTGAAGTCGATATCTCGGGAACGATCCGAATTCGCGGCCAAGGCATTGCCCAAGCCCTCGATATATTCGTCGATGGGCGGCTCGTCGATGATCGTCATGCGAGTGCGCAAAGAGCGCATGAACGCCTCGCCGAGGCGGCGCTCCTCGTCGACGGTGATGATCCCGCCGGAGTCGGAATCGATATCGGGAAGCAGGACCTGCGCCGATGCCCGATCAGTGAGCCCGCCTAGCAGACAGATCCCGCCGCAGATCGAGGCGATCATCGCCTTGCCGCAACGCCCGATCCAAGGGATCGAGCCTCGATCGTCTCGTCGGCCACGGCGAAAACGATCCTTGGGGCACCGCGCAAGCGGCGATCGCCGAAGCAACGAGGGCGCCGCTTCGAGGCCTGCGTTCATAGCCGGCTCGCCGCTGATGAAGTCTCGGGCACGCATCGAAGATATCTGTCGGGATCCAAAGATGGAAGGGGGCGAGGGGCAAGGGGGATCGAGCGCTTTTTATCCCCGATTCGGCACTATCCCGACTCGACCTTAGTCCTGATTCGACCCTATCAAGCGCAAGTTTACGCCATCGTCGATTCAAAGCGCCCTTGCGCGGCTGTATCCTTCGGTATGATCCCGAAGGGTCGATTTTTTCTTTTTTCTTCGCGCGAGGAAGCGATCATGCCCCGCAATGCGTTCTATGCTCAATCCGGTGGGGTGACTGCGGTCATCAACGCCACCGCCGCCGGCGTCATCGAAACCGCCCGCCGACATCCGGATCGCTTCGGCAAGATATTCGCCGGTCGCAACGGCATCCTCGGGGCGCTGGCCGAGGATCTGATCGATACCGATCAAGAAAGCGACGAGGCCATCGAGGCGCTGAAATTCACCCCCGCCGGGGCCTTCGGTTCGTGTCGCTACAAGCTCGGGGAGTTGGAGGAGAATCGAGCCGAATACGAGCGTCTGATCGAGGTCTTTCGCGCCCACGACATCGGCTATTTCTTCTACAACGGGGGCGGTGATTCCTCGGATACCGCGCTCAAGGTCTCTCGCATCGGCGAGATATTGGATTATCCGATGATCGCCATCGGCATCCCCAAGACCGTGGATAACGATCTGCCGATCACCGATAGCTGTCCCGGTTTCGGCTCCGTCGCCAAGTACGTCGCTGTTTCCATTTTGGAGGCATCTTTCGATGTGGCCTCGATGGCCTCGACATCGACCAAGGTCTTCATCCTCGAGGTGATGGGCCGGCATGCCGGATGGATCGCCGCCGCCGGCGCCTTGGCCGCGAAACGCCAAGGGGATCCGCCGCAGGTCATTCTTTTCCCCGAAATCGAATTCGACGAGGAGGCATTCATCGACAAGGTTCGCCTGACGGTCAAAAACGACGGCTTTTGCTCGGTGGTGGTCTCCGAAGGAGTCCGCGATGCCCGAGGGCGTTTTTTGAGCGAGTCCGGCTTGAAAGACGCCTTCGGCCATTCCCAACTCGGCGGGGTCGCCCCGGTGATCGCCAATCTGGTCACCGACAGGCTCGGCTATAAAAATCACTGGGCGGTGGCCGATTATCTGCAACGTTCGGCGCGGCATATCGCCTCGCAGACCGATCTCGACCACGCCGTGGCGCTGGGTCGGGCGGCGGTCAATATCGCGCTGAGCGGGCGCAACGGCGTGATGCCGGTGATCAAAAGGATCGGCGACGATCCCTATCGATGGGAGGTGGGCGAAGCGGCGTTGACCGATGTGGCCAATATCGAGAAGACAGTCCCGCGCGAATATATCAGCGAGGACGGTTTCGGTATCACCGAAGGCTGTCGACGCTATCTTTCACCGCTGATCGAGGGCGAGGCCTATCCCCCCTATCGCAACGGTTTGCCCGATTATGTGCGCCTGCGCAATATACAGGTGCCGAAAAAACTCGAAACCCTTTCTTGAATATCGTGAAAGTGTCGCGCTGACATCCACACCGGGTTTTGCGCGCCAATCGCCGATCGATGGGCGAGGGATAAAAGGCCGAAGCCTCTTGAAAAAAGAAGGCCCCGATAACCGGGGCCTTTTTTCGATCGACGAAAAGATCGCGCTTGGGTGTCGCGCCTTTTCAAAGCGACAGATCTAAGACAACAAGGGGGCGATCACCAAACTGACGATCGCCATCACGTTGATCAGAATATTCATCGACGGGCCGGAAGTATCCTTGAAGGGATCCCCGACCGTATCCCCGACCACCGCGGCATGGTGGGTGGTCGAGCCCTTGCCGCCGAAATTTCCTTTCTCGACGTATTTTTTGGCGTTATCCCACGCTCCGCCGGCGTTGGCCATCATCAGCGCGAGCAAAACGCATCCGAGCAAGGCCCCGCCGAGCATTCCCCCCAAGGCCTCGGCTCCGATCCCGA
Source organism: Thioalkalivibrio sp. HK1 (assembly GCA_000583135.1). Classification (GTDB taxonomy): domain Bacteria; phylum Pseudomonadota; class Gammaproteobacteria; order HK1; family HK1; genus HK1. Next base: position 99,042 of record JFBG01000011.1, read on the forward strand.
AGCCCACCACCCAAGGGGCGGCGATGGCGATCACCCCGGGCAGGATCATTTTGCGCAAGGCGGCGCTGGTCGCGATATCGATGCAGCGGGCGGTATCGGGTTTGGCCTTGCCCTCGAGCAACCCGGCGATCTCGCGGAACTGGCGCCTGATCTCGTTGATCATCTCGAAGGCCGCCTTGCCCACCGCATCCATGGTCAAAGAGGCGAGGTAGAAGGGAATCACCCCTCCGATCAGCAATCCGATCAGCACCTTGGGGTTGCTCAAGGCCAGTTGGAAATCGGGGTTTTCGCTTTTGATCTCGGCCACGAAGGCGGTGATGATGGCCAGCGCCGCCAGCGCCGCAGCGCCGATGGCAAAGCCCTTGCCGATGGCCGCGGTGGTATTGCCGAGCTCGTCCAAGGAATCGGTGATCGCCCGGGTTTCCGGCCCCAATCCCCCCATCTCCGCGATCCCCCCGGCATTGTCCGCCACCGGTCCGTAAGCGTCGATGGCCATGGTGATCCCCACCGTCGCCAACATCCCGACCGCCGCCACTCCGACACCGTAAAGACCGACGGTGTAGTTGGAGACCGCGATGATCGCGCAGATCGTCAGCAGCGGGATCGCCACCGAGCGCATCCCCACCGAAAGGCCGGAGATGACTACCGTGGCCGGGCCGGTCTCTCCGGCGCGGGCGATTTCCCGTACCGGTGAGCCGGAGGTGAAATGTTCGGTGACGAGCCCGATGATCACCCCGCCGATCGCCCCGCAGACCACCGCCCACCAGACATTCTTGTCGACCCCGATCAGATTGGTGATGACGAAGAAAGAAGTGATGATGAAGAGCACGGTGGCGCCGATGGTGCCGATGCGAAGCGCCACCTCCGGCTGCCGGGAGGAGAAGGAGCGTACCGCCAGGATCCCGGCGATCGAACATAAGAGCCCGAGCGAAGCCAACCCCAAGGGCAAGAACATCAAATCCCCTCTCAGTTGTTCTTGCATCTCTTCGGAACCTGCGATCTCCGCCCCGCCGACCGCCGTCAAACCGCCCAAGGTGAGCGTCGAGGCGATGGCGATGGTGGCGATGATGGATCCGCAATAGGACTCGAAAATATCCGATCCCATGCCCGCGACATCGCCCACGTTGTCGCCTACGTTATCGGCGATGACGCCGGGGTTGCGGGGGTCGTCCTCGGGGATCCCCGCTTCGATCTTGCCCACCAAGTCCGCCCCCACATCCGCGCTCTTGGTGTAGATGCCGCCCCCGACCCGCGAGAAAAGAGCGACGCTCGATGCCCCCATGCCGAAACCGTGGATGGTATGAGCGGTGTGTGGATCGCTACCGAAGAACAGGTAGAGAAGCCCCAAGCCCAGCAGCCCCAAGCAGGCCACCGCCAGCCCCATGATCGAGCCGCCGAAGAAGGCGACGGTCAGGGCCTCGGCGGATCCGCGGGTATGAGCTGCGGTGGTGGTGCGCACATTGGCGCGGGTGGCGGTGCTCATCCCGATATAGCCGGCGCCGGCCGAAGTCAAGGCTCCGACCACGAAGGCGATGGCGGTTTGGACGCCCAAGGTGAACAACAGCAGGACGAGAAGGACCACGCAGAAGATGGCGAGCATCTTGTATTCGCGGCGCATGAAGACCATCGCCCCGAGATGGATTTCGTCGGCGATCTCCTTGACGGCATCGGTGCCCGCCGGGTACTCCAATACCTTCTTGTAGACCCACCAAGCGACACCCAATCCCAAGATCCCGAAGAGAATCGGGAGCCAAGCGGCATGGGCAATGACATTACCACTCATCGAAAAGTCCTCCATGAAGATCGGATCCAAAGGGCTTCATCAGGCGAATGGGCGCTGCGAATCGACAAAAAATACCCGCTGCCGCGTTTCGAGAAAAACCCGGGCTCGCTGCGGTGCAAGAAGAACGAAAATAATGCCGAGCGAGAATTCGATGCGGGATTTTAACCGCTAGCGATCCTTTATGTGATATCTTGCCGAAAACGAGCCCCGATCATGGGCGAGGGTCTTTCCGAGCGAGTTACCGAGGCCGGCGCTCGGATTCGAGGCCTTGCGGACTTCGCCGACCTTGCGATCTCGAGCGTCGATGATCGTCGAGGGATCCTTCGATCGAGGCGCCGTCCGCTCGAGGGCTTCGACCACCGAGACGGATCATTCGCAAACACCGGTTTGGGCAATGGAAAAGTCATCCTCCGCTACGAGCACCACGACTCATAAGGCTACCCCCGGTAGCGATTGGCCGGATTCATGGTACGCCGCGACCATCCCCGATCCGCCGCCGACTCCGGTTCTCGCAGGCTCCCACAGTGCCGATGTCTGCGTGGTGGGAGGGGGATATACCGGTCTTTCGGCCGCGATGTATCTGGCCGAGCGGGGTTATTCGGTGATCTTGCTCGAAGCCCATCGCTGCGGTTGGGGGGCGAGCGGGCGCAATGGCGGCCAGATCGGGAGCGGTCTTCGCGGATCGGCCGATGCCCTCGAGGCCACCTTGGGCGTCGAGCGCGCCCGCATTTTGTGGAATCTGTGCGAAGAGGCCAAATCCCTGATCGCTGAGCGGATCGCCCGCCACGGGATCGAATGCGAATACCGACCGGGGAATCTACTGGCATGCATCCGCTCCCGCCATATCCCCGCTATCGAGCGCGAGGCGGAGTTTTGCCTAAAGCGCTATGGATACGAAGGCTTTCGGATGTTCGATCGCCAAGCCATGCGCGCCGAGGTCGCCAGCGATGAATACGCCGGGGGACGCATGGATGCGGGCGGCGGCCATCTGCACCCCTTGCGCTACGCCTTGGGGATGGCACGGGCGGCGTCCAAGCTTGGAGTGAGGATATTCGAGCATTCGAAGGTGGAGTCGATTCGTTGGTCACAACCCGCATCGCTGCGCACGATGAGCGGTGAGGTGAGTGCGCGCTACGTGATATTGGCGGGTAACGCCTACCTCGGTGGCATCGAGCCTCGCATCGAATCCCGTATCATGCCGATCACCAGCTATATGCTGGCCACGGAATCATTGGGTGAATCCCGGGCGCGATCCTTGATCCCGAGCGGGGCTTGCGTTCATTCCACCCGCTTCGTGGTCGATTATTACCGCTTGAGCCACGATCATCGCCTTCTTTTCGGCGGCGGCGAGACTTGGTCCCGTCGCCCCCTGTCCACCCCGAAGGATTTCGTTCGTCGATATCTATCGAGAGTTTTCCCGCAGCTTGCAAAGGTGGGGATCGACTATGCGTGGAGCGGACAGCTGGCCATCACCATGAGCCGCCTGCCGCATGTGGGAAGATTGCCGCCGAACGGTTTTTTCGCGCAGGGCTTTTCCGGGCACGGGGTCGCCTTGAGCCAGATCGCCGGGGTGTTGATCGCCGAGGCGCTTTGCGGAACGGCGGAACGTTTCGATGTGCTGGCGAGTTTGAGGCATCGCCCTTTCCCCGGCGGCACCCGCCTGCGGCATCCCTTGCTGGTTCTCGGGATGCTCTTCTACGCCTTGCGGGATCGCATCTAGCGCTCTCGATCTTCCATCGGTGGGTCGCGCAAGACATCGGCCAAGATGGATATCGAGCGCAATCCGAAGGCGGCGGATGCGGGCGATCATCATCGGTCGGTATTTGACTTATAATTTTCTTTGCGTTTTCTTTTGGCGGTTTTTCGAGCGAATGCCTTTTGAAATCGGTCGCCCAAGCGCCTTATCGCCGTCGCAGTGCCATCGAGGGTCGAGGAGAAAGCATGATGAAGAGGATCAAAGAGGGGATGATCGCGCTGGTCTTGGCCCTTGTCGTCATCGCCGGGCATCCCCCCGAGGTGCAAGCGCAGGCTCCCGGGTTGACGATTTCCCCGCAGTTATTGACGATCAGCGAGGGTTCGAGGGCTTCCTTCACCGTGATGCTCGATACCGTGCCGAGCGGGAATGTGAGGGTGGTTTTGATCGGGCTGTCGAACGGGCATATAACGCTCGACCGGAGTGAGTTGGACTTCGATCCCCGGAATTGGAATGTTCCTCAAACAGTTACCGTATCCACCGCCAACGATCACGATGCCACCGATGAACGAGTGACCCTCACGCTCATTGCCAGGGGATCGGATTACGTCAATGTCCGAGGGGAAATGCAGATAGAGGTCCGCGATGACGATCGCCCGGGGCTGGTGATTGACCCGTACAGGGTGGTGATCGACGAAGGAAGCAGCGACAGATTCACTTTGAGGCTCGCAACCGAGCCGAGCGACACGGTCGAGGTGATGATCGGCCGACCGCTGAATAGCGATATCAGAGTATCCCTCTCAAGCCTGACCTTCAATATCGAAAATTGGAATACCCCCCGAGAGGTCATCGTTCGAGCCATCGAAGATAGCGATCTATCCAACGAAGATACGGAAATTCCTCTCACGGCCCGCGGCGGGGATTACGAGGGACGTACCGGGATCGTACCGGTCACGGTGATCGACAGGGGGGATCCCTTGCCGCCGACGCTCGACGATTACGCCTTGATCGTCTCCGATCCCTCGATGACCTTGGAAGAGGGTGGAAGCGGTCGCTTCGAAGTGAGGTTGAAGACGCGACCGAGAGGCAATGTGACGGTGAATTTCATATTGCCGGACCATAGCGATGTGACCCTCGACTCCGATACCTTGATCTTCACGCCTGCGAACTGGGGCACGGAACAGCCGGTGGAGGTCGTCGTCGGCGAGGATGCCGATTTTTCGAACGATACGGTGAGGATCGAACTGGTCGCCTCGGGCGGCGGATATGACATCGCCCAGGGCAGGGTGGATGTAACGGTGATCGATAACGATACCTTCGGCAGCGCCTTGATCCTGTCCCCCAAGAATCTCACCTTGAACGAGGGTGAAAGCGGCACCTTCACGGTGCGGCTATCGCTTCGTCCCGGGGCCGAGGTGAATGTGGTTTTATCGCAGACGTCGAATCCCGATATCAGGTTCGATACCGATGCGAATCGCCCCGGCAACCAGAATTCCCTGATATTCACCTCGCAGAACTGGAATATCCCCCGACCGGTCAGCGTCTTCGCCGCCCAGGATAACGATGCCATCGAAGATCGAGCCACCATTTCATTGATGGCCTCGGGTGGAGGTTATATCCGGATCGAGAACGAACTGCCGGTCTCGGTGATCGACGACGACCCCCCTCCCGGCTTGATATTGTTCCCATCGAGGGAAATCACGGTCTCCGAGGGCGATAGCGGCATCTTCACCTTGAGGCTGGCGACGAGGCCGAGCGGGGAAGTGACGCTGACCTTGATACAGCCCTCGAATTCCGACATCAGGGTCGATACCGATTCGAAGAGGGAGGGCTTTCAGAACAAACTCGTCTTCGGACTATCGAATTGGGCACAAGAAGAGTTGGTGATCGTCAGCGCCAACCGAGACAATCGATATAGCCGCACGGAAGTGTCGATCGTCGCCGCCGGAGCGGAGGAGTATGCGGGCATGACGACGCAGCTCTCCGTCATCGCCATCGAGTCCAATCCCTCCTTGGCGTGGGAGTCAAGAGGTGCGATCCCCGCCATCTCTCCTCCGAATGCGCAGGATACGACGACCATTCGCATCAGCTGCAAGGAGGATGGCGTGCCCTGCGATGTTTTCCTCGATTGCACCGCCCAGGACGGCACCATCTATCGAGGCCGGATGAGCCCCATACCGTCGATGGGCGCAAGGGTGTTGAGCACCCGGGATGTCGTTTCCATCGTCGGTGGCGATTGGAGCGGCAAAGGCCGTCTCCTTTGCTCTTTGAGATCCCAGGAGATCGTCAGCGGGCAGATTTGGACCCGCTCCGGAGACGGAGTGTTGGTCAACAACACCCAATCCCTTCGCAGCGCCGAGGTGGCCGATGCCTTGGGCCGGACCTATCATCGGGTGGATATCGAATCGATCCCCTCGCCGGATGATTCGGATCTGAGCAATATTCGTATCCGCTGCGAGGGTGGGAACGACTGCACCGATGTGGTGTTCGAATGCTACGAGGATGACGGAACTTTATATAGCGGGGTGTTGGGGCTCATCGGGCGAGCGCATACGAGACATTTACAAACGCAGGAGCTGTCTTCGATGATCGGACACCGTTGGCAGGGGATGACGCTCTCTTGCGAGGTGAGATCCGATCATCCCTTCAGCGTGCAGGTGCTGACCCGAACCGGTGGTGGCGGAGCCTTGGTCAATAACAGCGCAACCAGCGCCTACCGGGATAGTATGGAGTTCCGGTGAGGATTTCCGCGCTCGTTTGGCCGTCGGGCGATCGACCCGGATGATCCAAACCATCCCCGCCGCCGATCGAGTGCATTCGATGGAGGGTGCATCGTTTGCATCATCTGTATCATCGGGCCGAAGGATCGATTGATTTTTTCGCCGAAATAGCACATCATCATGGCAACTAATTTGAAGTCCCCTCGTCATCCATCTTGAAATTGAAAAGAGCCCCTATCGGCGAAAGAAAAGATCGATGGATATTCCGATACTCAGGTGTTTCTATCGATGAAGCGCATCGGCTGAAACCAAGGGGAGGAAAACGATGAGAGCGAGCCCCGATACTCATCATCGATCGGATGATCGATGGGATCGCTTGGGCAGGCAGCCGGCAGGCTTTCGATGTTTCTCCCTCCTTGCAGTTCTCCTTACTCTGCCTCGTAGGTCCCCTCGTAGAAAAAACACAGGTCATCTTGCGATCCCGTTTTTCTCCCGCTCATCGATACCGGATTCGGGGCCGGGTTTCGCTCGCCGCTTGCAAGGCTATCTGCTGATCGGGGCATCGATGCTGGCGTTTTCGCTATCGGCGTCGGCGCAGGATGTCGGCGTGGTCCCATCCCCCACGGCTTGGAGTGTCAGCGAAGGCGGCTCGGGGACCTTCGCCTTGAGACTGGCATCCGACCCGACAAGCGACAGGACGGTCACTCTGACAGCGACCGGCTCGATCACGATCGATACCGACGCCGATGTGGCGGGCAATCAGAACACGCTGACCTTCACCGGTGGGAGAGACGGCAACTGGGAAAGCGATCAGACGGTGACGGTCAGCGCCGCCGAGGACAGCGACAACAACGACGGTAGCGCGACGATCACCATCAGCGGTACCGGTATCACGAGCGCATCGATCACCGTGAACATATTGGAGACCGTCGATGCGGTGCGCAGCCCCAACGATTTGACCGTCGAAGAGGGCCAAAGAACCACTTTCGATTATCGATTGGCGGAGCGACCGAACGGGAATCGGACGATCACGCTATCGACCGACAATATCTATCTCCTGCTTTCCTCCGGTGATATACAAGGAAGGCAGAGCATCACCTTGACCTTCACCCCCTTGAACTGGGCTACCGCTCAGACCGTTACCGTGCGCACCTTTATCGATGGGGATGCGATGGATAGCGAGGAATTCATCGATGTCGCCTTGGGCGCCGGCCTTGTCCATCAAAGCGGTTTGGATTCGAGGGTGAAGGTGAGCCTGAAAGATAACGATATCACTTTGACCGTGTCGCCGACATCTTTGAAAATCCCCGAGGGCGAGACGGGAACTTTCACCGTCAAACTCTCACAACAGCCCCCGTCGAAAGACGACAAGACCCTTCGCTTCGGATCGATATCGCCCAACAACCAGTCGGAGATCATCGTCGATGCCGACCCTGCAACACCGGGCGTGCAACACACCTTGACCTTCACCGGGGGCGATGACGGTAACTGGAATACCCCTCGGACGGTGGCGGTCTTGACCACCGCCGACGACAACTCCGAATCGGAAAGCGGAACCATCTCCATCAACGGCTCCGGCATCGCCAGCACCGTCATATCCGTTCTCTTGGAGGAGGTGTCGGTTTTGCAACTGGATGCGCAAGGTTCCGGGGCCAACTTGCGAGTGACCGAGGGTGGATCGCAAACCTTCACCGTCAGAATAAAAGAACGCATGGAGGGCAGCAGGACGGTCAATATGGCATCGTCCACCAGCGAAATAACGTTGAATCCGACGAGCCTGACCTTCACCGGGGGTCGGGACGGCAACTGGGACACCCCGCAGACGGTCACGGTCAATGTCAGCAGCGACACTGACTCGGATGACGATTTCGGCGATATCACCTTCACCGGCACCGATGTCGGGACAAAGACACTGTATGTCTATACCTACGAACCCGTAAATATCGTTCGCGACAAGAATTCCATCACCGTCGATGAGAACTTCAAGTACCGAGGTCGGACCACGTTCAAGGTCAGATTGGCGTCGCAGCGTTTCAGAAATCTCGTATTGAAGTCCAGTACGCCGAATCTGCTGATCGATGCGGGCGATGGATCGTACAGAACCACGCAAACGATCACCTTCGGCTCCACCAACTGGAATATCGACAGGACCGTCACGGTCGTCGCTGGGGATGACCTCAATCAATCGGACGAAGAGGCGACCATCGAATTCGGGGGTATCGGCTTTGCCTCGCTGCCGGCGATGGATGTCGATATACGCGATGACGATATCTCGACCTCCGTTTCCCCTGCAACCTTGGACATGAACGATGGCACCACCTCGACCTTCACCGTCAAGTTGGCATCGCAGCCACCGGCGAAGGACGATAGACAGTTGATCATGCGGATCGACCCCCAGTCGTTCCCGCCCGTCGATTTCACTTTCACCCCCTCGTCCTTGACCTTCACCGGAGGTGACGACGGCAATTGGAATACCCCCCAGACGGTGACGGTCTCATCGGCGGGGGATAGCGACAACGATGACGACACGCATACCCTTCGATTCTTCGGATCCGGTATTCATAGTCAAACCTCGTCCCTCACCATCCGCGCCTTGGATCAGCTGACCCCCCTGACTCTTTCTACGACATCGTTGACGGTCACCGAGGGCAGCTCGAGAACATTCACCGTCAAGTTGGCAATGCAGCCGTCCAGCAATCGGACGGTCGGTTTCACATCGAGCAATCCCGACATCACTTTCAGCTCGACATCGCAGACATTCACGACCAACAACTGGAATCAGGATCGAACCGTGACGGTCAATGCCGCCGAAGACGACGATAAACAGGACGAAAGCGCCACCATCGAACTTGGCGGGGCCGGCCTCGTCTCGGCATCGATATCGCTAACGGTGGAGGATGACGATCCCGCCGAACTCGCCTTGTCGACGACGAGCCTGAGCATCCCCGAGACCGGAGTGGGGTATTTCAACGTCAGGCTGAAATCCCCCGCCGACCGGAGTGTAGGTCTATTCAGCGACAACGATGAAGTCGTTCTTGACCCCAAAACTTTGAACTTCACCGTCGATAACTGGAATACCCCCCAGACCGTGAAGATCACCGCATCTGCCGACGATGATCAAATCAACGATACGGCGAATATCACTTTCAACGCTCCGAAAATCACCAGCCCGACATTGGTTGTAACCGTCGTCGAGTCCGACGATTCGGTGCCGCTTCCATCGAAAGGGGCGCTCACCCTTTTGGAAGGGGATTACGAGGATCTGACCATCAAATTGTCATCGGCGCCCCCGACGGATAGAACGCTCACCTTGACCTCCGACAATGCCGATATCATCCTTTCCCCCGGGACGCTGAACTTCACCACGGTCAATTGGAATAGCCCTCAAACGGTGAGGGTGCGAGCGCGCGAGGATAGCAATCGAGAAGACGATCAGGTGACGATCACCCTCGGCGGCACCGGCATCCATCGCACCGAGATAACGCTGATCGCGATGGAGACCGTCGCGATCATCCGCGATACGAACTCCATCGTCGTCGATGAAGGCACCTCGACCTCCACGTTCAAGGTCAGGCTGGCATCGCAGCCGCCCGGCGACAGGACGCTGAGGATGAGGTCCACCCATGCCGACCTCACGATGGCCACCGAAGGAGGGACATCGAGCCGGGATCTGGCTTTGACCTTCACCGCCGACAATTGGAGTACCGACCGAACCATCACCGTCAGCGCCGCCGAGGATGCCGACGGCCAGAGCCGGGACGAGTACATCGATTTTTCCGGTCTCGGCTTCGATTCCATCGCAAGGATCCGAGCGCGAGTGCGCGATGACGATATCGCGCTCACCCTCTCGCCGACATCGCTGTCCATCGACGAAGGCCGGAGGGAGATCTTCACCGTCAAACTGGCAACGCAACCCCCGAGGAAGGACGACAGGACGGTTTTCTTGAGATCGGATAGCGACGAGATCTCTTTGAGCCCGAGCTCGCTGACCTTCACCGGGGGTGATAACGGCAATTGGAATATCGCAAAGCGAGTGCTCGTTTTTACGAGCCGAGACAAAGATACCGTCGACGATCGCGAGACGATCAGCCTCACCGGCACCGGCATCTTGAGCGGATCGCTGGTCGCAAACATACACGAGACCGTCCCTCTTTCCATCAAGGGCCTGCCATTGACGCTCAGCGAGGGCGGGTCGGCGACCTTCTCGCTTAGTTTGAGCGCGCAGCCCGCCGGCGACAGAACCATCGCCTTGGCATCGAATAACGCCGCGATCTCGATCGATACCGACCCCGATCGAACGGGCAATCAATCCACCTTGACCTTCACCGGCGGTGCCGGCGGCAATTGGGCGACCGATCGCACCGTCACTCTCAGCGTGGCCGCCAACAGCATCTCGCAAGATATCAACGTCGACAATAACAACGAGATGATCCGCATCAGCGGCTCCGGGGTCTACGTTCCCCTTCCCCTGACCGGGATCACGGTGCTCGATGCCATCCCCATCGTATTGGATCGCTCCTCCATCATCATGGATGAGCGAACCGATATCTTTCACGAACCGAATCTTCCTTTCTTTAAAATCAAGTTGGCATCCAAACCCTCGGTGGCAAGGACCGTCAATCTCAAGGTGACCAATCGAATCATCAAGATGACCCCTCCGGGGAATCGGATCACGTCGAATACGAGTTTGGATTTGACTTTCGGCGAGCGCGATTGGAACGTCTACAAGACAATCCGTCTCGGTGCGGGCGACGATCAGGATGCGATCGACGAAGACGAGCATATCGATATCACCGGTTCGGGGGTCGCCTCCAAGCGATTGGAGATGACGATAAGAGACGAGGATGTCGCTTGGGTGCCATCGTCCAATCCCATTTATATCGACGAGGGGCAGACCGGGAACTTCACGATCAAATTGAGCCGACAGCCACTGTATAAAAACGACGTAACCTTCACCTTGGCCCCCAGTTCCGGCACCCTCACCCCGAGATCCCTGACTTTTACCGGTGCCGATAACGGTAACTGGAATACCCCCCAGACCATGACCTTCACCGCCCCCACCGATGGGGATATGAACGACCAAACGATCACCATCATCCGCGACGGCAACTATCTCCACGTCAAAGGCGATCCCATTCGGATCATCGTGACCGACACCTCCATCGAACCGGAGATATTGGATATGCCGCAGACCGTGACCGAGGGCGGCACGGGGACGTTCAAGGTCAGGCTGAAAACGGAAGCCACCAGGAAGATCAACCTGACATCGAGCGATGCCGGTATTACCTTGAGCCCGAGCATGCTCACCTTCTCCGGCAGAGGGGGCAACTGGTTTCAGCCTCAGACGGTAACGATCACCGTCCCCGCCGACGACGACCAATCCGATGGTCAAGTGACGATCACCTTGGCGGGAGCCGGTATCGCCACCACCACGGCAACTGCGACCACGGTCCATACCATCGATGCGCAGCGCAGCCGAAATTCCATCACCGCCGTCGAGGGTACCTCGAGTTCCACCTTTACCTATGTATTGGATGCAGCGCCTCTTGCCGATCGGACGATCGACATGAGGAGCACCCATGACGATATCACGCTCTCCACCGCCAGGGGCACGGCGAGCCGGGATCTCACCTTGACCTTCACCCCCGACAACTGGAACCAGTCGCAAACGGTGACCATCACCGTCGCCCATGATGACGATGCCGCGGATCGCACCGAATATATCGATTTCACCCTCGGTGCGGGTTTGGCCCATAAAACGGGGACCGATGCAAGGCTGGAGGTGACGCTCCAAGAGGACGATGTCGCCTTGACCCTATCCCCGACCTCGTTGGACTTGGCCGAGGGCTCCAATGGAACCTTCACCGTCAAACTGGCAAGCCAGCCGCCGGCCAAGGACGATAAGACGATCACCTTGAAAAAGGCCGACGAAGGCAGTCCCGATATCGATTTCACCCCGAAAACCCTGACCTTCACCGGTGCCGACAACGGCACTTGGAATACGCCCCGGACGGTCACGGTCACCACCGTGGAAGATAGCGATGACGACGACGACAGCGCAACGATCGAACTCACCGGCAACACCGGCGTCGAATCCGCATCGTTGGTCATCACCGCAAAGGAAACGGTCTCGATGATGTTGTCAAGTAGTGCCGTGTCGGTGAGCGAGGGTGGAAGCGAAACCTTCACCGTCAAACTGGATTCTCAGCCAGGTGGCAATAGAACGATCACCCTGACATCGGATAACGATGCGCTCGATATAACCCCCGCCTCGTTGACCTTCACCGACGATAACTGGAGCGTCGAACAAACCGTGACGCTCAGCGCCGACGAGGACGCCGATGCCTCCGACGCCAACGCCGATATCAGGTTGGCAGGCCCCGGTATCACCCCGGCCCAAATGGTCGTCTCTATGCTCGAAGTCATCGATGCCATTCGAAGCCCCATCACGGAATTGCTCACCGTCGAAGGAGAAACGCCGGGGACCTTTACCTATGTGCTCGATGCAAGACCGCCGAGTGCCGCCAACCGGAAGATCACATTGAGCACCACCGATAACGACAAGGCCGCCGATCTCAAGATCGCCCTCGGCAATGGCCCGCCGAGCGATGAACTCACCTTGACCTTCACCCGTGATAACTGGAATGTCGCGCAGACGGTCAAGGTCATCAAAACCGAGGACGACAACAGGCACAGCGCCATCGAATCCGTCCAAGTCGCCCTCGGCGCCGGTCTTGCCCATAAAACCGGGACCGGTAATCGGTTGCGAGTGAATATGCGAGATGACGATACGACGATCGTCAGCTCGACGGATTCGTTGGATATCAGCGAAGGCGGCCAAGGGACCTTCACCGTCAGACTCGATGGCTGGCCCGGGGGCCGCACCGTCAATATGACATCGAACAACTCCGCCGTTACCTTGAGCCCCTCATCCTATACCTTCAGTGGCAGCAACTATCGCACCGGTCAGCCGGTGAGGGTCACCGTTCCTACGGATAACGATACCGTCGATAACCAGGCAGTGGCGACGATCAGTCTTGCCGGCGACGATTTCGAGACCGTCACGGTGACCGTGAACTCGATCGAGACCGTCAAGGCGAAACGGAGCAAAAATTTTATAGAGATCGGGGAGGGGACATCGACGGAGACCTTCACGTTCGTGCTCCAATCAAAACCGGTCGGGGATAGGACGATCGAGATGAGAACCACCACCGACGATCTCACCCTCGCCACCGACGGCGGCGCTTCGAGTCGGGATCTCACCTTGACCTTCACCCCCGATAACTGGAATAGCGCGCAGACGGTCACGCTCAGCGCCGCTCACGATGCCGATGCCGCCGATAACACCGAATATGTCGATTTCACCCTCGGCGCCGGTCTTTCCCGCGGTGATAACACCGATGTAAGGTTGGAGGTAAGGCTGAAAGATGACGATGTCGCCTTGACTCTATCCCCGACGACGCTGAATTTGATCGAGGGGGAAACGGGAACCTTCACCGTCAAATTGTCGAGACAGCCACCGGCCAAGGATACCAAGACGATCACCTTGGTCGAAGTCGGCAGGGGCAACGACGATATCTTTTTTACGCCCCGCTCTTTGACATTCACCGGCGGGGACGATGGCAACTGGAATGACGAACAGACGGTGACGGTCACGACCTTCAGTGATTCGGATAATGTCGACGATAGCCTGACGATCAGTCTTACCGGCAATACCGGGGTCGAATCCGCCTCGTTGGTCGTCAACGCCCAAGAGAGCGTCGCCTTGGCCCTGTCGAATACCCCGGTAACGACGACCGAAGGCTGGAGGGGGACTTTCCAGATCAAGCTGGCAACCCAGCCCGCCAGCGACAGGACCATCAACTATACGGCGAATAACGCTGCGATTACCTTTTCCCCCACATCGATGACCTTCACCGGCGGCAGCGACGGCAACTGGGATGACAACCAAACGCTGACCGTCAATTCCGCCCATGATAGCGATACGATCGACAACGAAGTGACGGTCACCTTGACCGGCGACAGCGTCAGGACCGCCACGGTAACCGTCTATGCGCTGGAGTCCATCCCCTCTTATGTGGACAGAAATTTCATCATCACCGACGAGGGGAAATCGACGGGCGTCTTCGATTATGTGCTCGATAGACAGCCTCAATACGATCGCAGGATCGATCTGAGAACCACCCGCGAAGATCTCACCCTCTCCATCGGCGACGGCACCCCGAGCCGGGATCTCGCCTTGACCTTCACCCCCGATGACTGGAATGTGGCCCAAAGGGTCAAGATCAGCGCCCCCGAGGATAACGATGCGAACGATCACGAAGGGCAAATCAGAATCACCTTGGGGCCGGGGCTTTCCCATAGAAACGAGGGCGGCAACAACAAGAGGTTGAGAGTGCTGATTCTCGATAACGATGTGCCGGTCATCCGTTCGAAGACCCAACTGGATATCAACGAGGGCGAAAGCACGACCTTCACCATCAAACTGGGGAGTCGCCCGGCGCGGGATCGCGGCTTCGCATTGTCATCGAATGACGATGACATCACCGTGAGCCCTGCATCGCTGACCTTCACCAATGGCAACTGGAATGCCGAACAGACGGTGACGGTCAGCGCCGCTGCGGATGACGATACGGTGGACAACCCCAACAAAGCGACGATCGCGATCACCGGCAGGAGTTTCGCCGACATCTCGATGCCCGTGAATACCTACGAGGGGGTCAAGGCGGATCGGAGCAAGAATTTCATCGTCGTCCCCGAGGGAACATCGGCGCAGACCTTCACCTATGTGCTCGAATCGCAGCCGGCCGGGAATAGAACGGTCGGGTTGAGGAGCACCACCGACAATCTCACCCTTTCCACCGCCGGCGGCACGGCGAGCCGGAACCTCACCTTGACCTTCACCTCCGATAACTGGAATAGCGCACAGACGGTCACGCTCCACGCCGCTCACGATGCCAATGCCACCGACGATACCGTTTATGTCGATTCCATCTTCGGCGGCGGCCTTTCCGCGGCCGCAGGGGACGATTTAAGGTTGAGGATAACGCTGGAAGATGACGATGTCGCCTTGACCTTGAGTCCGACCTCGCTGGAATTGAGCGAGGGAACTTCGCAGACCTTCACCGTCAAATTGGCGGAACAACCCCCGAATGAAGCTGTCCGGGAGGTCTTTTTGGCCGCCGCCGACGGGGGCAGCCCCGATATCTCTTTTACCCCCGCCCAACTGAGTTTCACCGGTGGGGACGATGGCAACTGGAATGACCCTCAGACCGTCACGGTCAGCGCCGAAAGCGATAGCGATACCGCCGACGATAGCGCGACGATCAACCTCACCGGCAAGGGCGATGCCACGGTCGCCCCCGCTTCCTTAGGTGTGACCGTCAAAGAGGGTGTCGGAATGGTCCTGTCGAAGACGAGTTTGACGGTGACCGAAGGCGCAAGCGAGACATTCACGGTCAGGCTGGATACGAGGCCGGGCAGCGACAGGACGGTCGCACTTGGATCCGACAACGCCGCTGTCACCCTCAGTCCGACCTCGCTGACCTTTACCGGCGGGAACGACGGCAACTGGAATACCCCCCGGACGGTGACGGTCAGCGCCACCGAGGACGATGATACGAGTGACAATACCGTAGCCGTTACTTTGACCGGCGCCGGTCTTCGCCAAAGCGGTCTTGCCGTGATCGCGATGGAGGCCATCAAGGTCGCTCGCGACCGCAACTTCGTGGTCGTCGACGAGGGCACATCGACCTCCACCTTCACCTATGTGTTGGAATCCATGCCCGGTCGCGATCGAACGATCGAAATGATGACTTCCCATGCCGATCTGACGATCGTCCCCGGCGGTGGTTCTTCCGCAAGTCGAAGTCACACCCTGACCTTCACCCCCGTCAACTGGAGCACCGCCCAAGCGGTCACCCTCGCAGGTGCCCAAGATAGCGATGCCACGGATCGCAGGGAAGATATCGATATCACTTTGGGCCCCGGCCTTGTCCATAAAACCGGTGTTCCGAACGATGTGAGCGTCCTTATGCAAGATGACGATATCACGTTGACCTTGACGGGTACTCCGCTTCGCATGAGCGAGGGAGAAAGCGGGACATTCACGGTCAAGATGGGTTCTCTGCCGATTGAGAATCGGACAGTGAGTTTGTCATCGAACAACACCGATATCACCTTGAATCCGACCACCTTGACCTTCACCGGCGGGGATGACGGCAACTGGAATACCGCCCGGACGGTCACGGTCAGCGCGGCGGCGGATGCCGACAGCACCGACGATAGCGCTGCGATCACCCTTACGGGTAACGGATTCGTCGACGCCGAGGTCAAAGCGGATGCGTTGGAAGCGATCGAAGTTACTCGGGACAAGGACAGTATCGATGTCGAGGAGGGTACATCGACGAAGACCTTCACTTATAGCCTCGCTTCGGCACCGGGGAGCGATCGGACGATCTCGATGAAAACCTCCCACGCCGACCTCACGCTTGCCGTCGGCAACGAAACCCCGAGCCGGGATCTCGTATTGACCTTCACCCCCGACGACTGGACTACCCGAACGATCACCATCTCCGCCGCCGAGGATGCCGATGCCTCCGACAGCGCGCATCATATCGATTTCACCTTGGGTGCCGGTCTTGCCAATCCCACCGGGAAGGGCAATAGGCTGACCGTCAACTTGGTGGATGACGATGTCGCATTGACCTTGAATCCCACATCATTGACTTTATCCGAAGGCGCCACCGGAACCTTCACCGTCAAACTGGCGAAGCAGCCGCCGGACAAGGGTACCAAGACGATCACCTTGACATCGAGCGACAGCGATATCGCTTTGAATCCGGCATCGCTGACCTTCACCGGCGCCGACGACGGCGATTGGGATACCGAGCAGAGGGTGACGATCACATCGACGGCGGATGCCGATACGACCGATGACAGCGTGACGATCAGCCTCGCCGGCACCGATATCCAATCCGCCTCTTTGAGCGTGACGGTGAAAGAGAGCGTGGCCTTGACCTTGTCGGAGACCGAAATGACGGTGACCGAAGGCACAAGCGGGACATTCACCGTCGCCTTGGCCTCCTCGCCCCCTAGCGACAGGACGGTCACATTGGCATCGAACAACGCCGCTGTCACATTGAATCCGGCCTCGTTGACCTTCACCGGCGGGAACGACGGCAACTGGAATACCGCGCAGACGGTGACGGTCAGCGCTGCTGCGGACGACGATAACGCCGACAACGCCGTGACCGTCGATCTGACCGGCGCCGGCCTTGACTCGGCGACGGTCGCCGTGACCGCGATGGAGGCCATCGAGGTCGATCGCAGCCGCAACTTCGTGATCGTCGACGAAGGTACATCGACGTCCTTCTTCACTTATGTATTGGAATCGCAGCCCCCCGGCGATCGAACGATCGAAATGATGACCACCCATGCCGATCTGAAGATCGTCACCGGTGATGACTCTTCGAGTCGCAGTCACACATTGACCTTCACCACCGACGACTGGAACCAAGCCCAGACGGTCACGCTCAGCGCCCCCCAAGATACGGATATGGTGGATCACGACGAGGATGTCGATATCACATTGGGCCCCGGCCTTGTCCATAAAACCGGGGTTCCGAACGATGTGAGTGTCCTTATGCGAGATGACGATATCACGCTGACCCTGACGGGTACGCCGCTGAGCATCAGCGAGGGAACGAGCGGGACATTCACGGTCAAGATGGCTTCTCTGCCGCTGCGGGAGCGGAAGGTGGAACTGTCATCGAACAACACCGATATCACCTTGACTCCGACCATGTTGACCTTCACCGGCGGGAATGACGGCAACTGGAATACCGCGCAGACGGTGACGGTCAGCACCACGGCGGATACCGACGACGATGACGATATCTCGACGATCAGCCTTACCGGGGGTGGATTCCTCGACGCCCAATTCCGGACCCGCGTGCTCGAAATTATCGATGTCGTTCGAGACCCCATCGGAACCTTGCTCACCGTCGAGGGAGAAACGCCGGGGACCTTCACCTATGTGCTCGATTCACAGCCCGACAGCAATCGGACGATCGCATTGAGCACCACCAACGGCGACCAAGCCGCCGATCTCAAGATCGCCATCGGCGATGACACCCCGAGCGATAGCCTCACCTTGACCTTCACCCCCGACAACTGGGATGACGAGCAGACGGTCAAGGCCATCAAGGTCGAGGACGCCAACAGGCACGGCGCCATCGAATATGTCGAGGCCACCCTCGGCGCCGGTCTTTCCCATAAAACGGGGACGAGCAATCGGTTGAAGATCGATATGCGCGATGACGATACGACCATCATCCGCTCGCCGACCTCCTTGGATATCAGCGAGGGTGGCAGCGGGACCTTCAATGTCAGGATCGATGGATGGCCGGAAAGCAGGGTCGTCAATATGACCTCGGATAACCCCGATGTTACTTTGAGCCCGACATCGTATACCTTCGTAAGCCTCAACTATAGAACCAATCAGCGGGTGACGGTCACGGCGGCGGCGGACGCTGACACGATCGATGACAGCGCGACGATCAGCCTTGCCGGCGATCATTTCGATACCGTCACAGTGACCGTGAATGTCCGCGAGGTCGTCGATGCTTATCGCAGCCGCAACTTCATAATCGCCGGCGAAGGCACATCGACATCCAACTTCTATTATGTGCTCGATGCGCAGCCGGCCGGCGACCGGACGATCGCATTGGCAACCACCCATGACGATCTCAAGATCGCCACCGGCACCGGCACCCCGAGCCGGAATCTCACCTTGACATTTACCCCCGACAACTGGGATACCCGACAAACCGTCACCGCCACCGTCGCCGAAGACAGCGACAAGACGGATCGTTATGAATATATCAATCCCACCCTCGGCGCCGGCCTTTCCCATAGAAACGGAGTGTCCGGGAGTGTGCAAGTGCTATTGCGCGATAACGATGCCGAGATCATCCTTTCGGATATATCGCTGGACATCACCGAGGGCTCGACGGACGAGTTCACGGTCAAATTGGGATCTCAGCCGACCCGCGACCGAACGCTCACCTTGACCTCGAGCGATACGAAAGTCACTTTGAATCCGGCCTCTTTGACCTTAGGCAGCGGCAACTGGAATACCGGACAGACGGTCACGGTCAGTGTCATGACGGATGACGATACGGTCGACAACTACCCCCTTGCAACGGTCACTATCAGTGGCGACGACTTCGGTGACATTACGATGTCCGTCAACTCCCTCGAGCGCATCGAGGCCAAACGCAGCGTAAACAGCATCGATATTCCCGAGGGGGGATCGGCAACCTTCACTTACAAGTTGGAGGCGATGCCCCCCGCCGACCGGACGATCGAAATGATGACCGGTCATGCCGATCTCACCCTGGCCACCGGCACCGGCACCCCGGGCCGCAATCTCACCTTGACCTTCACCCCCGACAACTGGAGTACCGAGCAGACGGTCACGGTCCATGCCGCTCACGATGCCGACGATACCGATCTCAGCGACTTCATCGATGTCACATTGGGAACCGGTCTTGCCCATGAGAGCGCCTCGACGCCAAGGCTGCAGGCGATGGTCAAAGACGACGATGTCTCCTTGACCTTGGATCCGACATCTTTGTCCTTGTCCGAAGGGAATTCAGGGAACTTCACCGTTAGGCTTTCAAGACAACCACCGGATAAAGGCAACAGAACGGTCAACCTGACCGCCGCTACCGGGAGCAGTTCCGATATCACCTTTTCGCCTCCATCGCTGACCTTCACCGGCGGCGACGACGGCGATTGGAATACCGCCAAGACGGTGACCGTCACGGCGATAAGCGATAGCGACAATGTCGACGACAGCGCGACGATCGAACTCGCAGGCACCGGTGTCGTTTCCGCCTCGTTGGCGGTCAGCGCGAAGGAGTCCGTCGACCTGACCTTGTCGAGAAGTCGGCTGAATATCAGCGAGGGAACGAGCGGGACGTTCACGGTCGCTTTGGCATCGCAGCCGGTCGGCAGCCGGACCGTGGCATTGACGGCATCGAATGGCACGGCGATCACCTTGAATCCGGCCTCGTTGACCTTCACCGGCGGCAGCGCTGGCAACTGGGCCACCGCTCAGACGGTGACGGTCAATGTCGCACCGGACGGCGATGCTCTCGACAACGCGATGACGGTCGATCTCACCGGCACCGGTCTCACCTCCGCATCGCTGACCGTGAACTCGCTGGAGTCTCTCGAAATCAAGCGGGATCGAAACTTTATCCATGTCGTCGAGGGCACTTCGAAGTCGACCTTCGCCTATAAGTTGCAAGCGCGCCCAAGCATCGATCGAACGATCGAAATGATGACTTCCCATGCCGATATCAAACTCGCCACCGGTGATGAGACTCCGAGCCGGTCGCTCACCTTGACCTTCACCTCCGATAACTGGGAAGAAGCGCAAACGATCACGGTGAGCGCCGTCGAGGATGACGATGCCACCGATCGGGAAGATCGTGTCGATATCACCTTGGGTCCCGGCCTTGCCCGAGACACATCGGATACGGAGAATCTGACGGTAAGGCTATTCGATGACGATATCCCCTTGACCCTCTCTCCGACATCGTTGAATTTGAGCGAAGGCGAAAACGGCTCCTTCACTATCAAGCTATCCAAGCAACCCCCGGACAAAGACGATCGGACGATCACCTTGGCCGCCGACGGGGGCAGCCCCGACATCACCTTTTCGCCGGCAACGCTGACCTTTACCGGCGCCGATACCACCGGCAACTGGGATACGGCCCAGACCGTGAGCATCCGAACCGAGTCGGATGGGGATACGACCGACGATAGCAAGACGATCAATTTCACGGGTAACGACATCGTGTCGGGCTCGCTGGTGGTCATCGCCAAGGAGTCCGTCGTTTTGACCCTGGCGAATACCCCGCTCAAGGTGACCGAGGGCGGAACGGCCAAATTCACGGTCAAATTGGCATCTTCGCCGAGTACCGACAGGAGGGTGGATCTGACATCGAGCAGCGCCGCTATCAGCATCGACACCGACCCCGATACCGCGGGGAATCAGACGATGCTGACCTTCACCGGCGGCAGCGCCGGCAACTGGAATACCGCCCAAGAGGTGAGCGTGACCGCCGCCGCCGATAGCAACGACAGCGACGATACATCGACGATCGGTCTCGCAGGCCCCGGCCTTACCTCGGCCTCGGCGAACGTGCATGCGCTGGTGCCCATCGAGATCGAACGAGATCGCAACTACATCATCGTCGAAGAGGGCGGCACCGGCTCCAGATTCACCCCCGCCTTCGACGTCTCGCTGAAAAAACGGCCGGATAGCGATCGGGTGGTCAATCTGAGCACCGACCATGCCGATCTCACGATATCCACCGGCGGCGGCGCTTCGAGTCGAAATCTTGCCTTGACCTTCACCCCTGCCAATTGGAATCAGAAGCAGCAGGTCAGAGCCAGCGCCGCTCACGACAACGATCTGACGGATCGCGAGCAGAGAATCGAATTCTCCGGGGTCGGGCTCGCCGCCATCGGTGCGGTCAGGGTGAATATGCGCGATGACGATATCAGCGAGCTGAAAACGACCTCGACGATATTGGATACCTTCGAGGGCGGTTCGACGACATTCACCGCCGAGCTCTACCGGCAGCCGACGGCCGATCGCTCGGTCAGCATGACATCCGACAACTCCGATATCACACTGAGCCCGACCTCGCTGACTTTCACCGCTACCGACTGGAACACCCCCAAAACCGTGACCATCACCTCCAGCGCGGACAATGACGGGGACGATGATCAAGCGACGATCACCTTCACCGGCAGCGGTGTCAGAGATCACTCCATCGAATCCGACATATTCGAGGCCACGAGTTTGGTCTTGTCGAGCACCTCGATCGAGGTGGACGAGAACGGCACGCAAACCCTCACCGTCAAGATGTCCGCCCGGCCGGGCGGCCCCCGGGCGGTCGTCCTCCAAAGCGGCCATGACGATCTCACGATGAGCACCGGCGGCGGCGATGCAAGCCGCACCCTCACCTTGGATTTCACCCGCAACAACTGGAATGTCGATCAGACGGTAACGCTCAAAGCCGCTCAGGATGCCGACTTCGCCGACATCGACACGCATATCGATATCGATATCAACGCCATCGACTACCCCACGAGGATCGATGTGAAGATACTCGATGACGATGTTCCCATGCTGATTTTGTCGGCATCATCGTTGACCTTGGTCGAGGGCGGGTCGGCGACCTTCGATGCGAGATTGGACCGACTGCCGAATATCGATATCACCGTCGCCTTATCCTCCGACGATTCCGATATCACTTTCAGCCCGGCTTCGCTGACCTTCACTGCAGGCACCGGTGGCAACTGGAATACCGACCAGACGGTGACCGTGAGCGCGGCGACCGACAGCGATGCCCTCGACGACAGGGCGACGATCGGTCTCACCGGTTCGAACTTCAGGGATACCTCGTTATCCGCCACGGTATTGGAGGCGATCGGCCTGACCTTGGCCCCATCGATGCTGACGGTGACCGAAGGCGGTACGGGGACATTCACCGTCAAACCCTCATCCAAGCCGAGTGCCGATCGGACGATCGATTTTGCATCGAGCGATAGCGCGGTCACCATCGATGTCGATGCCGACACTGCGGGCAATCAAACCACGCTGACCTTCACCGGCGGCGATGACGGCAACTGGAATACCGCCCGCACCGTCATCGTCAGCGTCGCAGTCGATAGCAATGCCACCGACGATAGCGTGAAGATCGATCTCACCGGCACCGGCATCACCCCCGCCGAAGCGACCGTGACCGCGCTGGAGGCCATCGCGCTCACCTTGAGCAGCGCTCTTGTCATCGTGGACGAGGGCACATCGGGCGAGGCCCTCGTCAAAATCAAACTGGCATCCAAGCCCAGCGGCAACCGAACCCTGACCTTGAGGTCCACCGATGACGATCTCACGCTCGCCACCGGTGGCGGGACCGCGAGCGAAGAGATATCCCTGACCTTCACCGGCGGCGACGACGGCAACTGGAACAGCGATCAAACGGTAGCGCTCAGCGCCGCCCGCGATTCCGATTCGGTGACCCGAGATGAATATATCGATCTATCGGGTGCCGGTTTCGCCGCCCCCGGCAGAATCACGGTGAGGTTGCGCGATGACGATATCGCCCTCGTCCTGTCGCCGACCTCGCTGAGGATCGACGAGGGCGAAGACGGGAACTTCACGGTGCGGTTGATGACCCGTCCGAGCGAAAACGTGACGGTGAATTTGGCGCAAAACGACGATAACGCCAACGCCGATATCACCTTCGATACCGATGCCGATATGGCCGGTGTCCAGACCTCGCTGATCTTCACGGAGTCGAATTGGAATACCCCTCGAACGGTGAAGGTGATCGCCGCCGAAGATGACGATACCGCCGCCGACGAAGCCACCATCGATCTCAAGGCCACCGGTGCGAACTACGAAGGGGTGAGCGAAAGCATCGTGATTTCGGTAACGGACGACGATATGGAGGGGCTGAAACTCTCCACCGGCAGTTTGGTCGTGATCGAGGGAGCCAGTGCCACCTTCGATGTGCAGCTCGATACCGAGCCCGGCGGTGAGGTGACGGTGACCCTTTCGCAAAGCGGAACGGCCAATTCCGACGTGACCTTCGATACCGACCCCGACACTTCAGGCAATCAGGACGTGTTGAAGTTCACCACCGATAACTGGGGCACTCCCCGCACGGTGACGGTCAATGCCGCCGAGGATGCCGATGCCCTCCCCGATAGCGCGAAGATCGCTCTTGGTGCATCGGGAGGCGGATACGACAACATAAGCGGCGAAGTGGATGTATCGGTGACCGAGAACGATCGGGCACTGAATCTTTCGGATATCGGCCTGACGATCACCGAAGGGGCAAGCGGCCGGTTCACGGTGAATCTATCGACGCAACCGACCGCGGAAGTCACGGTGAGGATCCCGCAGCCGACCAATAGCGATGTAACCGTCGATACCGACGAGACCGCCGACGGCAACCAGAACGTCCTGACCTTCACCACCTCGAATTGGAGCACCGCCCGGACGGTGAAGGTGAGCGTCGCCGAGGACGAAGATGCGGTCGCCGACAGTGCGAATATCTCTTTGAGTGCATCCGGAGGCGACTACGAGAATCTGAGCGCTAGCCTCTCCATCTCGGTAACGGAGACCGACAGCGCGAGTCTGGATCTCTCGACGAGCTCGCTGACCGTATTGGAAGGCGGCAGCAAGGGCTTTACGGTCAAGCTGACCAGCCGACCGAGAGAGGATCAGGATGTGACGGTGAGCATCGGGCAGCGCGGCACGCCCAACAGCGATGTGACGGTGAGCCCGACATCGCTGACCTTCGCCGGCTCGAATTGGAGCCAGCCCCAAACGGTGACCGTCGGAGCCGCCGACGATAGCAATACCGTGTCCGAGAGCGTGATATTGGATCTGAATGCATCCGGTGCGGATTACGGCAGCGTGAAAGATAGCGTCACGGTCACGGTGACGGATAACGATAGCCCGGGACTGACCCTGTCTTCCAAGAGCGTGACGGTGGCCGAGGGCGGCAACAACACCTTCACCGTGAAGTTGGTAACCCAGCCGAGCGACGATGTGACGGTGACGGTAGCCCAAAGAGCCCCGACCAACCCCGATGTGACCTTGGATACCGATCAGGACACCGCCAACGATCAGAACACGCTGACCTTCACGACTTCGAATTGGAACCAGACTCAGATGGTGACGGTGAGCGCCGCCGATGACGACGATCCCCTCGCCGATAGCGCAATCATCGACTTGAGCGCATCGGGAGGAGGTTATGGCTCCATCACCGAGAGCGTGACGGTGAGGGTGACCGAAAACGACGAGACCGAACTGACGCTATCGACGACCGACTTGGGTATGGCCGAAGAATCGACCGCCACCTTCACGGTGAGGCTGGAGGCGCTGCCGAGTGATGAAGTGACGGTGACCGTTGCCCAAACCGGAACCGCCAACCCCGATGTGACTCTGGACAAGTCATCGCTGACCTTCACGACCTCGAACTGGAATCGGACCCAAACGGTGACGGTGAGTGCGGCCGATGACACCGATGCGATCAACGATATCGCGACGATCCGCCTGAGCGCCACGGGCGGCGGCTACGCCTCCGTCACCGAAGACGTGAAGGTGACGGTGACGGACAATGACGCGGCGGGCTTCACCCTCTCGCCGACCTCCTTGAAGGTGAACGAAGGATCGAACGACAACACTTTCACCGTAGCGCTGGCGACATTGCCGACGGCGAGCGTGACGGTGACCTTGGCGCAGCCGACCAATACGGATGTGACGGTGGACACGGACACGAGCGCCGCCAACAACCAGAACACGCTGACTTTCACGACGTCGAACTGGGACGTAGCGCAGACGGTGACGGTGAGCGCGTTGTCCGATGCCGATGCGGTGGATGACGAGGCGACGATCGGTATCAGCGCAACGGGCGGAGGCTACGGCACGATCACGGCAAGCATCGATGTGGATGTTGACGACGACGACACGGCGGGGTTCACCCTCTCGCCGAACTCCTTGGACATAAGCGAGGATTCGAATGACAACACCTTCACGGTGGAACTGGCGACGCAGCCGACGGGGAATGTGACGGTGACCTTGGCGCAGCCGACCAACACGGATGTGACCGTTGCTCCGACGTCGCTTTCGTTCACGACGTCGACGTGGGATACGGCGCAGACGGTGACGGTGAGCGCGTTGTCCGATGCCGATGCGGTGGATGACGAGGCGACGATCGGAATCAGCGCGACGGGCGGAGGCTACGGCACGATCACGGCAAGCATCGATGTGGATGTGGACGACGACGACACGGCGGGGTTCACCCTCTCGCCGACGACCTCCTTGGATGTGGACGAAGGTTCGAGCGAGACCTTCACGGTGGCGCTGGCGACGCAGCCGACGGCGAGCGTGACGGTGACTTTGGCGCAGCCGAACAATACGGACGTGACGGTGGACACCGACACAAGCATCGCCAACAACCAGAACACGCTGACCTTCACGACCATGAACTGGAACCAGCCCCGGATGGTGACGGTGAGCGCGGCGCCCGATGCCGATGCGGTGGACGACGAGGCGACGATCGGCATCAGCGCGACGGGCGGAGGCTACGGCACGGTCACGGCAAGCGTCGATGTGGATGTGGACGACGACGACACGGCGGGGCTGACGGTGTCGACGGACTCCTTGGGCGTGAACGAGGGGGGGAGCACCACCTTCACGGTGAGACTGGCGACGCAGCCGAGCGGGGATGTCAC
>JFBG01000012.1 GCA_000583135.1 Thioalkalivibrio sp. HK1
GGCCGAGATGGAAGCGAAGATGGAGGCAAAGATGGAAGCGAAGATGGATGTCATGGCAACCGGAATGAACACCATGAAGACCGAGTTGCTCGACGCCATCAAGAATGTGAATGGCAACGCCCATCGATGACTCTTCGGGGCACGGAGAACCCGAAAGGCTAGCCTAAGGGTCGCCTGCCCGGCCATCGTCCCGCCTCCGTGGCCTTCGTCGTCTACGGGGATATCGAGACGGTCGGGCAGGCGATTCGAGAATTAGCCCTCTTCCGCCCCATCCCCTCGGATTTATTCTTCCCTCAATTTGTTTTTTCAGCCACCGATATCGAATTTTCTCGGGCTTGGAGGAAAATCCAAGGCTCGTATAGCAATCTCTCGAAGGATGCATAACGATGCGTTCGCTCGCCAAGCCTGTTCTCAGGAGTGTTCTCAATAACCCCGATACGCCTAAGCCAAGCCTCGCCCTCGAAGGACTGCCTTCGAAGACGACGGCTTGGCTATTTGGTTTGTCCTTATAACTAAGAATCGACGGTCGGCTCGTTATCTTGGATATGCCGAACCGAAAGCCTCAGTACCGGTCATCGCGATCATGGTCACGATCATGGTCATGGTCGTCATCCCCATCATGGTGGCGATCGTGCCATTTATCGTGCCATCTCATCAGGCGACCGAAAAAACCGCGCTTGCCGGAAAACTTGGAGATGACCATGCGCCGCTGATCCGGGGTGAGCACCTCGGATATCTCGATCACTGCGCCCAAGATGCGGGCGTTGATTTCATTGTCGAGATGCAGCATTTCGCTGCGCACCTCATCCAAGTCCGCCCCATCCGGCGATTCTTGGGCCAACAACGCAAGAAAGGCGCGGCGGCTCTTTTGGAACTCGGATCGCAGGGAATGGATATCGTCCAAAGACCGGTCGACGATCGCATCGATGCGCTCTTTTTGCTCCGGGCTCGCATCGATCCTCCTGAGCATCTTGCGAACGGTGCGCTTCGTTCGCTTGGTGAAGCGATCGGATTGACCCTTTTTTCCCTCGGCGTCGTCGTATCCCCCATGAGTTTCGATGAGGAAGTTCGAAGCGGCGAAGAAGTGAGCGGGATCCGGCGACATCGGATCGATGACGGCGTCTTCGATGTTCTCGACTGTCTTCGTCGAAGCGGCGGCAGCAGGGATCGCCGACAGGCTCGCCATCGAAACGCTCAAAGCGATCAACACCGCAAAGCGGGCGGCGATCTCGATCTTGCGGGCGAAAGCGATTGCAGCGGCTTGCAAGAGCGAAGGTGGGCGCTCGCTCTTGGCGGAGTTCTCGTTCGGTATGGATTGCATGGAGACAAACCCTCTTGGATCGGCTGAAATTTCATGAGCGATCGACAACGACGGGGCTATGAGAAACCGAATCGATCGGGCCTTCGCCTGCCTCTCGCTTGCTCTGGGTCAAAGGTCTGATATCGGTGCGAGGGTGCGGATTATCAAGGGGGAATGAATCGATCGGGCACCGAAATGGGCGGTGAGGGATGCGTTTTTTCGAAGCACACTTTCGGGGCGGGCGATCGATCGATTCATCCCGCGCTCCTCCCGGGTGCGCTCTTACCGCCCGCGCTCTTCTCACCCGCGATCTTCTCGCTAATCAGGACACCGGAAAATGACAAGCGACCCGTCCCCCGGCTCGAGGCTCGAGGGCGGGATCGATCGACAAGCAGATATCCTTTGCATGGGGGCAGCGGCGAGCGAAAGCGCAGCCCTTGGGGGGATTGATGGGGCTCGGGGGATCGCCCTCGATGGCGGCCGGGCGCTTGAAGCCGGAGGATTTTCGCCGCTTCAACGAAGGCACGGCGGCGAGCAGGGTCCGGGTATAGGGATGCCGGGGGGATTCGAAAACTTGGGCGCGCGGTCCGATCTCGACGATCCGACCGAGATACATCACCGCCACCTCGTCGCAAAGGTATCGCACCACCCCCAAATCATGGCTGATGAAAAGATATCCCAGATCCAACTCTTCTTTGAGCCGTAAAAGCAGATTGAGGATCTGAGCCTGAATCGCGACATCGAGAGCGCTGACCGGCTCATCGCAAACCAGCAGTTTCGGAGCGGTGGCCAAAGCCCGGGCGATGGATATCCGCTGGCGCTGCCCTCCGGAAAACTGATGGGGGAAAAGCGGCAGTTGATCGACGCGCAACCCCACCAGATCGATCAGTTCGCGTACCCGCTCTTCGCGCGAAGCCCGAGTGCCGACCTCCATCAGATCGAGGGGCTCTCGCAAAATATCGCGCACCCTGGAGCGCGGATTGAGCGATGAATAGGGGTCTTGAAAGATCAGCTGCACATCCTTGCGACGGGCGCGCATCGCCGCCTCGTCGAGGGTCAAAAGATCCTCGCCTTCGAGCAGCACCCGACCCGCTGCGGCCTGCGTCAGCCTGATGGCGGCCATCGCCGTGGTGGTCTTTCCCGAACCGCTTTCTCCGACGATTCCAAGCGCCTTCCCGCGATCGATCCCGAAGGACACCCCGCGCACCGCTTCGAGCCAACGCCTGGGAGCGAAGAGCGATGCGCGCCCGGCATCGAAGCGGACGCTCAAATCCCGCACCTCGAGGAGATCGCTCACAATCGGCCCTCGGCGACCGCCAAGCAAGCATTGGCGTGGTGCCCGGTCGGCGCCAGCGCCGGACGCTCCCGCCGACAGCGGGCATCCATATATGCACAGCGATCCGCGAAGGCGCAGCCCCTACCAAGGGCGTGCAGGGGGGGCACGACACCGGGGATCTCGCGCAAAGAGGCGTCATCTTCGAGGGTCGGGATGCAAGCGATCAGTCCGCGGGTATAGGGATGCTGCGGATGGTCGAGGACATCGTCGGCACCGGCTTCCTCGATGATCCGGCCCGCATACATCACGGCCACCCGATCCGCCATTTCGCTGATCACCCCCATATCATGGGTGATGAGGATGATCGCGACCCCGAATTCATGCTGGATCTCGCCCAGCAAATCGAAAATCTGAGCCTGCACCGTGACATCGAGGGCGGTCGTCGGTTCGTCGGCGATCAGCACCCGCGGACGGCAGCTGACGGCCATCGCGATCATCACCCGCTGACGCATCCCTCCCGATAGCTGATGGGGATAATCCCGCGCTCGTTGCGCAGCCTCGGGGATCCCGACCCGCTCGAGCAGAGCCACCGCCTCGCGCCGAGCGGCATCGTATTCGATCGGTCGATGCAGCATGATGGCCTCGACGATTTGATCCTCGACCGTGAACACCGGATTGAGGGAGCTCATCGGCTCTTGGAAAATCATCGCGATCTCCGCCCCGCGCAAGTTACGCAAGCGGGATTTCGGGGCTTTGATCAGTTCCTCGCCGCAAAAACGGATCGATCCTGCGCCGATGCGACCGGGGGGCGTGGGCACCAATCCCATCACCGCCAATGCGGTGATCGATTTGCCGCAGCCGCTTTCGCCGACCAAACCCAAGGTCTCGCCCGCTTCGAGCCCGACGCTCACCCCGTCGAGGGCTCGCACCCGTCCGAAACGGGTATCGAAATCGACCGCGAGATCGTCGATCTCCAATATCCGGCTCATCGCTCCCGCAACCTCGGATTGAAGGCGTCGTTGATCCCGTCTCCCAACAGACTGACCGAGAAGACGGTGAGGAAGATCGCAAGCCCGGGAAAAGTCACCGGCCACCAAGCATCGAGGATGTATTCCCGATTCATCCCGATCATCAACCCCCAGCTCATGGTATTGGGATCGCCCAATCCCAAAAACGAGATCCCGGCTTCGAAGAGGATGGCGACCCCGACCGTCAAGGTCGCAGAGACGATCAACGGCGGGGCGGCGTTGGGGAGGATCACCTTCCAGATGATGCGCCGATCGCGGGTACCGATGGCGCGAGCGGCGGTGACATATTCGAGTTCCTTGATTTTGAGGAACTCGGCTCGGGTCAAACGCGCGGTCTGCGGCCAGCTGACGACCCCGATGGCGATGGCGATGGTAACGAGGCTCGGCGAGAATAAAGTGACCAAAACCATCGCGAAAAGCAATGCCGGCAACACTTGAAAAAACTCGGTGATCCGCATCAACACAATATCGACCCATCCGCCGTAATAGCCCGCCAGCGCCCCGAAAGCGATGCCGATCACCATCGTCAGCAGGGCCGCGCACAGGCCCACGGCAAGGGTCGGGCCACCGCCGGCGATCAATCCGGCGACGATATCGCGCCCCAAATAGTCGGTTCCCAAGGGAAAGTCGGATTCGGTCAGCGGCTTCTCGTGAGGCGCCCAGACGATTTCATAAGCATCGCCGGCATAGAACAAAGTGCCGTAGAGGGTCAAGGCGACGATCCCCAAAAGGATCAAGAGCCCGGCCAGCGCCGGGATGTTGTGGCAAAAGGCGATCCAAGCCTCCGCCGCCGGGCTTTGCGCCGATTCATCCATGGACTGCGAATCGACAGAGCGAGCGCTCACTTTTTTCTCATCTCCATCTTCTTGCCCTCTTCCTCTCGCCGTCTACCTTGCCGGTACGGGCCGACTTATGCCTGCCGATGTGCGTCGATACGCGCCGATGGATCGGGGATCGATCGAATGGCTTTTTCATCGCATCGAGATGCGTCGCCGGGATCGGTGGTTGGCCGTCTTTCATGTCTTGGCCACTCATGTCCTGCCGCGCAAGCGCGGGTCGGCGAAGCGATAGGCAAGGTCCGTCAGCAGGTTCGCCACCACGACCATCGCCGCCGAGAAAAAGAGCACGCCGAGGATGGTCGGGTGATCCCGACGCAATATGCTGTCGAAAGCCAAGCGGCCCATGCCCGGCCAATTGAAGACGGTCTCGACCAGCAGGGCTCCGGAGATCAGGTTGCCGAATTGCAATCCGGCCACCGTCAGGATCGGCAAGGCGGCGTTGCGCAAGGCATGTTTGAAGAGCACCGAGGCTTCCGATGCGCCCTTGGCGCGAGCGGTGCGGATGTAATCGGAGCCCAACACCTCGAGCATCGATGCTCGCGAGAGTCGGGCGTATTGGGCAAGATAGATCACCGCCAAGGTGAAAGCGGGCAGCACCAGATGGTGCAGGATATCCAGCGATTTGACGATGATTCCGGCCTCGCGCAGCTTGACCGACTGCATTCCCTCCACCGGAAAGATCGGCAGCACCGAGGCGAAGAGGATGATCAGCATGATCCCGGTCCAAAAGACCGGAACCGCATAGCCGATGGTCGCAAAGACGGAGACGAAGGCGGACATCGGGCCGCCGGGGTTTCTCGCCGCCAACACCCCGAGGACGACCCCGATAAAGATCGCCAGCAACTGGGCCACGATCACCAACAGGATCGTGGCCCCGACCCGCTGCGCGATCAGCCCCGTCACCGGCTGGTTGAAATAGAAGCTCTGCCCGAAATCGAGCCTCGCCATATCGGCGAGATAAAGACCGAGCTGCACCATCAAGGGGCGATCGAGGCCGTATTCCTTGCGAATCGAGGCCAACATCTCCTCGCTCGCCCCCCCCATTTCCCCGGCGATCACCAGTGCTGCATCCCCGGGCGCAAGCCGGATCAACAAGAAGTTGAGAACCACCACCCCGGCCATCAACAACACCCCCCAAAGGAGGCGCTTGATCAGATAGCTACCGGACATCGAAAGGGATCACCGCCGAAAAACGCAGCCGCCAAGCGCCAAGCGCAGCATACCGAGAACGCACGCGCGAGAACGAAACAGGATATCTCCGAAGCCGATATCGGAAGGCCGAAAGCGAAGGCGGCTTCGCTTCGGCCTTCCGACTTCGAAGATCGTCGGCTCGATTCTCGGCCCGATTCTCGGCCCGATCATCGGCTCGATCGTCCGCTCGTTCGAAGGGCTCATCGGCCTTGCCCCTCGCTCGGCAAGCCTTATCCTTCGGGCCACTCCAGCCGATCCAGCGGATGCATCGCCCCCCAGATGCCGACCGGAGGATTGACCAAACGCTTGTCGTAAGCGGTGTGATAGGGCATCGCGTTGATCCAGTAGATCGGAAGATCTCCGGCCACGATCCGCTGGAACTCGGCGTAAAGCCGCTTGCGCTTTGCCGGATCGGTTTCGACCGCCGCTTGGTTGAGCAGTTCGTCGACCCGCTCGTTGGCGTACTGCTGGGTATTGGACCAGATCACCCCCTTGACGATATTCGTGGAGAGATAGGTCCGGTGCACCCCGATCACCGGATCTCCCCAGTTGAATACCACGTCCATGGTCAGCTCGAAGTCATGGTTGCTGATGCGCTTGGACCACGTGGGGAAATCGGGGGCGGCGCGAACGGTGATATCGATGCCGACCTTCTTGAGTTGGGATTTGAGGTATTCGGCCACCGTCTGCTGCTGCTCCTTGGGGCCGGGGATATAGTCGACGGTCAACGCCATACCATCGGCGAAACCGGCATCGGCCAACAGGGATCTCGCACGATCGAGATCGACATCATAGGCGGGGATCGAGGGATCGAAGAAGGGCGAACTCTCGATGATGGGGCCGCGCTGGGCTTTGGAGACCCCGCGGTGCAAGGCTTTGACGATGAAATCCCGATCCACCGCATAGGCGATCGCCTGACGTACCCGCACATCGCTCAGTTTCGGCGAGCGCGTATTGAAGGCAAGCCAGCTGATGGGACCCACCGCGGCATAGCCCTGATCGGTTACCGCCAGACGTTCCACCTTCTCCAAGCGCCGGATCTCCTGACTGCCGGCCATGAAGGGATACATGTCGGCCTCGCCCTTTTCCATCGCGATCAGCAAGGCCGAGGGATCCTTGATGATGCGGATGATGATCTCGTCGAGTCGCGGCCGATCCTCGATGAAGAAATTCGGATTCTTCTTGAGTACCACCGCCTCGCCCGGCGTGAACTCTTCGAGCATGAAAGGACCCGAACCGATCGGGGCGGAGTTCGCCGGATGGGTCTTCGGATCATCGCCGTCCCCGAAGACATGCTCGGGGAGCACCGGGGCCAACGCGGGAGAGAGCGCCAACAACAAGGCCGGGTGGGGTCGGTCGAGGTTGATCACCACGGTGTGATCGTCCGGGGTATCGATCGATGCGACCGGCTCGAACATCGTCTTGAAGGGATGGTTATCCCGTACGGTCCGGATCGAAAAGGCGACATCCGCAGCCCGCACCGGCTTGCCGTCATGGAAAAGGGCGTTGCGCACGAGGTTCAAGGTCACTTTCATGCCATCGCCCGAAACCTCCCAGCTTTTCGCAAGGTAAGGCTGCGGATCCCAGTTTTCGTCATAACGAAGCGGGGAGGCGAAAATCTGGGTGCTCGGCATCGCGGTGGCGATACCCGACTGCACGGCCCCGTTGAGGTGGCGGGGGACTTGGGTGGAGGCGATCACCAACCGCCCGCCATCGGCCGACACTCCGCTCGAAAATGCGCCCAACGCCAAGGCGATGGCAACCAAGCCGCCGACGGCTCTCATCGATCTTGTCATCTTGAAAAACCTCCTTGAATATCTTGAACCCATCTTTGATCGGGGAATCGTTCTGCGAAGGGTGATTTTGAAACAGAATCGAACGGGCCGTATTTCTTTTTTCACTTTCGGCGGCGGGCCATTCTCGCCGCCACCTTTGATACGAGCGAGCCTCGAAAGGAAGATCTCATGTCCCGCCCAAAGGTATTTTCAGCGAAGAAGATCATAACGATGGATCCGAATCGACCGCAGGCGACCCATGTCGCGGTAAGAGACGGATGCATTTTGGCGGTGGGCGACGAGCGATGCGCCGATGCCTGGGGCCATGCCGGCGAAGATCCCGTCCATGATTCCTCTTTGGAGGAATTCGTGCTGATGCCCGGGCTCGTCGAGGGTCATGCCCATGCG
This sequence comes from Thioalkalivibrio sp. HK1, assembly GCA_000583135.1. Classification (GTDB taxonomy): domain Bacteria; phylum Pseudomonadota; class Gammaproteobacteria; order HK1; family HK1; genus HK1. The sequence continues at coordinate 7,818 of JFBG01000012.1, forward strand.
ATCGCCGGCGGGATATGGGATTATCCCTACGCTGGCTATCACGATCGCATCGATCCTGCGGGAAAACCGTGGCGGGGGAAGCGGGATCTGGCCTCGGTCATCGCCGACCTGCAAGCGATCGAGAGAACGCTGCCTGCGGATCGGCCCTTGGTCGGTTGGGGTTTCGATCCGATCTTCTTGCGCGATGAACGGCTCGGCCGCCGGCATCTGGATCGGATCGGCGGCGAACGGCCGGTTGCGGTGATGTTTTCCAACTTCCACTTGATGTGCGTGAACTCCAAAGCCTTGGAGATGGCCGGCTACGATCGCGAGACCGACGCCGAGGGGGTGGTCAAGGACGCCAACGGCGAGCCGACCGGCGAGCTGCAGGAAATGGCCGCGATGTTCCCCGTCATGCGGCGGTTAGGGATCGATTTTCGCGGTCTTTCCTTGACCGAGCCTGCGATGCGCACCTACGGGGAGGTCTGCAAACGCGCCGGGGTCACCACCGCCACCGATCTCTTCTCGACCATGACCGAGGCGGATGCCGACCGCCTGCTCGATATCACCGCGGACGAGCGCTTCCCCGCTCGCATCGTCCCCGCGCTGGGCGCGATGGGGGCATCCCCCGAAGAGATCGCCGAGCGGGCGAGAGCCTTGCGCGAGCGTTCGAGCGACAAACTGCGCTTGGGCGCGGTCAAGTTGATGACCGACGGTTCGATTCAAGGCTGGACCGCCCGCGTCAAATGGCCGCATTATGTCGGCGGCCAACCCAACGGTATCTGGAACACCCCGCCGCAGTCGATCTTCGATCTGGCGTTGCAGATGCAGCGATCGGGTTTGCAGATGCACATCCATGTCAACGGCGACGAGGCATCGGAGGTCGCGATCGATGCCCTCGAAGCCGCGGCCCGCCAATATCCTTGGCCGGATGCGCGTCATGTACTGCAACATTGTCAGATGATGGGGAGGGATCAGTTCGTGCGCTGCGCCGCTTTGGGCGTCCACGTCAATCTCTTTTCCAACCATCTGTGGTATTTCGGGGATCAGCATGCGGCATTGACCATCGGCGAGGATCGCGCGCGGCGTATGAATGCGGCGCGCTCCGCCCTCGATGCCGGAGTCGAGATCGCCCTTCATTCGGATGCACCGATCACCCCGATGGGGCCGCTCTTCACCGCTTGGTGCGCGGTCAATCGTCAGACCATGAGCGGGCGCATATTGGGGCGGGCGCAGCGCATCTCGGTGGACGAGGCTCTGCATGCCATTACCCTGGGCGCCGCCCGCACCCTCAAACTCGATCGCGAAATCGGCAGCATCGAAACCGGCAAGCGGGCGGATTTCGCGATTCTCGCCACCGACCCCACGGCCTGCGATGCGAGCGCGTTGAAGGATATTTCCGTTCTCGGCACCGTCTTGGGCGGCAAGGTCTACCCGGCAAAGGAACCCTTGGCATGAGCCCCCGCCTGCCCTTGACCGTGATCGGCGGCTACTTGGGGGCCGGCAAGACCACCTTGATCAATCGCATCTTGCACGCGCCGCGCGGACAGCGAATCATGGTGCTGGTCAACGATTTCGGGGCCATCAATATCGACGCTTCGCTCTTGATGTGCGCCGACGAGGACACCATCGCCCTGACCAACGGCTGCGTGTGCTGCACGATGGGAGCCGATCTTTTCCTCGCCATCGGCGACGTTCTCGACCGCCGGCAGCGGCCGGATCATCTGATCGTGGAAGCAAGCGGGATTGCGGACCCGGCGAAGATCGCCGCCGTGGCCGCCTGCGAGCCCGAACTCGTCCATGCCGGGATCGTCGCCGTCTTCGATGGTGCCAACGGTCTTTCGCTGCTGGACGATCCCTTGATCGCCGACCAAGTCCGATCCCAAGTCGAAGTTGCGGATCTGATCATGATCTCGAAAGAGCCTTCGGCCAAAGTCATCGACCGCATCCGTCTTTTGGCACCTGCAGGGGAGATCGTCGAAAGCGAGAGGATCGGGGCGCTGATTCTGGATCGGCTCGCTCTCGATCCATCCACCCTCGATCGACCGGATCCCGATCGCCCCGCCCCCGAAAGCGCCGGACCGATACCTGAATCCCCGGCATCGAAAGAGGCATCCGAGCGCTCTTCATCGGCGCATCCCGACTATGTCAGCTGGCATGCATCCGGGGATATCGCCTTCGGACGCACCGTTCTCGAAGATCGACTGAAAAGGCGCCCTTCGGGGCTTTATCGGATCAAGGGCTTCGTGCGCCAATTGCACGCCACTGGGGAGTCGAGGGCCTTCGAGGTGCAAGTCACCGGGCGCCGGATATCGATCAAGAGCGCTCCTTCCAATGCGCAAAGCGGGATCGTCGCCATCGGCATCGAAGGGCGCATCACGGCAAAGGAAATCGAGCGCTGGTGGAATGATGGTTCTTCGGACAATGCCGCCCTCGCCGCATCGAAATAGCACCCCCCTTTTGCAATCAATCTCCCTTTGAACCATCGATGATGATCATTCGATGATGATCATTCAAGGAAAGCCTGCTGCGTATTTCTCAGCCCTGCGGGAAGGGTCTGGTCTTTGTCGACCAAGTAGAAGCAGGAGTAGGGATCGGTGTCGCAAAGCGGCTGCGGCGGATCGATGGATAGCCCGGCAAACATCGTCGTGCGCTCACCGCCCGATGCCTGACGGCAATTGCCTTGGTGGTCGCATTTCAAGCCACCGCTTCCGTGCGGGGAGGCAAGTTGGTTATCGTGTTCGATCCAACCCCCTTCCGCCAACTGACTATCGTGCTCGATCCAGCCTCCGATATCCGCAGGCTGCGGGGTCAAGGCATCGTCGGCGCCGCTTTGGGCCTGCAGCGGGGACGTGAATACCACCAAGATGCCCAACGCCATCGCCGCCACGAGTCCGCCCAATCGATGATGTCTCTTTTTCATATCATTTCTCCTCGCCGACCAAGGAAGGAACGATCGATACTACAAATGCCATAAATTTCAAAATTCGTCAACCCCTTTTTTTCGCCGACCGAGACGACTTCGCCTTCCGAGCGATGCGCTCTTTCAAGGGATTCGGCTTGTCGATGCGGCGGGTAGCCGATGTCCGATCAGCGAAGCGAAAGCATCGCAGCGAAGATTCTTTGCGCCAAAGAACTTTGGCAAGAACACAACCGCTTCAAGCGCAAGCCCGCTTTATGCAAGCGATCGATGATCGATTCGATGCGACCGAGATAATCGGAAAAATCGGGAGGCTTTCCGATATAAAAAGGGCGAAAGCGCCCATCGTTCGAAGTATCGATTGAAATAAGCAAAGAGCGCCCGATATCGATGTGCACAAGAATATTCGCAAGACTTTTCCGTATGCACCCGCAAAGGGCGGGCCGCTTTTATCTACCGAAGCGAGCGGGCCGGTGGCGCCAACACCACCGGCCCTGCTTCGAACGAAGTTGGGGCTTCTAAAAACCGATCAGTTGCAGCCGGAGTTGTTGACGAGCACACCGCTACCGGTGCGGGTCAACACCTGAACACTGAAGGGTTGCTCGCTCGTGGCATCGCATGAAAGACCCAAGCCCCTCCAGACATAGGAGATCAGATCGGAAAGTTCGCTGCTTTGCAAATGCCGCACCGAGTAGCGATCGATCGTCCCCAGATCGACTTGCCTAAGAACACCCATATCGTCATAGCAATAAAGCTTGGTATCGGTGCAGTGCTCACCGCTCGGGGCATTGCATCGGATGCGGACATTCGTGATCTCGTTGGTCAACGGCGAGGAGATGGACTCGATCGACGCCACGTGGAGACCCTCGAACGGCCGGCTCACGATAACCGGCGAGTTATTGACGAGCACCCCGTCCCCCGAGCGCGTCCACACTTGCGCTTCGAGGCTGCCGTCGCCTCGTATTTCGCAGTTCAAACGCCCTTTCCCGGCCCATGACCCGCTCGTAATCTCCTCGATTTCCGCCGCCGTGAGGGTCAAGGTGCCGTTGGCGGGGATCGGATCCAATACACCCTCGAAAACCTCACCGTCTTGCGAGGTACAAAACAGGTAGGCATCGCAGTCGGTATCCTGCTTGCAGCGCACGCGCAAGGTGGCGTGGTCCAACGAGTTCGAAGGCGGAATGGCCGGGGCTTGCGCTTGCTGCGCCCATTCAGCGCCGGTGGTGTCCTTGACCACGATGAGCATGGAGGCGCTTTCCTCTTGGCCCCCAGCGGTGGATGTGGCGTTGACCCGAACATCGACATTTAGCGCATCGTCATCGGCAGCGGCGCTGACATTGAATACGTGGGGAGTTTGCCAATCATCCCGAGGGATCGATATCGTGTTCGTATTCAAGGTGATGATTTCCGGGCTGTCGGTGGAAAGAGCGACCTGCACATCCGTTTCCGGCTGGTAGCCCAAAAGGATATGGAACTGTTCGGTCTCGCCTTCGTTGACCGATGGGCGGGAGCCATCGACGGCCTCCAACGAGAGAAAGGGGCCTTCGGGCTCGGGTTCGGTTCTATCCAAGACCCTGATCTCCCTCCTGACGATCTCGGCGTAGACATCCGGTCCCAACTGGGCCTTGAACTCGTAGTTGTTATGTATCAGATCATCATCGACCAAGGCCCTGACCGTCATGGTCTGCTTTTGGGAGAAGTTCTCCGGGGTGAATGTCAGGAAATAGGGGTTCACCGTGATTTTCGATGAACTGGGAGAGAAGGTGACGATCGACGATGACCCGGGGGAAACGCTCAACGAAACGCGATAATCGAAAGAATCACCCTCGTTGATGTCAACCGTCTGATCCGGACCCGGCTCGATGAGTATTTCGAGATAATCGGGGTCCGCCTCGTCATCGGTGACTTCCACCAAAATCCTGGCGTTCGCTGCGGGATAGCCATCGGAAGCGGACAGGATCATCTCCGCTGCGTATGATTGATCGTCGTCATCTTGCGCCGCGCTGACCGTGACGTCCTGATACACCCCCCAATTTCCGCTCGTGAATGTGAGCGACGACGGCGAAATCGTGAGCCCTTGCGGACCGACGATGGACGAGAACGAAAAGGATATGACGACATCCGCACTCGGTTCGGATTCGAGCCTGACGCTGAATCTCCCGGACCTTCCCTCTCGGATCCTCAAACTCGGAATGTTTATATCGATCCCTTCGGCAGCCCCGTCGTCATCCTCCATCAGAACCGTCATGGTTTCGTTCGGAGCGACGATGCCTCCGCTTGCCGTCAATGTGATCAAAGCCTCATCATCGGTCGCATCGTCATCGTGCCCAATGGCGACGGTGACGGTCTGGGCTTGGTCGTGGTTATCGGAGGTGAAGGTCAGCGATGCCGGGGTCAGCGTGATATCGGCATCGGGGCTCGAAAGGACTACCGAGACGTCCGCGTTCGGGGCGACATTCAAAGCGACCGTCAATGTGCCCGACTCGCCCTCCTTGACAAGGATCTCCGTGGCCGGAACCAAGACCATGAGGCCCGAGGGCGGCTTGTCGTTATCATCGACACTGATCGATCTATTCACATTATCCGCATCGATACCCCCGCTGGCCGACAAGGTGATGGTGTCTTGATCGTCGACGTCATCGTCATCTTCCGCAGCGCTGACGGTGACGGTTTGGGCTTGGTTATAGTTATCGACGGTGAAGGTCAACGATGCCGAGGATAGCGTGATATCCGAATTCGACTTCGTGATCGCCACCGTGACATCGGCATTCGGAGCGTCGCTGAGAACGACCGTCATATCGACCGAACCGCCCTCGTCGATGGTCAACGCATGGAAGGGACCGGTGACGATCTTGCCCAAAGGAGCCGCCGGCGCATCGTCATCATCGACGATGACCAGTTTGCTCGCATCATCGGCATCGATACCCCCGCCGGCCGACAGGGTGATCGTGTCTCGATCGTCGGCGGCATCGTCGTCATTCGCGGCGCTGACGGAGACGGTCTGGGCTTGGTCGTAGTTATCGGAGGTGAAGGTCAGCGATGTCGGGGATAGGGTGATATCCGCATTCGTCTTCGAAAGCGTCACCTGAGTATCGTCATCGGGGGAGACGCTCAAAGAGACCGACAGCACCGCCGAGCCGCCCTCTTCGACCGATAGCGCTCCGGCCGGGGTGATGAGGATCTCGCCGGGCGGCGGCTCGTCATCATCGACGCTGACCGATTTGGTCACATTGGCGGCCACGATGCCTCCGCCGGCCGAGAGGGTGATGGTGTCTTGATCGTCGACGGCATCGCCATCTTGGGCTGCGCTGACGGCGACGATCTGGGCTTGGTCGTAGTTGCCGGGGGTGAAGGTCAGCGATGTCGGGGATAGGGTGATATCCGAATTCGTCTTCGAAAGCGCCACTGTCACGTTCGCACTCGGGGCGACGCTCAAAGCGATCCGCAGATTGGCCGAAGTGCCCTCGTCGATGAGCAGCGTTCCGAGCGGGCTCACGATGACGATATTGCCCGCAGGCTTGCTATCCCCCACAGCGACGGATTTGGTGGCATTCGCCGCCGAGATGCCTCCGGTGGCCGAAAGGGTGATCGTATCTTGATCGTCGACGGCATCGCCATCTTGGGCGGCACTGACGGTAACGGTCTGGGCTTGGTTGTAGTTCCCCAAGGTGAAGGTCAACGATGTCGGGGAAAGGGTGATATCCGAATTCGTCTTCGAAAGCGTCACCACAGCGCTCCCGATCGGCGCTGCACTAAGAGCGACGGTGAACGTACCCGAAGAGCCCTCGTCGATGTCGAGAGTCCCGGCGGGGGATATAGCGATCGTGGCCGTCGGTTTCGTAGGATGGGTTTGGGTGATCGTATTGCCTCCCGTGCCGCAATCCGATAGGGTGCCGCAACCCGGATAGCCGGATGCGGTTTGGGTTGCGCTATCTGCATACTCAACGCATATCTGCGCCGGGGCGGCGATATTGAAAGTGCCGCTGCTTGCAATCTCGTCCTCCCCGTCTTGACTGTCGAATGCTTGGCAAAGACCGTTACTTTCATCTCGCCCCGAAATCCTGATGGTCGCGCTACATTCATTCGTCAATCGATAGGCGGTTTCGGTTTGACCTTGCTGCGAAAGGTCGATGCATTCGTGGGCGGGAGTGGTGGTTTGGGCGATCGCCGATCCGGACATGATCGATATCGCGAGGATGGCCATGAAGGTGGCGATTGCCTTGGATTTCATCTTTGCATCTCCCCAAGAGGGCTATTTCGGTTGATGGATGGTTTGAAAGCCGCATTACCACACAAGGATAATTCTCCGCCTCGACCCGAGAAGCGAGGACGGGCAATCACCTCCGCTTACGATCGATGACAACTATCTATCATTACCACTTTATCGTGAGATTTTCAATAGCTATGCTTATCGCCGGTATCGCCCTTCCAAAGATATCATCGACTCTCGACGTCCCGACTCTGCCGACTCTCGATACCACGATTATTTTGCGCCGAACCGATTGACCGAATATCCGATTGATCGAATAAAAGACTCTTTCCTGGCGATCCGCCATGGGCATTTCGATCAAGCCGAGGACTTCGATGGCTTGATCGATCTTCGAGCGGTCATTGCGCCCTCTTCGATGCACTGCAAAGGCGAAGGCCTTCGATCTTCGAGCGAATCTTGGAAGATCGAATCCCCTGAGGCATCCGGCTCTTTGGCCATTCGTCTTGGGTCGAAGACCGTATCATCTTCGCATTACAAGGCAACGAATCTCGAGGATCGAAAGCCGACTCCTATCGAGTTGGAAGCCGAAGGAGCGAAAAACGATGGATAATCCTTGATTGTCCCTCGTTGTCCCTCGAGCGAAAGTCGATATCGTTGCCGGGCTTCGAAAGGTCCACCGCACGAGCGATCCTTATCGATGCATCCGGCCGAAGCGAGATTTTTTGCACGATATCGGGGGCGATCATGTAACCTTCCACGGATAGCCTTCACGGAGAGGTGGCCGAGTGGCTGAAGGCGCTCCCCTGCTAAGGGAGTATGGGCTAATCCCCCATCGAGGGTTCGAATCCCTCCCTCTCCGCCAATCAAACGCTCGATCGCCCTCATCTTCACCTTCCGATACCCGTGACCGGCACCGGATCCGATTGACGTTCATCGTGCCGTAGACCGTCTCCTTGCCCTCGGACTCGAAACGAACCGCAGCATCCACCCCGCAGCCGGGGGCTGGATCCGAGCGAGGATCGGCCGCATCGATGATTGATCCTCGTCTCTTATCGATCCGGTCTCATCGCGAACGACCTACCCGAAAAATCACCATCCGATCGGTATCGACAGGGGATCGAGGCGCTCTTTTTCGATCACGAGACCGCTGCGACCGCAGACGGCGAGCCTTCCTTGACCACGATCAAGATCGGCTCGGAACCTGCGCCATCGATCATCGAATATCCCTTCATTCATCGCCGAACCGAACGCTTCGGAAAAAGCACGAGTCGTCCCCCCGAACAACCGAGCCGGCGCTCTTCCTTCGCCCCGCATCCGAATTTTGTCGTGCCCCCAACCACGGCGAGGGCGTTCTTTCAAACACTCACCGTCATGCCTTCGATAAACACCCGAAGCCCGCAAAGCCGGCTCAGTTGCCGAACAAAGAAGCCTGCCGCGCATCGATCCACTCGTAGCGCACGGGATTCGCAAGACACCGAACCCTCCTTTCCGCCTGCGCCCGCCTCAGCCAAGCATTGACCTGCGCCTTGTTCACATCGAGCAACTCGGCGATCTCATCCGGGGTCTTGGCCGACTCGGCGCAAGTCCTTGAAATCATCCGAAGAAAGAGGTCATAGAACGCAAGGCTTTCATCCGATGGCAAGCGACCCATCGACAAGGCCTTGCGCTCGATCCCGGAATGCGTCGCCATCGACTCGGACTCGCTCCCCGACTCCACCGACGCACTTGCCCGAACCTCCGGGGTGAGCGAAGATGCCTCGGATTCTTCCGATGCAACCTCGAGCCCGGCACTTCGCTCGCCGCGCTCCCCTTCCGGCGACGATTGGATTTCCGGGCTCGGTTTCATCGGGCTAAAAAGATCCGCTTTCTTCGCTATGAAACCCTCCGAATCACCCCATAAATCCTTGACCTGCAAGCGATCGACATCCTCGCAAACCCACCTCGCCCCCCGCTTTACGAGGGCATCGTTGCCCGCGAAAGAGTCGTTGGTCGGCTTTATCCAAAGGGGAACCCAGCGCTTTTCGATATTCTCCGAAGCCCCGTTCCATGTTCCACCTTCGATGCCCGAACGAACCACCAAGGCCGCATCGCCGAGGCAGTAGATATATTTATTGCGCCCCATGGCATTGCCTGCGCTGAAACCGGCTTCGGGATGGACCGCCGATACAAGAACGAGCCTCTTTTCCCTCAAGTAAACGCGGTACTTAGAAGCCGAACTCGCCCGCAACAACCCATCGGACAGCACCCCGACGACGGTGCCTTCGTTTTCAAGCGCAGCGTGCATCGATGCTTGGTCCACCCCTTTCGCCCCGCCGGAAACGATACCGTGCCCTTGCCTTGCAGCCGCAGCCCCGATCCTTCGCGCATAGCCCAAATCATCCTCGCCCGCTTTGCGAGAACCGACAACGGCAAGTCCACCGCGATCGAGCAGCGTGCGATCACCGCAACCGTAGAGCACCGCCGGAGAGTCCGCCCCCAACCGCCGCTTCAACCGAATCGGGTAATCCCCATCCGATCGCGTCATCACCCACAGCCCGGCCCGCAACCACCTCTCGACGGCGATAGCCAGCGCCGCACCCCGATTCAACAACGCCTCGATGCGATCCAATGTAATCCGCCGATCCGACCACCCCTCGAGGATATCCCGAGGTCGATCCCCCAGCAGCGCCTCGGGAGTGAGCGATCGCTCTTTGAGCCAAATCGCAAACCGCCCCCACTCGCCCGGCGTCAAGGGCTTCGCCAAGCCACCATCGGCCCTCGAAAAATGCGAGGTCAACAGCAAAACCGCCTGCGTCTTCGGTGAAACGAACATTCAACCCCCAAAACCGGCCGAAGCCAACGCAACGGGATAGACCTTCGCTCCCGGAACGCCGCAGCAGAGCTGCGAGCACCGTACGACAAGTACTTGCGATCAAAGGAAATTCGTTTGGCTATGCTAGATCAGCCCAAATATCATATTCAACGATAGCCTCGCTATGGCTTCGGAGGAAGGCATCGGCCTGTCTCTTGCCTTCGAGCGAGGTGCCTGCATCTTTTATGGTGGATAGGCGCCAACGACTGTTTCGAAATGAATTTTTTATGATATCCAAAGGGTCGTCGGGTCTGCTCGATATTCCGCCGAAGCGGACGACCATCTTGGCATCCGGCTTGCAACAATCGGCAACGTTATTCCAAATCCTGCGAATATCGCTGACATAGTCTTGGGGATTCGAGTGTAGGATCTGATGCTTATTCTTGTAGTCGACATCGGCCGCACCGCCCAAGAACCAATAACGAAGCCACTGATCGGTGATATAGGTACGCATACCGTAATAGGGTGGTGAAGTGATCACCCAAGAAAATTTTGGCTTACCTGATACGGGCTTTAGCGAATCGATCTCGCGGCTGTCGCGAAGACGGACCTCGCCATCGCTTTTCGGAAGAGAACCGTAGTAGCGTTTCGCTCGGCGTTCCATGATGCCGAGAACATCCACTTGCAAGGGCTGCAAATCACGATTTTTCCAATACCTGACGGCGTATGCAGGCTTCGGGGCATAGGTTCTGGGGCTCTGATTGGAAAAATAACTTTGGAAGGTCTTCTGTCTCGGACCGTGCAATGCCCCGAGGATGATTCCCCGCAAAGCGATGCGAGCCGGTGTCGAGCAGTCTTGGAGAAAAGCGGATCTGAAGCGACAAAGATCGACGAGGACTTCGGCATGATACGCCCATTCCCAAAATGGACCCGACGGGATATCGTAAGGCTTGATGGCCGACAGAATATCTCGAGCCTCGGACAATATCTCAGGTATGCCGACCTGGGCCAACTTGGCTTCGGTGATTGCGGCCGCGACCGGACTCGAATCCACCCCCAGCGAGGATAGGCCTTCCAATCGAGCGGCGAAGTTCGTTGTTCCTCGCCCACAAAAAGGATCGAGAACGGTTTGGTTCCTCTTGGCGTATCTTCGCAAAATCCGTAGCGGAAATGCGAGAGGGAACATGGTGAAATACGGGCATATCGCGTTCAATGATGTATTTATCAAGCGCCCAGTCATTGTGTATCACGCCTTATCTTCCGGATATAGGTTTTATTGAATGGATTCTTGAATGATTCCCATATCTTATTTTGCTCACCGAAGATTTCATCCATCGCCTTCTTGACCAGTCGATAAGCCAAGTCATCCCTGTTATCGAGGTGAGCGGGAAGTCGATCAAGGAAAAATGCTCTTACGGTACCCCATGCGGCACCCTCTTCCGATTCAAGTTTATTCATCAATTCGGTATCCTCTCGAAGTGCTTCGATCATCCCCGCTTCGATTTCCGCCATGATATCGATCGTTTCCGGTCTTTCTTCTAAAGATTCCGACGGCGCCATCTTGACCGGATCGCCCTTGGATCTCACGAAATCCAACCGAGCATCGACTTCGAAGATATCATGAAGCACCTTCGCATAGGTCTTGCCTTCGGGCAGATCGTAGCCCGGATCGCGCATCGAAAACATCCCTTCGAAGGAAAGCGCGCGGATACTCACCGGATAGGGTTTGCCGCCGACCGAGCTCCAAAAGACACCCTGACCCGGTATCGGTTCGTTGAGTAGCGAACTTAGGAGATCGTCGCTGAAATGCGCGTTCGCTCGTTTCAGGGATGTCAAATCGGCCGATGAGAGCAAATGAAAAATGAACCAATTATCGCCTTGGCTTAGTATCTCGACCGGAATGCTGCCGGGTTGTTGGGTGATCAACAGCGCGCCGAGATCGTACTTTCGTCCCTCCTTGACCCATGCAATATAAGGCTCCGCCGCCGAGGCCCCTTCTTTGAGGACCGACTGGGCTTCCTCGACCACGGCGATGGTGGGAATGGTCTTCGGTTCGGCGGCCGTAAACTCTTGCTGGTTTCGATCGAAGATTCGACGAAGGATCAAGCCGGAGAGGATCAACGACTGGCCGCTACGCATCTGGGATACGTCGATCACGCATATCTTGCCCTCGGAAAGAGCATGGACGAGCATATCCATGAGCTGACTGCTCTTGTCGTGCAGCATGCGTACGATCACGGTCATATTGCTGCGAGCGGCGATCGCCTCCACTTCCTGTCGTTGAGGATCGAGTTCCAATATCTTGCATAATTCATCGATCGGAGTGGCGTTCCCGTTGACGTCGATCAGGTTGACCAAAGACTCCCAGCGTTCTTGCGACAGCCCCCTTAGCTTTCTTACGTTTTGTTGTTCCTGCCGATCGGGATCAAGAGCGATGGCGATGACATCGCTCGGACGCAGGCGTCGAATATCAAGACGAATACCCCCGGCGACGAATGATTGATAGAAAGGACTAAGATTGCGGCGCTCGGTGAAGACGACGAGACTGTCTTCGAGAGCGGGCACATCGCATAAACCGGGACGTCCTTTGTCGTCAGGCCAAAAGTATTCTCCGTCGGGATCGAAGATGACGGTGCCTACCGGAACCCTTCGCCCGCCACGCTTCTCTACATAGGGGGTTGTCTTGTAGAGCTGGCTGAACAAGAGTTTGTTCAGGTTGGATTTACCGAAGCCCGCCCGGGCAAATACGAAACTGCGGCGTGATACCAGCGATTCGACCGGAAATTTGACGAGGATCTCGGGATCTAAGATCTGCATCCATTCTTGGATTTTGAAATCGGATCTGCCGGAAGAATAGATATACTCGCCGAATGCAAGGTGTCCGATGGGTGCACCTTCGATATTGTGCCCGGCTATCTCGCGATGCACCTCACCTGACGGAAAAGCGACTTGGCTGCCGACATGCGGCAACCGCCGATGTGAGGCTACGAAGGTAAGTCTCATACCGTTCTTGCGCAATACACCAAGCACGCGAATATTGACACGATATCTGAGATATTGCTCCCTGAGATCCTCCGGAATGGCACGGTCTTCGCGAACGGCTCGAATATTGAATTCCTCGCCGGAGCCGAAGGAAAGCTTCCCCTCCGATGAAAACGAGGCGATTCGTCCGAGTACGGCTTCACCCGACGTCTCGAGTTGTACGAGGAGAAACTGGCCATGCATCGGGATGTTTTGAAATTCGTTTCGATAAGGCAATACGAGATCGGCATGAAATTCCAAGCCTCCTTGTTGGAAGCCGCGAAATATTCCTACGATCTCTTTTTTCGGAAATAGCTGTATCTCTGCGGACATGGCGGATCTCATCCATAGCGTCGTTGAGCGGGGTCGGCGTCTTGAAGCTGAAATACATCGAGTACCGATGCTTCGCCTTCGAGGCTTTTACGTACGCCGTCGTAAATAAAGTCTTGCAAGATGTCGAAATCAAAACCCACCAGCGCTGCGTTCTCATGCGCCCTTTGGAGGCAGCGTGGATAGTGAGCGACCGGAAATCCGTTGATCGCATCTGCCAGCAACGAGCCCAATATTTTTTGTACTTCGGATACTTGCGGTACGAAGATATCGACGGGCCAGATGGGATCGCGGCTGTGCGCCCCAAATTTCACGAGAAACATCTTTCCCCCGACGAATTTATTGATTTCGCCTCCTTCTTCGGCACGATCGTCTCCTCGCGCAAACTCGGACCAAATATAGGCCCGCTCTTCGACTTCGCGTGGCACTTCCACATAGGCCGGATAATCGGTTTGCAATATCTCCTCCAACGCCATCGCGAGGCGATATCGAGAGAGAACCTTGCTGTGCTTCGCCACCCCGACCAAATAAATACGACGGCGACTCCTTTGCCGCTGTTCTTCGATTCGATCGTGCATGCCCTGAAGAAGGCGATTAAAGAGATCCCCTGCAAATACCTTGCTGCGAAGCAAGCCGTCGCAAACGATGAGGGTGTCCGTACCGAAGTCTTTCTTCAAGATTGCAAACAAGATAGCCCACTCGACGAGCTCTCGATAGACCTGAACCCAACTCGGAGAAACAGGCTTGTCTTTGTCGGTGGGACGAATCATGTGGGAGAGCATCGGCAGCGTTTCGACGCCGAGAAATCGCATCATTTCGCCGAGTGCGGTTTGCGGCGTTCCATCGCCGGATAGCTGCCGATGATTCAGTTTCGAGATCGGCGTGGTCGGGGAAACGGCCTCGAGACAATATTCGTTGTCACTGCTATCGACGACCCTTACGATCTGAATCAAGAAGGGATCGAAGTGTAACTGATTATTTCCACCATCCGTTCCGACGATCGATATTGACGTGGTTGATCGAGGCTGTATCGGTCTCGTCTTTCCCTGCAAAGGACGTATTTCGTTTCGGAGATTTTCAAGAATTCCTTGATCGGTATCGATGCAGTCGATAATGGCCTCTTTCAGCTGGGCTTGAGTCGCAGGATCAATCATGATCAATGTCTCCGATTTGCATGGCTTGGATCTGTCGTACGGCATATTTTCTCGGCAAGAACATACGATGTCGACCAAGCGTTTTTGTCGTGTATCACCTCGTTGGTTGTTCTCGATATTTTAGTGACGATACTAATCATACTTCAACATATCGATCTTTATGTCAACCAAGCGACAGGATCGCCGTGATCGAAGAGGTCGACGATTGCCTTGGCGATGCCGCGGGATACATCACGGAATTCTCTTCCAAAGCGGCCCATCGAAAAACGCCCCTGTCCAACGGTCGACAGCGACTACCGTCATGTCGAAACTCCGGATGGCCGGCTCCATGGACTCACCTTAAGTCACCCGCACACCAGCCCTTACCTTATGCGCCACCGTCATTCTCGGTTTCTTGGGAGCATCCGCCCTTTTGGCCTTTTGACCTCTCTTGCCATTTGCCATGAGGCATATCCGCTATCCCCTGCGATCAGATCTCGATCGGTGTCTCAAATCACTCCGAAAAGGGGAAAACGGTCGGTCCGCATAAACCACTTGGTACGAATATCTTTGACTATGGATGTCCGCCTACCCGATCCATCGTTGTCGCTTATCCGGATTCGAGCACTTTCCGGCGACTCGGTAGGAAGCGCAATATTTCAGGGATCAATCCTCGAAGTACTCGGCATGCTCTTCCCGGATTTCTCGAATGGTCTCATCGAGCCGACTCAGGTGAGTCCTCACGGCCCTTTCAGCAACCTTGACCTTGGCTGCCGAGATCGCATCGAATATTCGCCGATGATCCTGCAAGAGATCGGAAGCCTCGCTTGCCTGACCAAGGCTCAGCATACATAAGCGGTCGACTTTGGCTTTGTAGAACTGAATCGTCTCGAACATCATGCCTTGGCCGCTCAGCTCGCAGATCTGCTTGTGAAAATCGTAGTCCAGCTCATGAAATCTCTCGATATCATCGGCATCGACCGCGCGACGCTGCCTTTCCAAGTTTTTTCCCATTGCATCGGTACGGCGACTATCTTGAACCCCACAGGCAATTCGAACCACTTCCAGCTCGACCGCTAGCCTTATGAAGCGAGCCTGTCTTATCTTGGACAAAGAGAATTTTCTTACCTCGGTCGGCTTTTGCGGCCGGATCAACAGCAGATCTTGATTTGCAAGGCGGTTGAAGGCGTCCCGGACGGGCTGACGCGAGACCCCGAACTTTTCGGCGATATCAACCTCGGAGATTTTCGCGCCCGGTGGCAATCTATTCGATCCGATTTCGCCTCGCAGATGGTCGAATATGACATCCGCCGACGTCCTGCGTTCAAAAACGTCGATTTGCAGATTCATTGAGTCCCTCATCCAGCTCCATGCCTCCGAAGGGCAAATCCGAATCGTGAAACGCTCGGCGGTACACCAAGAAATTTCATCGCCGCATATCCAGCCTTGTATGATACTAGTATGCTAGTATACTTCCATGGGATCTGGTTTTCAAAGAAGAGACCATCTCCGATCGCGCACTGAAATTCCACAATATCCGGGGAGAACATGATGTCGGAAATACCTGTCGCCGATTCGATGCCCAAAAATTCACTCGATGGGCGCATCGCTGTCGTTACCGGTGGCGGCCGGGATATCGGGCGTGCCTGTGCACTGCGCCTCGCCTTGAACGGGGCGGCCGTGGCCATCAACTACCATCGCTCCGAGGAAGGCGCAAAAAGCGCCGTCGCCGAAATCGAAGGCTTGGGCGGACGGGCACTGGCCACTCCCGGCGATATGACCTCGGATAGCGACGTCCACGCCTTCGTCGCAAAAACCCAAGCCACCTTCGGGGATCGGATCGATATTTTGGTCCATGTCACCGGCGGGCTGATCGCCCGCAAGACGCTGGCGGACATGAACGTGGATCACTGGAACAAGGTCATGGATCTGAATGCCACTTCGTTCCTGCGCATAGCCAAGGCCGTCGTCCCTTGCATGACCGAGGGCGGCTCGATCATCGCATTGGGGAGCCAAGCGGGACGCGATGGCGGCGGACCCGGTGCGGTCGCCTATGCCGCTTCGAAGGGCGCGGTGATGACCATGGCCCGAGGATTGGCAAAAGAGCTGGGACCTGATATCAGGGTGAACTCGGTCTGCCCGGGGATGATCGATACCGATTTCCATAATCTTTTCACCAAACCCGAAGTTCGCGCCCATGTTGCCAATATCACGCCGCTCAAGCGCGAAGGCACATCCGATGATGTCGCCGGATTGGTCGCCTACTTGGCCTCGGATGGTGCTGCATTCATCACCGGTGCCAATATCGATATCAACGGGGGCTTGCTTTTTTCGTAAAAGCCATGGCCGTCGAAACGACGAAGTCAACTGCAAAAACAACCCGAGGAGGGAAGATATCATGCATAGTCGCATCATCGAGATCGTTCGAACCACAACGGTCGGCATCGTTGCGGCCGCTCTCGCAACGGCTGCAGGCGCTGCCGACTGGCGGGCGTGGAATATCCACCATGATGGCCACCCGAATACCGCGGCAATGGATCGCTTCGCGGATCTCGTCGACGAGGCCACCGAAGGTGAAATCAAAGTGGAGGTGTTCCACGGCGGGGTACTCGGTTCTCAGCCGGATGCGTTGGAGCAGGTTCGCATCGGCGCGATCGAGTTCGGCAACTTCAACTTGGGTCCGATCGGCCCGATAGTCAAGGAAGCCAACCTCGTCTCGCTGCCCTTCATCTTCAAAAGCGTCCCACATATGTTCCGCGTTCTCGAAGGCGAGGCCGGGGATATCATCGCAAAGGCGATGGCCGAAGCCGGCATCTTGCCGCTGGCGTGGATCGATGCCGGAGCCCGATCTTTCTACAGCCAAAAACCCATCAATACCCCTGCCGATGTCGAGGGTCTGAAAATCCGGGTCATGAACAACGATTTGTATACGGCCATGATCTCGGCCATGGGCGGCAACCCCTCACCGATGGCATTCTCGGAAGTACAACAGGCACTCAAGACCGGTGTCGTCGACGGCGCGGAGAACAACTTCCCCTCGTTCAAAAATGTAGGCCACTATGAAGTGACCACTCACTACTCGCTCAGCGAGCACCTGATCATCCCCGAATGCATCTGCGTGAATACCGGAAAGTTCGAAGCGCTGTCGCCGAAACTACAAACCGCTATCAAGGGGGCGGCCGAACAAGCCGCCTTGTATCAGCGCGAACTCTGGGCGGTTCAGTCGGATCAAGCTCGCAAGGATGTCGAAGCCGCCGGTATCATGGTCAATGAGATCACCGACAAGACACCCTTCCAAAATGCGATGAATTCGGTCTACGATGAGTACTTGGCCGCCAATCCCGATATGCGCAGGCTGGTGGAAATCGCTCGGACAACCGATTGATATCGAATGCATCGGGAGGAAGATAAAACGCCCGACTCCACACTTGGATGTCGGGCGTTTATCAAGCGAGAATATCCGATGGACAAGCCCGGCCCCGACACCCCACCCACATTTCTGCGAATCATGGATCGAGCGTACGACTTGAGCGCTCGGATCAGCCTCTTACTCGCCGGGACGGCCCTCGTGGTGATGACGGCGATTTTCGCTTGGCTGGTTTTCGGCCGCTATGTTTTGAACGACACACCGACTTGGGTGGAACAGGTTTCATTGTTGCTTGTGATGGTCATCGCCTTTCTCGGCGCAGCTGTCGGCGTACACCGGAACACACATCTATCTGTGGTGATATTTCGCGGCATCGTGCCTTCTTGGCTGCGTATCGGATTCACCTTGCTGACGGATGTCCTCATGGCCCTTTTCGGAGGACTGATGTTCTGGCACGGTCTTGAACTGACGATGTTCAAGTGGAATACGCTCATCCCGTTGATCCAATGGTCGGAGGGCCTGCGTTCGTTGCCGTTGACCATCTGCGGGGGGCTGCTTTTTCTTTACTCGACCGGTCATTCGATTCGCGTAATGCTTGGGCGGGACTCCCGCAAGGACAGTATCGAGTGAGGAGCGAAATTGGGACTATCTCTTCTTCTGGCTTCTTTTGCCCTTTGTGTCGTCATCGGAATGCCCGTTGCCTTCGCGCTGGGAGTCGCCTCGCTGGCTGCGTTCTGGTACGAAGGGTTGCCGCTTTTGGTGGGGTTTCAGCGCATCATCTCGGGAATCAATGTCTTTTCCTTGATGGCGATCCCCTTCTTTATTTTCGCGGGCGAACTGATGTTCCACGGCGGCATCGCGATGCGGTTGGTGCGTTTCGCCCAAGCCGCGGTCGGGGCGGTGCGCGGCGGTCTCGGAATCGTGAACGTCTTCTCTTCGATGCTGTTCGGAGGGATTTCCGGATCGGCCATCGCCGATATCTCGGCGCTGGGATCCATCCTCGTTCCGGTGATGAAAGATAAAGGCTACGATGCCGATTACGCGGTGAACGTCACTGTGACCTCTTCGATCGCCGGAATCATCATTCCACCTAGCCATAACATGATTATTTTCGCCCTCGCAACGGGCGGCGCGGTATCGATATCCAAACTCTTTCTTGCCGGGGTCGTGCCCGGTATCTTGATGTGCATTTGCCTTGCTGTCGCCGCTTATCTGGTGGCAGTGAAACGGGGCTACGGTGCCGAAAAATTTCCCGGGTGGATGGCACTTGCATTGGGGTTTGCCGGGGCCATTCCGGGCCTTCTGACGGCGATCATCATTGTCGGGGGCGTTCTTTCCGGTGTGTTCACGGTAACCGAATCCGGCGCCTTCGGGGCTCTTTATGCCTTCGTAGTAACCCTTTTGGTCTACCGCACCATCACTTGGGAAAAATTCAAAACCGCCGTCGTCCAATCGGTGCGCACGACCTCGATGGTGATGATCCTGATCGCCTGCGCCGCCGCTTTCGCCTATATGCTGACTTTCTACCGGGTTCCGAGCAAGACCGTGGAACTGCTGACCGGGCTAAGCGATAACCCCATCCTGATCCTCTTGATGATCAATGCCGTTTTGCTCTTGCTAGGTATGATCATGGATATGGCCGCGCTGATCCTGATCTGCACGCCCATCTTCCTGCCCGTCGCCGGCGCTCTGGGTATGGATCCCCTGCAATTCGGCATGATGCTGCTGGTAAACCTCGGGCTCGGTCTTTGCACACCACCGGTCGGGTCTTGCCTCTTTGTCGGATGTGCCGTTGGAAAGTTACCGATGGAAAAGGCGGTAAGAACGATTTGGCCCTTCTATCTGGCCATCCTCGTCGCCCTTATGCTGATCACATTCATGCCGGCTCTTTCATTGACCCTTCCGGGCTTGATCGAATAAGGATCTCGGGCCGATCTCCTGCCATTGGCCGGCGGCGGACGAGGCCTCGATGGCCTCGATCAGCATTTGGATTTCGAAGCCCTTGGTAAATCCGAAGGGTTCGGGTCGGTCGTCGACGATGGCGGTGGCGAAGGCGGCGACCTCGATGGCCTTGAGATCGTTGAAGCCGATGTGATGGCCGGCGGCGAGGCAAAAGCGATCGTAGGGTGGATGCTTCGGGCCGGTCAGGATGCGCCTAAAGCCCGATCGATTCGCAGCGCAGCGGTTATCGTAGAAATGCAGCTCGTTCATGGTCTCGAAATCGCATACGAGGGCACCCTTGGAGCCGTAGATCTCGAAGACATGCTGCAGTTTTCTGCCGGTGGCCACCCAATTGGCCTCGATCGAACCGGTGGCGCCGTTGGCGAATCGCACGAAGGCGCGGGCGATATCGTCGACCTCCACCGCTTTGGGGCCATCGGGGCTCGGTCGTTCGTCGACGACCGTCACGCAATCGCCCAAGACGCTCGAAATCGGACCGAGCAGATATTCGGCGCTCGCCAAGGCATGGCTGCCGAGATCGGAAAGGGCGCCGCCGCCTCGGGAATCGTGCCGAAAGGTCCAAGGCGCGCTCTTGTCGACCATGTAATCCTCGGCGTGGATGCCGCGATAACTACGGATTTCACCCAGGTCTCCTTGCTCGATCATCTCCAAGGCCAAGGAAAAGACCGGGTTGCAAAGATAGTTGAAGCCCACTTGGGTTTTGACCCCCTTGCCGGCGGCGGCAAGGGCCATCTCGCGGGCATCGGATGCGCTCGGGGCCAGCGGCTTTTCGCAATAGACGTGCTTGCCGGCGGCGATGGCCGCCAAAGCCATTTCCTTGTGCAGCGTGTTGGGAGTGGCGATGGAAACGATATCGATCGCCGGATCGTCGATGATCTCGCGCCAATCCGAAACCGCCTCGGCATAGCCGAATTGCCTTGCCGCGCGCTTGGCGTTTTCCTCGTCCACATCGGCGACGGTCTTGAGATCGAAGCGCACGCTCAGATCGAAAACCTTCTCGGCCACCGCATATCCGAAGGTATGGGTCCGCCCCATGAAACCCGCACCGATAAGACCTACCCCAAGCGCCGGTTTCATGGACGAACTCCCCGTCGAATGCCAAGTCGGGGTCGATATCGACGCTCAGGTAAAGACGAAGCCTTCCGGCTCGATTGGTTAGCCATGTGCCCGAACTCTCCTTTGGTGCGTGCGGTGGGTTTATCGATGCGTCGATTCGTCGTCGCTCATCGGTGGTTTATCGATGGACGACGAGGCAAAGAGCGAGGCGGGCGAGCGGTCACAGCACTTCGTCCACGCCGATCGAGCGGCCCTCGGCAACGGATTGCATCGCCGCTTCGGCGAGTATCAATGCCCGCCGACCGTCCTCGAAATCGGCTTCGACCGGCGTGCCGTTCTCGATGGCGTCGATGAACGAGTCGATCTCGGCATCGAAGGCTTCCCTGTAGCGCTCGATGAAAAAGTTCAAATAAGGCTCGGCGGCCTCGACCTGCTCGGCTTTGAATTTGCGAACCTCGACCGGCTTGCGATTCAGACTTTGAACCATGCCCTTGGTTCCCAACAGCTCCACCCGCTGGTCGTAGCCGAAGGTCGAGGTGCGAGAGGTGTTGATATGGCACTGCTTGCCCGATGCGGTGCTCATGATCACCATCGATGTATCGTAATCGTTCAGTTCCCCCATCAAAACGGGGTCGATCAGCCGGCCGCCGATGGCGAAAACCTCGACCGGCTCCTCGGCGAGCATGAAACGCGCCAAGTCGAAATCGTGGATCACCATGTCGCGGAAGAGGCCGCCCGCTTGCTCGTAATAGGAGCGGGGGGGCATTTCGGGATCGCGCGAGGTGATGATGACTTGATGGAGTTCTCCGATCTCACCTGCGGCCACCGCAGCGCGCGCCGCCCGATGGCCCGGATCGAAGCGGCGATTGAGGCCGATCTGAATGGGCACGCCTTTGTCCCTCACCCTCTCGGCGCAGGCGTTGACGCGGGCCAACGACAGGTCGATGGGCTTTTCGCACAGCACCGGCTTGCCGGCGGCGACCGCCGCTTCGATGTAATCGGCGTGGGTGGGAGTCGCACTGGCGATCAGCACCGCATCCACATCGGCGGCGGAAAATATCTCTTCGGGGGTCTTGGCGAGATGCACCCCTTGGGCGGCTGCGACCTCCTCGGCGAAAGGGGTATGCGTGTCATAGACCGCCACCAATCGCGCCCGGGGATGCGCTACGATATTGGATGCGTGCATTCTTCCGATGCGGCCGCAGCCGAGCACCGCGATTTTGAGCATCGAGATCGCTCCTTGAGTGGTCTTTTCGATAGTCGATTCGGATCCGTCGGTCGATCGAGCGCTTGGGTGCCAACCGCTCGAATACTAGCCGCTCGGATACTTCGGGCGTTTTTGCACTTCGAAAGGATATCTTAAAAGATCATCGAATTCCGAGGGGGATATCGTATGGCCGGTCCTGTGATTCGGTTGACCATGGCCCAAGCCGTGGTACGCCATCTCATCAATCAATACACGACTATCGATGGCGACAAGGTACCGCTTTTCGCCGGCGTCTTCGGGATCTTCGGACACGGAAACGTGACCTGTCTATCCGAGGCCCTCGAAGGGGTGCAAGATCGACTCCCCACTTGGCGGGGTCAGAACGAGCAGAGCATGGCATTGGCGGCCATCGGCTATGCCAAGGCGAAGCGGCGGCGACAGTGGATGATCGCCACCTCCTCCATCGGGCCCGGTGCCACCAATATGGTCACCGCCGCCGGTGTCGCCATGGCCAACAGACTCCCGGTGCTGCTGATCGCAGGGGATACCTTCTCCAATCGCCTTCCGGATCCGGTTTTGCAGCAAGTCGAGCATTTTCACACCCCCTCGATCACGGTCAACGACGCTTTCAAGCCGGTCACCCGCTACTGGGATCGGATCACCCATCCCGCCCAGATCATTTCGAGTCTTCCGCAGGCGATCGCCACCATGATGGACCCCGGCGATTGCGGGCCTGCCTTCCTCGCCCTGCCGCAGGATACGCAGGAGATCGCCTTCGACTATCCGCAAGCCTTCTTCGATGAAAGGGTCTGGACCGTCCCGAGGCCGCGCCCCGATCGATGCCAGGTGATCGCAGCGGCGGATCTGCTGAAAAGCGCGCAACGGCCCTTGATCATCTCCGGCGGCGGCGTTCGTTATTCGAATGCGGAAGATCGCTTGGCCGAGTTCGCAAGTGCGCGCGGGATCCCCATCGTCGAGACCATCGCGGGCAAAGGTAGCCTCACCCATTACCACCCGCTCCACGCCGGGCCGATCGGCATCATCGGTTCGACCTCGGCCAATACCCTGGCCGAAGAGGCCGATGTGATCCTCGCCGTCGGAACGCGGCTTCAAGACTTCACCACCGGATCGTGGACGGCCTTCGCCCCCGATGCGCAATTCATATCGATCAACGCCGCCCGCTTCGATGCGATGAAGCATCGAGCGCTGGCGGTGGTCGGGGATGCAAGGGAAAGCGTCGACGAACTCGATGCCGCCCTCGGACAATGGCGGGCGGATCCGAGCCATCTGGAACGGGCGGCGACGCTCTTCGGGCAGTGGGATGCGCTGCTGCAAGCGCATCAAGCGCCCACCAACGCGCCGATCCCGACCTACGCCCAAGTCGTCGATGCCGTCAACAAGAGCGCCGGGGATGACGATACGATGGTAACCGCCGCCGGCGGCCTTCCGGGCGAGACCGCCAAGGGCTGGCGCGTGAAGAATCCGCATACCTTCGATCTGGAGTTCGGCTTTTCCTGCATGGGCTACGAGGTGGCTGCCGGCTGGGGGGTCGCCATGGCGATCAAGGGCAAGGGGGTGCCGATCGTGCTGGTCGGCGACGGCAGTTATTTGATGATGAACTCCGATATTTATTCCACCGTGCTCACCGGCCACAAGATGATCGTCATCGTTTGCGATAACGGCGGCTATGCGGTCATCAATCGACTCCAAGAATTCAAGGGTACGCCCGGATTCAACAACCTGCTCAAGGATTGTCGGGTGCTGAATCCGAACGACCCCGAGCGCGTGGATTTCGCAGCGCATGCCC
This sequence comes from Thioalkalivibrio sp. HK1, assembly GCA_000583135.1. Classification (GTDB taxonomy): domain Bacteria; phylum Pseudomonadota; class Gammaproteobacteria; order HK1; family HK1; genus HK1. The sequence continues at coordinate 31,601 of JFBG01000012.1, forward strand.
GTTCGATGGGGGCGCAGGCCCGCCATTGCGAAAGCCTCGCCGAACTGACGAGCGCACTGGAGTGGGCGAAAACGACCGACAAGACCACCGTGCTGTCGATCGCAACCGATGCCTATTCGTGGGTCCCGGGCGATGCCGAGTGGGATGTGGGGGTCCCGGAAGTTTCCGAGAGAGAAACGGTGCGATGCGCGCGCAAGGATCAAGAGCGCATCCGGGCTCGGCAACGAGTGGGGGTATGAATATCCGGGATTGGTGCGAGGCCGATTTGGGCGAGATGCACGCGATCAACGAGGCCTGCGTCCCCGGTGTCGGCACGCTTTCGAGATCCGATTTCGATCGCCTCGTGCAAGATGTAGGTGTGGCGACACCACTCGCCGAGATCGCCGGCGAGGTGGCCGGCTTCGTGCTGTGCATGCAAGAAGGGCTCGACTACGCAAGCCTCAACTATCGGTGGATTTCCGAACGTTTCGAACGCTTCGCATACATCGATCGCGTGGCCGTGGCCGAAAAATACCGAGGTCGAGGGATCGGCGGAGCGCTCTACCAAGCGACCTTCGCCCGCTTTCAAGACCGGCGGCCGGTTCTTTTGGCCGAGGTCAATCTGGCACCGCCCAATCCGGGTTCGCTGCGCTTCCACAAACGCCACGGCTTCGAGGAGATCGGCGAGCGTTGGGAGCCCGATGGCGAAAAGGGCGTCGTTTATCTGGCGCGCGCCCCGCTCCGCTCCCGGATCGATGGATAGAGGTTGCAAGGAAGCGGACCGTCATCTTCAATCCGAGCGATGCCCGATATCCGCCGATCGAAGATCTTTCGAAGATAAATGGATATCGAAGCGATCGCGGATACGGCGATCGACTTCGGCGCTTAGATAGTGCGGATGGTGATTCGCCAAAATCTCGCGGGCGATCGATCGGGCGCGAGAGGCGATATCGAGCGCCCCCTTTTCGGCCCAAACCGAGGGCGTATCGCGATCGGCGAGCGCAGGGTAGTAATAGTCACGCTGCATGGCCGCCATGGTATGGGCGGCGCCGAGGAAATGTCCCTCGCCCGTTGCCGCCTCCAAGATCGCATCGAAGCCCAAAGTCTCCTCGCTGACCTCGATGCCGCGGATCAGTCGATAGACATGGCCGAGCATTTCGTTATCGGCGACGAAGGCCTCGAAGGAGGCGCCGAGCAAGCCCGCCATCATCCCCGAGGATTCATAGACCATATTGCCCCCGGCAAGACCGGCGGCGACCGCGGCGATGGCTTTTTCCGCCCCCATCTGGGCATCGACGACCTTGGCATCGGACATCGAGCAAGCGATGCCGCTGGGCAAACCCAAGTGGTTGGAAACTTGCGCGGCGGCGGCGTTCATCGCCGATATCTCGCCCCCGCCGCCGGCAAAAGCCCCGGTTCGAAGATCGACCACCAGCGGCCAATTCGAGAAGATGACGGGATAGCCCGGCTCGAATAGATTGACCAGGGTCAGCGCGGCCAAGGTCTCGGCCGTGGATTGCGCCAGCATGCCCGCCGGAGTCGCCGGGGCCGTGGCCCCCGATTGGGCGGCGATGATGGCGTTGATCGGCACCCGGCGGCGGATGCAGGCGAGGGTTACGTCGACCGCATCCTCTCCGAAACGCAGCGGCGAGATCACGGGCGAGATATGCGCCTTGCAAAAGGGTCTGGATTTGAACGCGCCTTCGCCCCCCAGCGCCCAATCGAATAGATCGACGATCGGATCGACATTGGCCCCGACCGTGAACGACATTCCGATCGGCTTGGTGGTTCCCGCCAAGAGCGCGTAGGCGGTGTTGATATCGAGGTCGAAGGGGTCCGCAACATCGGTGGCGATGCAGCAACGGGTGAACCAGCTGACGTGATCGAGGGTGTCGACCAGGCGAGTGAAATCATAGAGATCGCGCAGCGTCGAGGGTCGGTATCGGCCGGTATCGATATCGAGGGTCTGGACCGCGGCCCCGCCGGTTCCGAAATAAACGCGATCGCCCCCGATCTCGAAATCGTATCGGGGATCGCGCCCGTGATAGACGAAGGACTTCGCGGCCCCATCGATGATATTCTCGATGAGCGGGCGAGGAAAGCAAAGACGGCGGTATCGATTCCAATGGGCGCCGCCCTCGATGGCCTTGTCGATCACCGGCGCCGGAACCCGATCCATCCCGATTTCGGCCAGGATACGCATCGCGGTATCGATGATGTCGACGACTCCACGATCGGAAAGCGGGCGGTAATGACCGCCTCGTTGCCCCGGAGGGCCGGCGACGATCTGTGGCTTGGGAGCGCTGCGAGCGGCGACTCGCACGGCCCGCCCGCCGGGGCGCTTGGCTCCCCTTTTTCCGCCATCGGCTTTTTTTTCGCTGCCTGACATTCGATCCCCCCTCGTCTTTTCGCTTCGTCTTTTCGATCCATGCAGGCCCGGGGCAAGCCGATCGATCGGCGAAATCCATCGAATCGAGCACTATGAAAACACAGACCCGAGTTGTCGTGATCGGCGGGGGCATCGGCGGTTGCTCGACGCTCTACCACCTGACCTGCGAGGGAATCACCGATTGCGTCCTGATCGAGCGCGATGAACTGACCTCGGGGACCACTTGGCATTCCGCCGCTCAGGTGACGAATTTCGGCCCGAACCAAACGATGATCGGCCTGAAGAGCCACTCGATCAAGCTCTATAAAGCGCTCGCCGAGGATCCCGACTACCCGATCGACTATCACCACGGCACCGGCGGAATGCGGCTGGCCTCGACCGAGGATCATGTCGACGGCTACCGCCATTTCATCAGCCTCGCCAAGGGCATGGGCGTGCCCTTCGAATATATCGACGCCAAGGAGTGCAAACGCCGCCACCCGCTGGTCGACACCGACAATCTATTGGGGGCGCTTTGGGATCCCTATGACGGCGATATCGACCCCGCCCAACTCTGCCAAGCCCTCGCTCGACGAGCGCGCAAGGCCGGGGCCGAGATCCACCGCTTCAATCCGGTGATCGATCTGACGCAAAAGGGAGACGGATCATGGATCGTCCATAGCCAAAAGGGCGATATCCATTGCGAGAAAATCGTCGATGCCGGCGGCTATCGGTGCAACGAGATCGGGGCCATGATGGGCGTCGAGTTGCCGGTGGCATCGATGGAACATCAGTACATGCTCACCGAGCGCATCCCCGAGATCGAGGCCCTCGATATCCGCCTCCCTCTGATCCGCTGTCCCACGGACGATTTCTACTGCCGCCAAGAGAAAAAAGGACTCCTTGTCGGCTTCTACGAGCAGGACTGCCGACCCTGGGGCTTGGACGGGATCGACCCGGGTTTTTCGATGGCGCTTTGTCCGAACGATCTCGATCGGGTCATGGATGTCATGGGCGGCGCATTCCATCGCCTGCCCTGTCTGATAAAAGCGGGCATCCGCAACGTGATCAACGGACCGATCACCTACACCCCCGACGGCCTGCCGCTGGTGGGCAAGATCCCGGGCAAGCGCAACGCCTATTGCATCACCGGATTGCGGGCGGGTTTGGGCGAAGGGGGCGGGCATGGTTGGCTGTTGGCCCAGATCATCGCTCACGGAGAGGCTTGCTACGATACTTGGTGCTTGGATCCGCGTCGTTTCTCCCCTCATGCCAATGTGGAATTCACCGCCATCAAGGCCATGGAGGATTATCGGAACGAATTCCGCTTCCACCGGCCGCACGAGCATCGCCCGGCGGGGCGCAGGCTCAAAACGACACCGCTTTACGAGACACTGCTTGGCTTGGGCGCCGAGTTTTCGGTGGTCGATGGCTGGGAGCGGGTGGATTTCTTCAAGCCCTCTTCCGATTTCGAAGAGGATCTCTCGTTTCGCATCAACAATGTCCATGAGGTCGTCGCCTTGGAAGTGGCCAATGTCCGAGATAACGTCGGGATCATGGAGGTCAACGGCTTCAACCGGCTCGAAATCACCGGGGCCGGCGCACACGATTGGCTCGATGCGCTTTCTTGTTCGCGCATCCCGAGAAGGAAGGGCAAGATCGGTCTGGCCTATTTCCTGAACCACCAAGGCAACGTCAAGTGCGAGGCGACGATCGCCAATCTTGGATCGGGCAAGATCTGGTACGGCTCGGCGGCGGCGGCCGAGCGACACGATTTGGAGTGGCTGAGCGAGCATGCCCCCATCGACGGATCGATCCGGATAACGAGTTTGACGAGCAGCCATACGATCCTCGTCGTCGCCGGAGCGAGGGCGCGCGATCTCCTCGCCGCCGTCTCGCCGCGCACGGATTGGTCGGCGGCCGCCTTCCCTTGGCTAAGCGTACGCAAGGTTCATATCGGATATATCGAGGCCATCGTCATGGCGGTGTCGTTCTCGGGGGAACCCGCTTGGGAGATCCACCTGAAGGTCGAGCAATCAAGGCCGTGCTTCGATATCCTGGTCGAAGCCGGTCGGGAATTCGATCTCGGGCTTTTCGGATCCAGAGCCTTGGAATCGATGCGCATCGAGAAGGGCTATCGGCACTGGAAGAGCGATCTGATCACCGAGTTCAATCCCTTCGAAAGCGGGCTCGAACGCTTTGTCGAGATGGACAAGGAGTTCATCGGCAAGGCCGCTCTCGAGCGGATGCGCGATGACGGTCCCCGGCGCAGATTCGCAACGATGGAAGTGGCAAGCGATATCGCGGTGGCGCATCCGGGGGATTCGATCGTCGTCGACGAAAAGGTCGTCGGGACTATCACCTCCTCGGCTTGGGGTCATCGCACGGGCAAGAATCTGGCCATGGGATTCATCGACCCCGGCCACGCCGCTATCGGCAGCGTGCTAAAGGTCGAGATCATCGGGCGCACCTTCGACGCCAAGGTCGTGGCGGGCGGCCTTTACGATCCCGCCAACGAACGATTGCGGGGCTGATCCATCGGGCGGTCGGGTATCCGCGGTTTCGGCGAAGGCCCTTCGATCCTCGATCTCTTGAATCCGAATCGACTAGGATCACGAAGGCGTTCGCACCTTCGATAACGAATGGAGATTTGAAAAATCGTGCTACAGGCCAAGATCGGTATTTCGCCCATCGCTTGGTGGAACGACGACCTCGAGGAACTCTCGGACGATGTGAGCCTCGAAGAATGCCTGCGCCAAGCATCGCAAGCGGGATACTCGGGTATCGAAACCGGCCAGCGATTTCCGATGTCGATGGAAGAACTCGGACCCGTCTTGGATCGATACAAGATATCGATCTGCGGCGGCTGGTTCTCGGGGCGGCTGCTCGAAGGGGACCTGGAGGCCGAGAAGGATCGCATTCGCAAGCAGATGGATTTCTTCATCGCCGCCGGAGCCCCTTGCATCGTCTACGGCGAAACCGCCCGCTCGATCCAAGGAGATCGCCACACACCCCTATCCGCCAAGCCGACCATCGATGACCGCCGGATGAAGGCCTACGGGGAGAGGGTGACCGCCTTCGCCGAATGGTGCGCCGATGAAGGCATGCCCATCTCCTACCACCACCATGTCGGTACCGTGATCGAGACCGAATCGGAAATCGACGCCTTCGTCAATCGCACCGGCGAGGCGGTGAGATTGCTCTATGATACGGGGCACTTGGCCATGGCCAACGGCGATATCTCCCGTATGCTGGCCCATCACCGCCGGATCAGCCATGTCCATACCAAGGATATCCGACGAGCGGTGGTGAACGGGCTCGATCGGGAAAAGGAAAGTTTCCTGGATGCGGTTTTGAAAGGGGCCTTCACGGTGCCCGGCGACGGCGATTTGCCTTTCGAGCGTATCGTCCTCGAATTGGCGGATCGCGGCTATCAGGGCTGGTTCGTGGTCGAAGCGGAGCAAGATCCGGTCGTCAGCCCGCCGCTCGAGATGGCGATCAAGGGCCATGATGAATTGGCAAGGCTTTTGGAGGCCGCGCACTATCGGGTGATCTCATGAACAGGATCGACGGAAAAATCGCCATCGTCACCGGAGCCACGCAAGGACTCGGAGCCGCCGTCGCCCGGGCCTTCGCCGAAGCCGGGGCGCAAGGGATCGTCATCGTCGGGCGAGGGTTCGAGAAAGGAATCAAGGTGGCCGAGGGCATCGAATCGGCCACCGGGGTGCCGGTCGAAACGATCAAGGCGGACTTGGGCCGGATGGAGGATGTGCAAACCATCGTGCCGAAAACCGAGTCCCGCTTCGGCAGGGTCGATATTTTGGTGAACTGCGCCGCGCTCACCGATCGGGGCAATATTCTCGATACCTCGCAAGCGCTCTTCGACACCATCTTCGCCGTCAATGTCAGGGCTCCTTTTTTCTTGATGCAAGACAGCGCCAAATCGATGATCGCCAAGGGCATCGAGGGTGCGATCGTCAATATCGGCTCGACTTCGGCTCTGGCGGGGCAACCATTCCTCTCCCCCTACTCCACTTCGAAGGGGGCGTTGGCGACGCTTACGCGAAATACCGGCTTTGCCTTGATGCGCAATCGGATCCGGGTCAACCAACTGAATATCGGATGGATGAACTCGGATCACGAACGCAAACTCCAAGCCGAGGAATCGGGGGATCCGGATTTCATCGACAAAGAAGCCGCCAAAACACCCTTCGGACGCCTTTTGGATCCCGCCGAGGTAGCCCGAGCCGTCCTTTGGGTGGCATCCGGCGATAGCGGGATGATGACCGGATCCGTGATCCAGTTCGATCAGTCGGTCTGGGGGGGTTATGACGGACAGCCTCCTGCGCCTGCCAATCCCTTGCGCGAATGAGGAGATGGCGGATTGAGCCTGCTCGAGCTCGTCGGCATCACGAAATCCTTCGGCGCGATCCATGCGCTGGAGGGGGTCGATCTCGAGGTCGAGGCGGGCGAGGTGGTCGGCTTGATGGGGGATAACGGCGCCGGAAAATCGACCTTGATGAAGATCGTCGCCGGGAACTTCCTTCCGACCGAGGGCACCATCCGCATCGAGGGCCGCGAGGTCGAATTTCAAAAGCCGGTCGATGCCCGCATGGCCGGGATCGAGATCGTCTACCAAGATTTGGCCTTGTGCGACAACCTCTCGGCGGCGGCCAATGTCTTTTTGGGGCGAGAGGAGAAAAAAAGGATCGGTCCCTTCGCCTTCATCGATCACAAATCGATCTTCGACCGCGCCGCGAAGATCTTCGCCGAGCTGAAATCCGAAACCCGCCCGCGAGATCTGGTGCGCCAGATGTCGGGGGGGCAGCGCCAAGCGGTGGCCATCGCCCGCACTCGGCTCAGCGATCCCAAGTTGGTCTTGATGGACGAACCGACGGCGGCCATTTCGGTAAGACAGGTCGCGGAAGTTCTGGCGTTGATCAAGCGACTCGGGGATAGCGGACATGCCGTCATCTTGGTGAGCCACCGCATGCCGGATGTCTTCGAGGTCTGCGATCGAGTCGCGGTCTTGCGAAGAGGCCTCAAGGTGGCGGACAAATCCATCGCCGAAACCAGCCCCGAGGAAGTGACCGGTCTCATCACGGGGGCGATCGAAGCCGCATGAAACAACCTGCCAAAAACCCGGACTTGCACGCCGAGATCGACGAGAGCATCGCGCTCAGGCAAGAAGTGACCGGCTTCGGCAGTCTGCTTCGGGCCCAGCCCTTTTGGGTTTTCCTGGCGATCCTCGCCATCGGCGTGGTCATGACCTTCGTCTCCGACGCCTTCATGACCGAACGCAATCTATTCAATATCACCCGCAATTTCGCCTTCTTCGGCATCATGGCGCTGGGGATGTCGGCGGTGATCTGCACTGCGGGGATCGATCTGAGCGTCGGCTCGCTGCTCGGCCTATGCGCCATCACGCTGGGACTGACGATGCAGTCCGGCTTGGGCATCGAGATGGGCTTTCTCGTGTGCATGGCAACGGCGGCGATCGTCGGCTTCATCAACGGTTTCTTGATCGCCTACCTCAAGATGGCGCCTTTCGTGGTGACCTTGGGGATGCTCGCGATGGCGCGCTCCATCGCGATGGTGCTCTCGAACAACAAGATGATCTACGACTTCGGCCCGGATACGGATCTCTTCGAATGGATCGGGGGCGAAAGCGTCTTGGGGGTTCCGAACGTGGTCTGGGTGTTGATCGTCATGACCGCGATCTTCTGGATCGTCTGGAGGCATACGACATGGGGCCGTTGGGTCATCGCCATCGGCGGCAACGCCGAGGCCGCGAAACTATCGGGCATCCCCGTCGAGCGGATGATCGTCTCGGTCTATATGGTCTGCTCGATGTGCACCGGACTGGCGGCCTTCATGTTCATCGGCTACACCGGCTCGGCGACCAACGGCATGGGAGTCACTTACGAACTGACGGTGATCGCAGCCTCGGTGATCGGAGGGGCGAATCTGATGGGCGGAGTCGTCTACGCCCTCGGGGCGCCGATCGGGGCGGCCTTGATGGAGCTCATCAGAAATTCCCTGCTCTTGGCCGGCATCCCCGCGCTGTGGCAACAATTTTTCGTCGGACTGTTCCTGATCCTTGCGGTGCTTTTGGAACAGATCCGCAATCGCGGCGGGAAATGATCCGCCATACAAACCATTGACCCGAGAGGAATTCCTCGATGAAAAAACTTCTTGCATCCACCTTGGCCACCGCCTTGCTGCTCCCGGCGGCGGCATCTGCGGATTACACCTTCGCGCTGGTCCCCAAGGCCATGAACAACCCCTTCTTCGACTTGGCCCGGGACGGTTGCTACAAAGCGCAAAAAGAGCTGGACGACGTCACTTGCGAGTACATCGGCCCCGGCGAGCATACCGAGCTCGAGCAGATCCAAATCGTCCAGGATCTCATCACCAAAGGGGTCGACGGAATCGCCGTGGCTCCTTCGAACGCCCCGGCCATGGCCAAGGCGCTCAGGGCCGCCGTCGATGCCGGGATCCCGGTCATGACTTGGGATTCCGATCTCTTGGATCGGGATAAGTCGCTTCGCACGACTTATGTCGGCACCAACAACTACGATATCGGCGTCAACCTCGCCAAACTCGCTCAAGCCCGCCATCCGAGCGGCGGCAGCGTCTGCCTGCAGACCGGGGGAGCGGCGGCCGCCAATCACAACGAACGCCTCAAGGGGATTCGCGACACGCTGGCGGGAAAGGATACCGGGACACCTCCGGGCACCGCGCTGGCCGGTGAAAACGGTTGGACCGAGATATCGGGCTGTCCGCTGATCACCAACGACGACGGCAATGTCGCGGTTCAAGGCATGAGCGATATCCTGGCCGCCAACCCGAATCTGACGGCCTTCATCTCCACCGGGGCTTTCACCCAGTGGTTCGACAACGCCTACCGCCAGGCGGCCAAGCCCTACAAAGCCAAACTGGACGACGGCTCGCTCTCGATCCTCGTCGCCGATACCCTGCCGATGCAGATCGAACAGACCAAAGATGGATTGGGTAATGGGCTCGTCGGTCAGCGTCCCTTCGAGATGGGCTACAAGGCGATGTACGTTCTCAAAGAAATCGCCCAAGGCAAATCGGTGGACGATCCGATCTACACCGGCTTGGATGTTTGCGACAACGACAATATCGATAACTGTCTCGCAAACTGAACAAAAGCCGAAAAGCGATATCGCGCCGAGATATCGCGCCAATCGCCCGCCCTCGTATCTGCGAGGGCGGGCTTTTTCATATTCATCTTTATGCCCCTGCCCACAATCACCCGGACTTCGCCGGCGATCGCAGGTGAAACCCTCGAGGCTCGAGGACGTCGGCCAGACCTTCGATAATCTCTCATGAATTCCTTAAGATATCGAAAGGGCGGATCGATCCATCCACTCTCGGGGGCTCTTGGACCCAAGCCCTGCAAGAAGCGCCTTTGAAAGCAGCGTCGGATTCGAAAGGAAGCACAATCGACAAGAGCGAGGGATTCGATGACCCCGAAGGAGCGAGCCCGGCGATCGGCCGAGGCGATCTTGGAAAACGATACCGTTTGCCGCTGGTTCGGCATCGATCTGATCGAGGTCGACGAGGGACAAGCGGTGGTCGAAATGAAGATCGAGCCCCATCACTGCAACGGGCACGGTCTTTGCCACGGAGGCGTGATCTTCACCCTCGCCGACAGTGCCTTTCAGTTCGCCTGCAATAGCCGCAACGAATCGACACTGGCCCAGCATAATGTCATCAGCTATATCCATTTTGCCCATGCAGGCGATATATTGCGGGCCACGGCGCGCGAAGTCTCGGCCAAAGGACGCAACGGGATTTTCGACGTGAACGTCAACGCCGGGTCGGGAACGATGATCGCCCAGATGCGCGGCATGAGTTTCACGCTCGGACGGGCGCTTTTCGACGAATCGACTCCGAAGGAGGAATCGTGAGGGATATCGCCCCCGCAAAATCCGAACTCGAGCCTATCGAGAACGCTTCCGTCGACGAACTTCGATCGCTGCAAAGCGAGCGATTGAAGCGGGCGTTGCATTACGCATTCGAAAACTCGCCCTTTTATAAAAAGCGCTTCGAAGAGGCGCAAGTCCACCCCGACGATCTCGTGAACTTGGACGATCTGGCGCTCTTTCCCTTTACGGTGAAGGAGGATCTACGCCGCAGCTATCCCTTGGGGATGTTGGCGACGGATCGTTCGCGCACGGTCCGATTGCATAGTTCGTCGGGGACCACCGGCAAGCCCACGATCATGGCCTATACCCGAGGCGATATCGATCTGTGGGCGAATCTGATCGTGCGTTGCCTGCGGGCCGCCGGTGTACGCCCCGGAGATCTGGTGCATAACAGCTACGGCTACGGCCTGTTCACCGGGGGGCTCGGAGTCCATTACGGAATCGAGCGCCTCGGGGCCTGTGTGGTACCCATCGGCGGCGGGCAAACAGCGAAGCAGATCACGTTGATCACGGATCTAAAGCCCAAGGCGATCATGGTCACCCCTTCCTATCTGCTCAATATCCTGGAAGTGTTGAGGGAAAACGGGCATGATCCCGAAGCGCTCTCGTTGGAAGTCGGGATCCTCGGCGCCGAGCCTTGGACCGCCAAGATGCGCCGCGAAATCGAAGGCGCCTTCGACATGCACGCCCTCGATATCTATGGTCTAAGCGAAATCATCGGCCCCGGGGTCGGCAGCGAATGCGTGGAAACCAAGGATGGATCGCATCTTTGGGAGGATCACTTCTACCCCGAAATCATCGACCCCGAAACCGGCAAGGTCTTGCCCGACGGCCAAGAAGGGGAGCTGGTATTCACCACGCTCACCAAGGAAGCCATGCCGGTCGTGCGCTACCGGACCCGTGATATCACCCGCCTCCTGCCCGGAACCGCTCGCCCGATGCGACGCATCGAGAGGGTCACCGGGCGCAGCGACGACATGATGATCCTGCGCGGGGTCAATGTCTATCCCTCGCAAATCGAAGAGCAGGTATTGACGGTCGAAGGCTTGGCGCCGCACTTCCAGATCGAGCGCTTCGTCGAGGGGCGTATGGATGGGATGCGGGTCTGCGTGGAGCCCGATCCGGCCATCGGTCAAGGCGCGGTCAAGGCCTCGCCCGCCTCCGATCCGGCGACGATCTTGAAGCGCCGCATCAAGGAGATGATCGGCATCAATGTGGAAATACGGCTCGGCGAGGTCGGCTCGGTGCCGAGATCGCAAGGCAAAGCGGTTCGCGTGGTCGACTTGCGCGAAAAGAAATGATCCCGCATAGGGCTACTTGGCAAAGAACGATCTCGCAAAGAGAACGACCCCGCAAAGAGAACGCCGACAAGGCGCCGACCGAAAGCGATCAGTTCTCGCAGATCACCGCAAGGCGTTCACCGAGCGGGATGGTCTGGCAGGCGAGCACGAAGCCCTGCTCGACCTCGTCATCCTCGAGGGCGTGATTGACCCGCATCCGTACCTCGCCTTCGACCAAGCGGCATTTACACGTCGAACACACCCCCGCCCGGCAGGCATAGGGCATATCGAGACCTCGCTCCAATGCGGCATCGAGCAGGGTCTGCCCCTTTGGAATCTCGAAACCGTGCACGACCCCGTCAAGGGTCAGGCTGACCGAGACTCCGGACCTTGCATCGTCGCTCGAGGCCGCAGGTGCTGCCCGCAAGAGTCCCAAGGGCACAGGACCGCTGCCGGCGACGAAGCGCTCTCGGCGAATACGTTGCCGATCCACGCCTCGATGGGAAAGCGCACCGGCAACGAGATCCATCAGCGGCTCGGTGCCGCAAAGATAAATCCGCGTCATCGGCCTCGGGTCGATCAGTCGATCGAAGATGAGATCGCATTTCTCGGCGTCGATTCGCCCCCGAGACAGCAGTGCATCCTCCTCGGCATCGCGCAGAATGTGCACGATATTCAACCGCGCCATACAGGTGTTCTTGAGATCGTCGAGCTCCTCTTTGAACATCACCGTATCGAGGTGGCGGTTGGCGTAGATCAACGTGAATTCCGAGCCCGGCTCCGCCGCCAGGCGGGTCTTGATGATCGATATCACCGGGGTGATGCCGGAACCGGCGGCGAAGGCCAAATAGCGATGCCGCCCGATGCCGGCTTCGAGCGGCGAATCGAAGCTCCCGGCAGGCTCCATCGCCTCGATGATCGTTCCCTCGACGAGGTGCTCGAAGGCCCAAGCCGAAAACACCCCGCTTGGTACGCGCTTGATACCCACTTGCAGCACGCCCTCGTTGCGGCCTGCGCAAATCGAATAGGAGCGGCGAATCTCGATGCCGTCGAATTCGCGGCGAAAGGTCAGGTATTGGCCTTGGACGAAGGCGAAATCTCCGGGGCCGACCGGGCGCAGCGTGACCTCCACCGCTTGGCGCGTGATCTTTCTGGCGCGAACGGTCTCAAGCGGATAAAAGCGCGCCAAGACGAACCCCCTCGATGGTCGATTCGATGATCGGAAAAATGGCCGAAGATGTCGGTGGGAAAGTCGTTGAAAAGGGGCTCGATGCGCGTTCGTTCATGATGCACCTCGGATGCCCCTAGATGCACTTGAAATAATCGAAGGGTTCATGGCAGCGCTCGCAGCGCCACAAGGACTTGCAAGGGGTGGATCCGAATTCGCTGATCCTCGTCAATCGCTCGTCGCCGCATTGCGGGCAGCGCTGCGGGCGACCGGATCGGCTCGAGGGATGCTCCGCCGGCGGGGCGATCCCGCTCTCGGCCAGCTTGATGCGGGCCTTGTCGGAAAGCCAATCGCTGGTCCACGGCGGAAAAAGACTGGTGCGAAAACGAATCTTTTGCAGCCCGTGAGAGCGCAGGCAATCCTCGATATCGCGGACGATGGCCCGGTTGGCGGGGCAGCCGGAATAGGTCGGGGTGATGGCGATTTCCAATCGATCGCCTCGCCACTCGATCTTGCGCACCACCCCGAGATCGATCACCGAAATCGCGGGGATCTCGGGATCCGGGACCTCCTCCAGCCAATGCCGGATCCGATCGGGATCGGGTTTCATCCTACCACTTCGCCTGCGGATAGGCCCGCTGCAACCACTGCATCTGCGCCAATAGATAACCCAAGGCTTCGCTGTGGCGCAAACCGGATTTACCGCCTCGCTGCCAACTGCCGACCTCGGGGAGGGTCAAGGTGGCGGCTTCGACGATGCGATCGAGATGCAAGCGATAGGCCACTTCGAGTTTTCGAAGATCGGGGCCGATCCCGGCCCGAAGCATCGCCTCGTCCACGATATCGGCCTCGAAGAGTTCGCCCGTAAAAGGCCACAGGATATCCAAGGCCCCTTGCATGCGAGCCCGACTGGTCTTCGTACCGTCCCCCAAACGAACCACCAGATCGCTCGAGCGGGCGAGGTGATACTCGACCTCCTTGATCGCCTTGGCCGCGATATCCGCCACCCGTCGATCGGAAGCGCCTCGCAGGTGATCGAGCAGATGGAAGTGGAAACCGTCGAAGAGGAATTGGCGCATGAGGGTGCAGCCGAAATCGCCGTTCGGCTGCTCGACCAACAAGGGATTTTTGAACTCGTCGACATCTCGCAGCATGGCGAGATCGTCGGCACCTCGCCCTTCGCCCTCGATCCGCCCCGCCAGATCCAACCACAGCTGCGCTTGGCCGATGAGATCGAGGGCGGTATTGGCCAAGGCGATATCCTCTTCGAGCGCCGGGGCATGGCCGCACCATTCACCGAGGCGATGACCCAAAATCAGCGCGCCATCCCCCAATCGACATAGATAATCGAAAAGCGGATCGTTCGCCGCCCTCCCATCTAAGGTCATTCTCCCAGATTGCCTTGGATCGGATTGCCTTGGATCGGATTGCCTTGGATCGGATTCCATCACATCGCTCCCGCCTCGTCGGGGATATCGTAAAAACTCGGATGGCGGTAGATCTTGGTTTCCGAGGAGTCGAAAAAGGCCTCCTTGTCGGCGGGGATCGATGCGGTGATCGCGCGGGATTCGACCACCCAGATCGAAACCCCTTCGCGCCTGCGGGTGTAGACATCGCGGGCGTTCTTGAGCGCCATCTGCGCATCGGTGGCATGCAAGGAGCCGACATGGCGATGGCTCATCCCGTGGCGGCCACGAACGAAAACCTCCCACAGCGGCCACTCGAGACGGCCGGTATCACGGCCCGCATCGGCGCCGGTGTCGCTCTCGGATTCGGGGGGTTCTCGCACCTCATCGCCTGCGGGCGACTTGCTTTCTCCGGCGGGCAAATCATCATCGAACACTGTTACCGACGCCTCCTTGTGATGATTTTCGTGGTGGATCTTCGGATGGACCCGTCAATGAATCGATAACGAGTGCGCCGGGGAATCACCTTTGCGAATCTAAGCGGCCTTCTCCTGGCGGCGGCGAGCGGCGGATTTGCGAGCGTGGGCAAGCAGGGCATCTCGAACCCACTCGCCCTCCTCCCAAGCCTTTCGCCGAGCCGCCAAGCGTTCGCGATTGCAAGGACCGTCGCCCTTGATGACCGCGAAGAATTCCCCCCAGTCGGGATCGCTGAAATCGTAGCGATGCTCGTCCTCGTTCCAACGCAAGTGGGGATCGGGGATCTTGAGCCCGAGAAAATCGGCCTGCGGCACCGTCTGATCCACGAATTTCCGGCGCAGATCGTCATTGGTATCGAATTTGATCTTCCATGCGATCGAGCGCTTGGAATGCACGCTGTCTCGATCCGGGGGGCCGAACATCATCAGCGTGGGATACCAAAAACGATCCAGCGCATCTTGTGCCATCCGTCTTTGCGCATCGCTGCCTTTGGCCATTTTGATCATGATATCGAAGCCTTGGCGCTGATGAAAGGATTCCTCCTTGCAGATACGAACCATGGCCCGCGCATAAGGCCCGTAGGAGCAGCGTTGGAGCGGCACCTGATTCATGATCGCCGCGCCGTCGACAAGCCATCCGATGGCGCCGATATCGGCCCAACTCAAGGTCGGATAGTTGAAGATCGAGCTGTATTTCATGCGCTCGTCGAGCAGTTGGGCGGTCAGCTCGTCTCGAGAAACCCCCAAGGTCTCGGCGGCGCAATAAAGATAAAGACCGTGACCGGCCTCGTCTTGCACCTTGGCCAGCAAAATCGCCTTGCGCTCCAAGGTCGGCGCCCGGTTGATCCAATTGCCCTCGGGTAATTGGCCGACGATTTCGGAATGGGCATGCTGACCGATCTGACGGATCAGGGTCCGCCGATAATCCTCGGGCATCCAATCTGCGGGCTCGATCTTCTCACCGGCATCGATACGAGCCTGAAAGGCCCGCACCCTTCGATCGTCCTCATCGCCCGAAGGCGAAACCGTTGACGTGCGCATGATCCACCTCCCTCGTTCGAAGCATCGACCTTGATCGATCCGCCACTGCGAGAAGCGATCGGTCAAGACACCCTTGGCTAGCCGGCGCCCCCCTTGACGTAGGGTACACCGCAGGCCTTGGGGGGGATGGCCTTGCCGACGAAGCCTGCGAGTATCACCACCGTCAAGATGTAGGGTAGGGCGTCGAGCAGTTGCAGCTGCAAATGGATGGAAAAGTGGCGTTCGAAGAGATCGGGGCGCAAAGACAGAGCCTGCAAGAATCCGAACAGCAGGCATGACCACAGGGCGGCCCACGGGCGCCACTTGGCGAAAATGAGGGCGGCCAAGGCGATGAATCCGCGGCCTGCGGTCATCTCGTTGACGAAGCCGGCATGCAATCCGGTGGCCATGTAGGCCCCGGCGAGGCCGCATAGAACACCGCATAAGATCACGGCGATATAGCGAAGACCGACGACCGAGATCCCCGCGGTCTCCACCGCATCCGGCGCCTCGCCGGCGGCCCGCAGCCGCAACCCCAAACGCGTGCGGTAGAAAATCCACCACGTCATCGGTACCAACGCCAAGGATAGATAGACCAAGATCGTATGCCCCGATATCAACTCCGCATAGAGGGGTCCGACGAGGGGGACTTGGGCCACGATCCCCTCGAAAGGCAAGTGCAAGGCGTCGAAGCGGCTTCCTCCCTCGAGCGCCGGGGTATGCCCGCCGAGTCCGAACCAGCTTCTGGCGATCATCGCGGTCATGCCGACGGCGAGAAAATTGATGGCGATCCCGGAGATCAACTGATTGCCGCGAAAGCTGATCGAAGCCAGCCCGTGCAACAAGGCCAACACCACGGAGGCGAGGACTCCGGCGGCGAGCCCCGTCCATACCGAGTCGGTGAGAAAAGCGACGGCGGCGGAGAAAAAAGCCGCCGCCAGCATCTTGCCCTCGAGACCGAGATCGAAGACCCCGGCCCGTTCGGAAAAAAGCCCGGCAAGACAAGCCAGCAGCAAGGGAGTCGAAAGCCGCAAGGTGGAATCGAGAACGGGGATGAGATCGGCGGCAAGTTCGCTCACGCTTTGCTCCTTGCTCGCTTTGATCTCGCCAAAAGGCGCTCGATCGGCATGCGCACCATATTGTCAAGGGCTCCGGTGAAGAGGATGACGAGGGCTTGGATCACGACGATCAACTCGCGCGGGATCGACGTCCACAACGCGAGCTCCGCCCCGCCTTGATAGAGAAATCCGAACAGGATCGAGGCGAGAACGATCCCCAAGGGATGGCATCGACCCATCAGGGCGACGGCGATGCCGATGAAGCCCGCCCCCTCGGTGGGATTGAGGATCAACCTCTCGCTCTCCCCCATCGTGGCGTTGAGCGCCATCAATCCCGCCAAGGCCCCGGACAAGCCCATCGCGATCAAGGTGATGCGAAAAGGATCGATGCCCGCATAGCGAGCGGCATTCTCGGAATGCCCGAAGGTGCGAATTTCATAGCCGGTACGGGTACGCCAGAGAAAAAACCATAGGAGGATCGCCGCCGCCACGGATAAAAAGGCGGTGATATTGGCCGGGGTGGATTTGGAAAAGGCGAACCCCAAGGGGGAGAGGATATCGTGCAGGGTCGGCAGGTGAACCGCATCGGGGAACAATGCGCTGCCGGGGGCCACCGACCCTTCGGGGCGCAGATGATTGACCAGCAGATAGTTGAGGAGGGCGGCGGCGATGAAATTGAACATGATCGTGGTGATCACGATATGGCTGCCGCGGCGGGCCTGCATCCACGCCGGGATCAGCGCCCAAAAAGCGCCGAAAAGCGCAGCCCCGATGCCGCAGCCGAGCAGAGCCAAACTCCAATGCGGCCATGGGATATGCAGCGCGACGAGGGCCGTGCCCAGCGCCCCGAGCATGGCCTGACCCTCGCCCCCGATATTGAACAGCCGCGCATGAAAGGCCACGGCGAAGGCCAAACCCACGAAGATGAAATTGGTCGCGTAATAGAGGGTATAGCCCCACCCGTAGGCCGATCCCAAAGCCCCGCTGACCATCAAGGCCGCGGCCTCGAAGGGATCCTCGCCGATACCGGCGATGATCAGCGCGCTGATCGAAAAGGCTAGGAAAAGCGAGATGATGGGGATCAAAACGATATCGACCCGATCCGACATGGTTCGCTGCATCGGGCGAATCCCCATTCAAACGACTGCTAGACGACGCCGGCCATCAACAACCCCAGTTCGCGCTCGTCGGTTTCCTTCGCCGGACGCTCGCCCATGATGCGGCCGCCGAACATCACCATGATTCGATCCGCAAGCGACAGGATCTCTTCGAGCTCCACCGAAACCAGCAAAATCGCCTTGCCCGCATCGCGCAATGCGATGATCCGGCGGTGGATGAATTCGATGGCCCC
The DNA here is from genome assembly GCA_000583135.1 of Thioalkalivibrio sp. HK1. Classification (GTDB taxonomy): domain Bacteria; phylum Pseudomonadota; class Gammaproteobacteria; order HK1; family HK1; genus HK1. The sequence continues at coordinate 49,662 of JFBG01000012.1, forward strand.
GATATCCACCCCCCTCGTAGGCTGACCGATCAACAAAATATCCGGCTCGGCTCCGATCTCCCTCGCCACCACGATCTTTTGCTGATTGCCTCCGGAAAAATCCCGCGCCGCGCGGCCGGGATCGGGAGGACGGATATCGAATTGCGTGATATGCCGTTTCGCTTCGCTTCGGATCGCGGATCGGTCCATCAGCGCCCCGGTGCCGTATCCGAAAGAGCGGTGGTAGCCCAAGATAGCGTTTTCCTCCACCGAAAACCCCATCACCAGCCCCACGCCTTGGCGATCCTCGGGGATATGGGCAAGGCCTGCAGCCCGCCTCGACCCGGCATCGATGCCGCTACCGGAAAGGGCGACCTCGCATCCTTTGATACGCACGCTTCCCTTCGCCCGCCGATAGCCTGCGAGCACTTCGAGCAGCTCCGATTGTCCGTTGCCCGCAACCCCGGCAATTCCGAGGATCTCGCCGGCGCGCAGGGAAAAATCGATGCCCGCCAAGGGCGAAGCGGGGGTCTCGGTGCCGGTCTCGATATGCAGGTTCTCGACTTCGAGCAAGGTATCGCCCAAGCAGGCGCAGGGCTTGTCGATCTGCAACGAGACCTTGCGCCCGACCATGCGCTCGGCCAGTTCCTCGATGTCGGTGGCGGCGGTGGCGACGGTGGCCAGCATCCGGCCTTGGCGCATCACCGAAACGGTATCGGTGACCTCCATGATTTCGCGCAATTTATGGGTGATCAGGATGATGGTCTTGCCTTCGCTGCGCAGCCGGCGCAGGATGGCGAACAGCCGGTCGGCCTCGGCGGGGGTCAGCACCCCGGTGGGCTCGTCGAGAATCAACACTCGGGCTTGTCGATAGAGGGCTTTTAAGATCTCGACCCTTTGACGCTGACCGATCGAAAGGTCTTCGATCTTGGCATCCGGAGGCGCTTCCAACTCGTATTCCCGCTCGATATCCATGAGTTCTCGACGGGCCTTGGCGAGGACCGGGCGCAGCAAAGCGCCCTTTTCCGAGCCGAGGATGATATTTTCCAAGACGGTGAAATTCTCGACCAGCTTGAAATGCTGGAAGACCATACCGATCCCGGCGGCGATGGCGGCTTGACTGTCGTGGATATCGACCCGCCGACCGTCGATGAGAATTTCGCCCTCGTCGGCTTGATAAAAACCGTAGAGGATCGAGACCAAGGTCGATTTGCCGGCCCCGTTCTCTCCGATGATGCCGTGGATCGTCCCCGGCATGACCGACAGGTCGATCTCCCGATTGGCCTGCACAGGGCCGAAGGCGCGCGAGATCCCCCGCAACTCGATGGCGGGTGGCGAGACCGGTGGCGAGGCATTCGGCGAGCGTTGCCCGGACGGCATCGAAGCATGCGTCGATGCGGGCGTCGACGTCATGAATTCGCCGGACACTCGCTGTCGTCGGTGTAGTTGTGCACCACGATCCGGCCCGAGGCGATGGCGTCGAAGGCTTCGTCCACCGCCGCTTTCATCTTCGCATCGACCAAGTCCGCATTGTGCTCGTCCAAGGCGACCCCCAATCCCCCGTTGGCAAGCCCCATCACGCTAACCCCGGCGCTCGCCGCCTCACCGCCTTTGAAAGCCTCGTAGACGATATTGTCCACTCGCTTGAGCATCGAGGTCAGCACCGAACCGGGATGGAGGTGATTCTGATTGCTGTCCGCTCCGATGGAAAGAATCCCCTCGTCGGCCGCGGCCTGCAAAATGCCCACATTGGTCCCGCCGGCCGCTGCGAAAACCACATCCGCTTTTTGCGCCGCTTGGGATCGGGTCAGTTCCGCACCCTTGATCGGATCGTTCCACGCCGCCGAGGTCGTTCCCGTCATATTGCGAATCACCCTCGCTTCGGGGTTGGCGGCCTCGACCCCCAAGGCATAGCCGCAGGCAACCCTTCGGATCAACGGAATATCCATCCCCCCGACGATCCCCACGGTGTCGGTGCGAGTCGCAAGACCCGCCATCACCCCGACCAAATAGCTCGCCTCATGCTCGTTGAAGACCACCGAGCGCACATTCGGCGCTTCCACCACGCTGTCGATGATGACGAAATTCGTTTCCGGATAGTCGGGGGCGACGATCTCCAAGGTCGTTGCGAAGGTGAATCCGACCATCACCACCGGATTGGCCCCTCTTTCGGCGAAGCGCCTTAGGGCCTGCTCGCGCTGGGCTTCCGATTGCAGCTCGATTTCCAAAAAGCGCCCGCCGGTCTCGTCCCCCCAGCGTTTCGCCCCGGTATAGGCCATCTCGCTGAACGATTTATCGAATTTCCCGCCGAGATCGTAGATGACCGCAGGCTGCGCCCAAACCATCGGAGCCACCAGCATCAGCAGCAGCGATCCGACAAGACCCCTGAGCCTTGGAATTGCCGCGGATATCGATCCTCGCATCGGATCGTCTGCGGAAAAAATGCTCCTTGGCCGATGATAAGTTTTCATTCCTCGTCTCCTTCGTCGATGAGCCCCGCTATCATCGTCTCATTCAAGACGACCATCGAGATGTCTCATCGCATCTTGTCCTCTTCCAAAAGCCGATGGATCTCGTTTTTCGGGCTGTTGTTTCAGTACCCCTTTGCCCCGGGCCATTCCATCGAGCGATGATTCATAAGATATCCTATCAAATTCGATAATGGAAGAAACGACTCGGATCCCGAATCGAAGGGCATCGACGATTCGCTTTTCGCGAGCGCTCGACGATCCGAAATCCCTTTATCCCTTTCAAAGCGAACCCTTTTTATATCGGGCCATCGGCTCGATGCGATGGATCGTCATCGAGTTGCCGACGCCAAGTTGCCGACACCTACGATGCTGTCGGCTCATGGACGCACGATTCGATCGCGCTTGATATCCTTTTAAAATCCACCGATCCGATCGATGTTCGAAGCGATACGCAAAAGGCACGACCGATAAAAGACCATAGAGGATGTCCTCGTCGATGGGCGGATCCACCGCAACTCCACCGCGAAATCTCGCAAGCCAAGCCAACGCCCTGCTGGCTCGTCTCGATCGATGCATGGCGGCCGATGCCGAGCGCTTTCGCCGACGCTTGCTTCGCCTTCATCTGCGAAAAGGAGCGAAGAGCGAAGGCGATCTCGATCGCAAGGCCAAGGCCATCGCCGCGATCCGACAGGAGATCGAGAACTCGATCGCTCTTAAGCAGCGCCGTCTTTCATCCATCGAAGGCCTTCGGCCGCGACTTCATATCGACGAAGACCTGCCCATCGCCGCCCATGCCGATACCATCGCCGACGCCATCGAGAAGCATCCGTTGATCCTCGTCACCGGGGCCACCGGCTCCGGCAAGAGCACCCAACTTCCGAAGATCTGCCTTCGCGCCGGGCGTGCAAAGAGGGCGATGATCGGTCATACCCAACCCCGACGCCTTGCCGCCCGCAGCATCGCCGCTCGCATCGCCGACGAGATGGGAAGCGAGGTGGGAGGGCTTGCGGGATTGAAGGTGCGCTTCCATCAGCGGATCGATCCCTCGACCTTGGTCAAATCGATGAGCGACGGGATCTTGTTGGCGGAGACTCGAAGCGATCCGGATCTCCTCGCCTACGATACGTTGATCATCGACGAAGCGCACGAGCGCAGCCTCAATATCGATTTCCTGCTCGGCTATTTGCAGCGATTGATCCCGCGCCGCCGGGACTTGCGGGTGGTGATTGCCTCGGCCACATTGGAAGCCGATAGGTTGGCGCGTTTTTTCGGATCGGCACCGGTGATCGATGTCCCCGGAAGAAGCTGGCCGATCGATATCCGCTATCGCCCCGGCGAGCCGGGCTTCGATATTGCGGATAAAGTGGCCGCGGGCCTCGAAGAACTGCGCCATGAACAAGGCGATGTGCTGGTCTTTCTTTCCGGCGAGCGCGAAATCCGCGATGTCGCAGGCCGGGTGGAGGATATGGCCTTGCCGGATACGCAAGTCTTCTTGCTTCATTCGCGTCTTTCGGATGCCCGGCAGCAAGCCCTCTTCGATCCCCCCTCGTCCCCCGCTCGGCGCCGGATCGTGCTGGCGACCAATATCGCCGAGACCTCCTTGACCGTACCGGGGATCCGTTTCGTGATCGATGCCGGTACCGCGCGGATCAGCCGCTACGCCCATCGCACCGGGGTGCAGCGATTACCGGTGGAGGCCATCTCCCGCGCCGCCGCCGACCAACGCGCCGGACGCTGCGGCCGCACCGCACCCGGGATATGCATCCGGCTCTATGACGAAGAGGATTTTCTCGCCCGCCCCGCCCACCTCGAGCCCGAAATCAAGCGAGCGGACTTGTCGGCGGTGCTGCTGCGGATGCTCGCCATGGGGATCGCCGAGGTCGATGATTTTCCCTTCGTCGACCCTCCGGATCATCGCTTGGTCAGTGACGGCCTTCGTCTGCTGCGCGAAGTCGGAGCCATCGACGATGCAAGAAACCTGACCCGGATCGGCCGCAATCTCGCCCGCCTGCCCTTGGATCCCCGCATCGGGCGCATTCTGCTGGCCGCCGATAGCCTTGAATGCATCCCTGAGGCTCTGGTGATCGTCAGTTTTTTGAGCGTGCCGGATCCGCGCGATCGCTCATCCGGCAAAAAAGGAGCGGCGGGGGCGCATACACGCTTCGCCGACTCCCGCTCCGACTTCCTCGGCATCATCAATCTTTGGCATCGGGCGCGCAAGGCGGGATCGGCAAAATCCGCGCTGCTCGGATTTTGCCGTCGTCATTTCCTTTCTCCGATGCGGATGCGGGACTGGTTCGAGGTGCACGATCAACTCCGCACCCTTTGCCGCGAGATCGGGCTTTCGGTGCCCGATGCCCGACGCACCGCAAAAGGTGGATATGAAATCGCCCCGCCCGGGAAAATTCATCGCGCGCTGCTGGCCGGTCTGCTGCGCTTCGTCGGCGGACTCACCCCGGAAGGCGATTACGCCGGTTTGCGCGGGAGCCGCTTTCGCCTGGCATCGGCCTCGGTTCTGGCCAAAACCGGCGCCCCTTGGATCGTCACCGCCGCGGTGGTGAATACCGAGCGCCCCTTGGCCTTCACCGCCGGGCGGATTCGGGCACAGTGGGTGGAAGAGGCGGCGGCCGGTCTCGTGCGCCGCACCCACTTCGACGCTTTTTTCGATCCCCGGCGCGCCGAGGCCATGGTGCACGAGCAGGTAACGCTCCACGGGCTGGTGTTGATCCCCAAACGCAAGGTGCGCTACGCCCCGATCAGCCACGCCGGAGCGCGGGAGATCTTCTTGCGATCGGGGCTGGTCGAGGGCGGCTACCCTTGCCACCATCCTTTCGCCGAAGCCAACGCCCGCACCCTGGCCCGATTGCGCACCCTCGAGGATAAGTTGCGCAGCCCGGGATATTTGGTACGAGAAGATGCCATCGCCGCCTTCTTCGATGCTCGTCTTCCGGACGAGATCGTCGACGGACGCAGCTTCGAGCAATGGCTATCCTCCCTCGACGCCGCCGGGACTTGCGCCCTCGAATTTCTCATCGAGGATATCCTGCCCGCAACGCTCGAGGAGCGGATCCCTTCGATCGATCCGAAAAGCCCTCCCTTGCCAAGAGCGCTACCCGAGATCATGCAAGGCGGATTGAACGCCCCCTTCCCCGATACCCTGCAAGTCGGCGATCACACCATCCCCCTTCGCTATCGCTTCGCCCCCGGCGAAGAGGACGACGGCGTCAATGCCACCTTGCCCTTGGACGGCCTGCCGCACTTGGATATCGCGAAATTCGAGTGGCTGGTACCCGGGATGCTGGAGGAAAAAACGCTGGCGCTGCTGCGCGCTCTGCCCAAGGGCATCCGCCGAAGGATGATGCCGCTGGCGGATGTCGCCAAAGCCATCGTCAGCGCACCCCGGCCACCCGGTCTTTCGCTGCGAGGGGCGATCGCCCGCCATCTCGATCGCCTAAGGGCCATCGATATCCCGGCGCAAGCCTGGGATCCGGATCGTTTGGAGCGATTGCTTCCGGCATGGCTGTTCATGCGTTTCGAGATCGTGGATCGAAGCGGGGCGGTCATCGCCTGCGGAAGACATCTGGACCGCTTGGAACGGCAGATTGCCCAAATACCCGGATCCGCCTCTTTTTCCCGCTCCCGCAAGGCGGGGCAAAGGAGGGCAAGGGGCGAGCCTGAATCGGACCTGGCCGCGCCGGGAGCGCAGATCCATCGCCGCTGGGATTTCGGAGCGCTCCCTCGGGAGGCCGAGGAATCGGGGTCGGATGTTTTTCGAATCGTGCATCTTGCCTTGCGCGATGTCGGCAATGGCGTTGTCATCGAACATTTCCAAAGCGCCCAAGCGGCTCGGCGCGCCCACGGGCAAGGATTGATGCGCCTTGTGGCCATCGCCGTTGAAAAAGATATCCGAGGAATCCTGCCTCGAGGCGGGGAGATGGAGCGGTTTTTTCTGCTTTTCGCCCGCAGCGGTGCCACCCCGGATTGGGTGGAACCCGCCCCGGCAAGCGCCGGATATCCCGCCATCGGCAGCGCAAGACGCGCCCGCGCCGACCTTGTCGACCGTGCGATCCGGCGGGCTTTTCTGACCTCCTTGCCCGATTCGCTGTCGGATCTCGTCGATATCCGAGATGCCTCGGGCTTCGATGCGCTATTGGCCGCCGGCCGGCCCGCTTTGGAGTCCGCGCTCGAAGACCTTTTGACGCAAACGATCTCGATCCTGCAAAGCGCCCTCGATTTGCGCGAAGCGATCGAGGATCCGCCCCGGCCCTTGCCCGGCGATTCCTTGCTCGATATCCGCCGTCAGCTCGCCGGTCTCGTCCATCCGGAGTTTCTGGCGACCACGCCGACGGCGGCCTTCGCCTCCTTGCCCCGCTACCTGAAAGGACTACGGGTGCGGCTTGACAAACTTCGGCAAGGAGGGGCGAACGACCTTCGGCGCCTTGATGGGATCGCTCCCTTGCAAGCGAAGATGGAAGCCGCCGCTTGCGATCGACGGGATCGCCGGCGACACGATGCCGAGCTGATCCGTTATCGCTGGATGCTGGAGGAATACCGACTTTCCGTCTTCGCTCAAGAGACCGGCTTGGCGTCCGACGGGATTTCCGAAAAACGACTGGACCGGCAATGGGCGCTGATCGAAGCCGGGGGGTAGGCGCATTCAAAGCCAAGTGATCGATGGATCGAAAACGATATCGATCCGGGGCATCGCTCCCCGCCTGCGATCTCGATAAAGCGTCGCATCGAGATAATTCGCATCAAGATAAAGGGTCACCTCGAAATGAGACTTATCGAAAAAGGTCTCATCGATGTCACCGAACGCTTCATATCATCGACAAGTCGGATGATATCGCTTGCACAACCGGAGCCATCAATCGATGCAAGGCAGGGAGATTTTGATCGTCGAGGACGATATCGCGATTCGAGAGATGGTCGATCTGGCCCTTTCTCGGACGGGCTTCGAAGTGCGAACGGCCGCCAATGCGGTGCTGGCGGAGCGCGAAATCGAACGTTCGCCACCGAGCCTGATCCTCTTGGATTGGATGCTCCCCGGTATCAGCGGGATCGAACTCGCCCACCGCCTACGACGGGACAAGACGGCGCGGGATATTCCGATCATCATGCTCACGGCCAAGGGCGAGGAAGGCGATCGTCTCCGGGGTTTCGACGCCGGAGTGGACGACTTCATCGTCAAGCCCTTCTCGATCAAGGAGCTGGTCGCCCGCATCCGGGCCGTACTCAAACGCACCGCTCCCAAAAACGATCAAGAGCCCCTCGAAATCGACGGTTTGCGGCTGGATCCGATCAGCCATCGCCTGACCTATCAAGGCGAGACGATTCGAATCGGGCCGACGGAATTTCGCATATTGAGGCTCTTCATGGGCCATCCGGATCGGGCCTTCACCCGCCGTCAGATACTCGATCGCATCTGGGGCGGGGATGTCTCCATCGAAGAGCGCACCGTCGACGTCCATATCCGGCGGCTACGAAAGGCGCTGCGCGGCCACGGGGGCCGCGGCTTCGAACGATATGTCCAAACCGTCCATGGAACAGGCTATCGTTTTTCCCACCGCAAGGATTGATCCCGGTCGGGCGATGGGGTCGGTTATTCTAGGAACGCTCGGCAAGCCGATATCCATCGAGAGATCCCGTCGCCGATTGGCCAAAGGCTATCGAATATGAAGATCATCCATTACCTCGAGATCGAGAATTTCAAGCATTTCGGGGAAAAACAGCGAATCGATCTCGATCACCCTTCCGTCCTCATCGGACCGAATAACTGCGGGAAAACCACGGTGATCCAGGCGATCGCCCTTTGGTCCCAAGCGGTCAAGGCTTGGTTCGATGCCAAGGGGAAATCGCCTCCCAAGAAGAGAAATGCCGCTCCGATCAATCGATTGAATATCGTTTCGGTACCCGTTACCGACGCCCGTTATTTTTGGCACGACACCATAATACGAACGGGACGAAAGAATATCGAATTCGAGATCGCCGCCGGGATTGCCCACGAAAACGGTACCACTCCGGTAGGGATGCGCTTCATCCATCGAGGAGGCGATCTGCTCTATTGCAACCCGACGAAAAGCGCATTGGATCATCCAGGGCTCATCGAGGCCGCGGCCAATATCGATGTCAGGCTGCTCTATCCGATGTCCGGACTTGAAACGGATGAAACAATCCTTCGGCGAGGGCGTATCGATGTCTTGCTCGGTCAGGGCCAAACCGCTCAGGTTCTGCGCAATTTATGCTTTCTCGTATTCGAGAACGACCCGGAAGATTGGAAGAAGATCACAAGCCACATTGAGAAGCTTTTCCAAATAACCCTGCAAGAGCCGATAGCGAATTACCGGGGGAGCATCGATCTTTTCTATACTCAATCAGGTATCAAATATCCACCGGATATTGCCTTGGCCGGAAGAGGGCTTCAGCAAATGCTGCTGCTCCTCGCTCATCTTTACTGTCACCCTAAAAGCGTATTGCTCATCGATGAGCCGGATGCTCATCTCGAGATCCTGCGGCAGAGGCAGATCTATATCCTTTTACGAGAGATCGCCGAAGAAAAGGGCTCCCAAGTGATATTGACCACCCACTCCGAAAAAGTGATGGAGGATGCGATCGACCATAATCTCACTTTGTTGTTGAACGCCAAGGCGGAGAACATAAGCAACCTCGCCGGCAAAGAAAAAGTGAAAAACGCTTTGAAGTATTTCGGGGCGGAGCGCTACTACCGTGCCCGAAAGTGTGGCTACATCCTCTATGTCGAAGGAAAGACCGATATCGATAACTTGAGGGCTTTTGCCAAGAGACTGAATCATCCGATCACCGAGCTCATCGATACCGCCAATATCTATTACACGCAAGGTAGTCATCCGGAATCGACGACCATCGATTCTGAAATGGAAAGGGTGGAAACCCGCCCCGGAGATAAACCCGGGGGAAATTTCTTCGTCCTCAAAGACTTGATACCCGATCTTCGAGGGCTGGCTATACTGGATGGCGACAATCGACAGCGAGATGATCATGCAGAGAAAAGGTCGGGTAGATCGGGCCTATCGATTTTAAGGTGGAAACGCTATGAGATCGAGAACTATTTTATCAGTCCCAAACTATTGAAGGCATTCCTGCGAAAAGTCTTGGATGATCAGAATTTACTTGAATCCAATGACATTAAGAAAGGAGAACGGATTCTCGATCGGATGATCCTGAATGAGGTCTTCGACAAAAACGATGACGAGTTTGAAACTTGGAAGGCGATGGACGAAAAATCCTCAGGTTTTTTGTGGGAAGCCCGAACCGAGCGTATGAAAATTAGCGATTTCGCCGAGCGTTTTTTTCAAGAGCTATCAAAAATCTCGACTCGGGAGATGCTTACAAGAAAAGGGGAGTTCTACCGTTTGATCGAATTGATGGAGGATAACGATATCCCGAAAGAGGTGGAGGAGAAATTGGATGCGATCCATGATCTCTTGAAAACCACATCTACGTCTTGAATCTATCTCGATAAGATTGAAAAAATAGAGATTCCCATCGACCAAAAAAGATAAAAGTCCGAACACGCATGGTTTTTATCGACTCGTCCTACCGACGATAAAAATATCTCCTCTCAGATCCCCAACCAAGTAAATCGAACCTCGTCATCGGCATCGAACTCCGCCGGGGTTCCGCTCCAACGCAAGCGGCCTCTTCCGATGATATGGATGCGATCGGCGATGCGAGCGGCGAAGGCATAGTTCTGCTCCACGATCACCATGGTCATCCCTTCGTGCTTCAAACCCTCGATGATCGTTGCGATCTCCTCCACGATCACCGGCGCGAGTCCCTCGGTCGGCTCATCGAGGATCAACAATCGAGGTCCCATACGAAGGGCACGGGCAATCGCGAGCATCTGCTGTTCGCCGCCCGATAGTTTGGAGCCCCGATGAGAGCGTCTTTCCGCCAAGCGAGGGAAGGTGTCATAGATCCGATCCAGCGACCAGCCGCTCTTCGCACCGACAAGAGTCAGGTGCTCATGGACGCTCAGGGAAGCGAAAATTCCGCGCGTTTCGGGGACATAGGCGATGCCGAGACCGGCGATCTTATATGTCGCCTTATCCGTGATATCGATATCCGAAAATTCGATGCGACCCGATTGCGCCCGCAAGATCCCCATGATCGTCTTCAACGCCGTGGTCTTGCCCGAACCGTTGCGTCCGAGCAGGGCAACCATCTCCCCGGGCTCGACCGAAAACGAAAGGCCCTGCAAAACGTGGCCGTGATCGTATCCGGCATCCACCGATTGCAGCGATATTCCCGCCGGATTCATGAGGGGATCGAGACCGGGGTCGTCGGCACCGGGTCGGTACCCAAATAGCGTTGGCGCACGATATCGGAAGCGCGCACCTCCTCGGCATCGCCTTGCAGGAGCACCCTTCCATAGTCGAGAACGGTGACGCGATCCGCCAGTCCGAAAAGCACATCCATATCGTGCTCGACGATCAACAGTGCCAGATCGGGCGGGGAATCCGCGATTCTTTCTTGTATATGCACCGTCTCTTCCGGACTCATCCCCGCGGTCGGCTCATCCAACAACAGCACCTTGGGCTCCATCTCCAACGCCAGCGCGATCTCCAACTGCCGCCGGGTACCGTAAGAAAGGGTATGGACTTCCGTATCGAGCACATCCTCGAGCCCCAATCGCATCGCCAGCATTTCCGCTTTCTCGCAAACGCTTCGCTCTCGAGCCAAGGCGCGCCATGCGACATGGCCGATACCATGGGCAACGATACCGCCGACGATCAGGTTCTCGCGCACGGTGAGCTCCGCAAAGAGATCGTTATGCTGGAAACTGCGGGCAAGCCCGAGCCGCGCTCGCCGATCCGGCGGTTCACCGGTGATCTCCTTGCCATCGAGGTGGACGCCGCCACCCAAGGGGATGATCTCGCCGGCGATGATATCGAAGAGGGTCGATTTGCCGGCTCCGTTGGGACCGATCAACCCATGGCACTCGCCGGGCGCGATGTCAAGACTCACATCGTCGCTCACCACGAGGGAGCCGAAGGCATGGTGGATCGATTCGACCCTCAACCGCGGCGCCCGCTCCAAGGCCGGGGGCCGCATCGCTTGCGCATCGACGGGATCGACAGCGCTCATGGTCGCCTCGCTCATCCTTTGATGCTCTGCCATAGCCTTCGCAGGCGACCGTGGATGCCGTCCGTCGCAAAGACCACCATGACGATGAAAAACACTCCCATCATGAATTGCCAATAGCTCGCAAGCCCGGAATCAAGCCCCAGATTCTGCCAAAAGGACGAATCGGAGAGCGTATGGCGCAATAGAGTCAATACCGCGGCCCCCGCGATCGCCCCCGTCAACGAGCCCATACCCCCGACGATCACCATGATCAGCACCTCCCCCGAAACCGTCCAAAAGCCCAAGTCGGGGGAGACGAAAGCGGTGTGCTGAGCCGTCAGCGAGCCCGCCAGCCCCGCAATCGTCCCCGCGATCACGAACGCCAAAAGTTTGAAATGGGCGACGAAGCCCCCCAACGCCCGCAATCGATGTTCGTTATGGTGAATCGCCAGCAACATCGCCCCGTAGGGAGAGCGAACGAGTATGCGAAGCAAAAACCATACGATGGCGGCGATGATCAGGACCGAAGCGGAAAAAACCTCGGGTTCGTTGCTATCGAGCCCTATCCAAGCGAGATCCATACGGGGGATCCCCCCCATGCCGTCATCGGCTCCGAAAGCCCGGGCTTTGAAGAGATAGGCGTGCACCATCTGACCGATGGCAAGGGTGATCATGATGAAAAATATGCCGCGGGTGCGGATGGCGAAAAGGCCGGTCAAGGCCGCCAAAAGCGCGGCGATCAACGTGGCGGCGAGCAATGCGGGGAGGACCTGCCATTGAAGATGGATCGTCAATGCCGCCGTGGCATAGGCCCCGGTGGCGAAAAAAGCGGCGTGTCCCATGGAGACCATGCCGACCTGACCGACCAAAAGAGAAAGGCTCATCGCGAAGATCGAGAGGATCGCTATTTCGCTTAGAACCTCGTGCATGAAGAAGTCGCCGCCGACCCAAGCGGCAAGGGCGACGAGAGCCACCACGAGGGCGAAGGGGCGTTCGACGGGATCGCGATCCGGCATCAGTGGATCGGACGTGCAGGAAGAAGGCCATGCGGCCGCAAGAGCAAAATCGCGGCCATCAGCGCGTAGATCGTGGCCCGAGCGAACTCCGGAGCTAAGATCTGACCGTAGGTATCGACCATCCCGATCAGCAGCGAGCCGACCGCAGCCCCCCACAGACTCCCGGGGCCGCCGACCACCACCACGATCAGGGTCAATATGAGGATCGACATATCCATGCCCGGAAAAACCGAGAATACCGGGGCCGATATCACCCCCGCCACCCCCGCCAACCAGCAACCGAGGCAGAAAACGAGAAAAAAGACCCGATCGATATTGATCCCCAAAGCAGCGGTCATCGTTCGATCATCCACCCCGGCCCGTACCATCGCCCCCAAGCGAGTTCGCTCCAATCCGAAATAGAGCCCGATCAATGCAACGATCCCGACGGCGATGATGAAAAGGCGGTAGGTCGGATAGACCTCGCCCAAAATCTCCATCCGGCCATCGAGTACATCGGGGACCGGCAAGCCATGGGGTAAGGGCCCCCAAATCATTCGCACCGCATCGATGCCCACGAAGATCAAGCCGAAGGTAACCAGCACTTGGCTCATCGGACCGCGGCTTTGCAGATGGCGAAGAAGCAAGGCATAGAGCACCGCCCCGACCATAGCCACTCCGAGGGGAGCGAGGATCAGGGCGATCCAGAAAGAATCGAACAGGCGCACGGCGGAAAGCGCAAGGTAGGCTCCGATCATATAGAGCGTTCCGTGGGCGAGGTTGATGAAATTCATCAGCCCGAAAACCACCGAAAGGCCTATCGAAAGCAGGAAGAGCAGCATCGAGAGCTGCAGACCATTCAACGTTTGAATGATCAAAAAGCCGGGGTCCAAGAGCATCATCGAACGATACGATACAAAAAACGGTGGGCGGTTTTCCGAAATACTCGAGTCGGGAGAGTATGAAAAAATCACGAAGGGGCGAGGGATCGCCGCCATTCGAAAGGCGAGCCGATTCCGATCATCGATGAGATCGAATCGATGCGATGCCCGCCAAAGGGCAATTCTATATCATACCTTCGAAGGGTCGGGCGATTTTTCATTTCGATTCCCAAGTCTTTTTCGATCGCTCTCGAAGGCCCGCAGCATCGGAATTTCGATGCATCTATCTTTTTTCGAGCCCCTTTGCGATCCCTTACGATACCCCCTTCTTCTTCCGCCGAGGGCAAGAGATGCGATATCATGCGAATACACTGCCATCGAAATCCCCCGGATGATCGCTTCATCGAGTCTTCCGGTATTCGATGATCGTCTCCGATGACAATGGCATCTTGGTTTTATAGCATCGATCGACGCTTTCTTAAGAGGGCTTCTTTTCATCGATCCACTCCAATGTCAGCAGTAGCAACTCGATCGAATCTTGTGGTTTTTGATGATAGACCCCGGATCGCAATAGCGCCTTGGCTCTATCGTATCGATCCTCGCATCTCATGAAACGTTCATAGTGTTCCATCGCCGGAAAATTCTTCTTCGCCACCAAATACTTCACCCTTTGCAGGGTTCGAAAGTAGAGATCGTGGTGATAGATGCCGTCATCCTCGTAGGTCTCATTGATTATTTCGACTTCTTTTCTATTTTTCAATTTTTCTTCGAGAGAGGGGAAATATTCGCATATCTTGTCTTCGAGCCATTTTCGCCATTCCTTGGCATCCCTTGCAAAGCGAGAGCGATAGCTTTCCAATACCGTGCTCAATCCGGTCAAATTATCTCCATGCAATCGATAATCGATATGCGGACGAGAATCATAGATCACCTTGCCTCCGGCAGCGCTGATCAATAGATACGTCCACCAATCATGCCACGAAATTTCATGCACCCCCGATTCTTGCAATATATCTCTGGCCGCCCGATTGAATACCATCGTACTGCCATTGGCTATATTCTCCCTGAGGGCGTTGCGAAAACTCGGAGGAAAAAGGCAATATCCCGAAATACCGATCCTCTTTCCCTTGGCGCTGATGAAACGCACCCTCGACATATAAAGTGCGGGAACGGATTGAGAGGTCTTTTTCAGGATCGATATCGCCCGCGAGAGTTTATCCTTGTCCCAGATATCATCGTGATCGCAATAAGCGTAATAATGCGCCTGGATGCATGGATTATGGACCATCGAAAGAAAGTTCGCGGACGCTCCCCGGCGAGGACCTGAAATGACCCGATAATCCTCGTTTTCCAAGCGACTTTGGCGCCAACGCAAAGCGCAGTCATCGATAACCCGCCTCGGTCCTTCTTCATCGCAATCCCGGGATATCCAAAGATCCACATTGCGCCAATCCTGCTCCCTCAACGAATCGATTTGCTCACCGAGATAGTCCTTGTTCCGATAAGAGGTCATCAATATCGCAACTTTCGACAATACCTCGGAGGCTTCGGACATATCCCTTTCCTGCCGCTCTTTTTTCTTCCACTTACCGGTCTTGGCGCATCGACGAAAGCGGGGTCGACAAAGACGGGATCACCGAACGAGCTCGGTGGTCGATGCTTCGATGAAGGATCAAGCGATATTTGCATCGAGCGATGGGCTCGCTCGATACTCGACTTGCGTGAATCATCGAGGCAACACCGAGAATGAAGACGCTTGTCGATATCACATCGCATGCCGCCTGGAGCGGCGCAGATCGCTGGGGCGATGGAAAAACATGCTTGCCGCTTTGAAGATAAAGCGCAGCAAGATTCCGGCTCCGACCGGCCCGAGCATGAGGAACCCTCGGGGGGTGCAAAAGTGCAGGCGAAAGTAGCGAAAGAATCCCCGGGTTTTATGCCACTCCACCGCCAAGGGGCTGATACGGCTGCTGCTCGCGCGATGGATCGCCCGAATATGGGGCAAGAAATAAACCGGGACACCGGCTCGGTGCAAACGAAAACAAAGATCAAGATCGTCGACATGCAAAAAATAACCGGCATCCATCCCGCCGATCGATCGCCATGTGGACAGCGGCAACATCATGCAAGCACCGCTGACCGCGAAGACGCGAGCGGTATCCAAAGGCAGCGGGGATTCGTGCAGGTTGAGACGATGATCGCGAAAGAGCCGCGGCAGCAATCGATCCAGCCGAAAGGCCTCCACCAAGGCGGTGCGCGGAGTGAGCAAGGCGCGGCGGGAGGCGCGCTGCTCGCTGCCGTCGGGGTTGAGAACCCGGCAGCCGAACATCCAATCTCGATAACCGCGCTTTTTCATATTCGCGGCCTCGGCCCGAAGCGTGGAGACCGCCCCCGGCTCGAGACAACAATCGGGGTTGAGCAGCAGGAGATAGCGTCCCGTGGCCTGCCGAGCCCCGATATTGCAACCATGGGCGAAGCCGACATTGCCATGACCGCTGATCAATCGCAATCTCGGATCCCGCTTCGCCCGCATCGAGAGGCTGGCGGTGATCGCCGGCGGATTGCCGTTATCGACAAGGATAATCTCGCGCACCCCCGAGGGTTTCCCTTCCGCCAACACCGCATCGAGTGCGGAGAAAAGAACGGGCCCGGTGCGGTAGGAAACCATCACCACACTGATATCGTCGGCGGGCTCGGGATCGTCGATATCGACGAATGATACCGACGCGCAAGCCGATTCGGCCGGCGCGGAAGGGTCGAGCGATGATACGGCTTTGGAGATCACAACAATTCGGCTTCGAAAGGATAAGTCATCAGCGGCAACGCACCATCTGCGGTCAGCAACACTTGATCCTCGAGCTTGACGCCGTAGGGCGCACCCTCCTTGCCCGCATAGCACTCGAGGCACCACACCATATTTTCCTGCAATATTCTATCCGGCAGCGCTTTTTCGCCGGGCTTGTCATCTTCATAAAGGTAGGGAATGCCCGGTCCCTCGTCCTCCAGCCCGGCCTGATGGGCCATCGATCCATAACGAAGGTTGCGATATTCGGGCGGCAGGCTCGGGGCGGCCAAGGAGAATTCCTCGAAGCTCATGCCGGGCTTCATCAGTTCGCGCATCCCGTTGACGCAATCGTAAGCGATGCGGTAGGCCTCTTTTTGTCCCTCGGTGGCCCGCCCGCCACAAAGAAATGTGCGGGAAAAATCCACCACATAGCCTTGGAAACCGTTCATGTCGGTATCGATACCGACCAGATCCCCCGGCTGCACCCGCTTGTCATGAGCCTCGGACATCCACGGATTGGTATTGGTCCCCGAGGCGATCAGCCGGGTGAACATGAACTCGCCATGGTGCCGGTAGAGAGATTCGTTGAGCGTGGCCATCAATTCGTATTCGTAAAGCCCCGGCCGCAAGGCGGCTTTGAAATCGGCCATCACCGCATCGCCGATGGTTCCGTTGAGCAGCATCAATTTCACTTCCTGCGGGGTTTTCACTTCCCGCGCATCGACGGTCGCCGGGGTGGGATCGGTGATCCGGATGCCGATATCGGTCAAGGCGCGAAAGCCGTTGCCATCGAGCTTGTCGACCGCCAGCGGCTCCCCGGCGCAACCGAGCTCGCGCATCACATCCTTCACCCCTTGCGCCCAGCCCCGTGCCAGATCCTGCCCTTGATGCCCCATGAATTGATAACTTTCATGCGGCCGAACATCGGCCACATATTTCTGCGCGACATGCATCGAGTTCGCGTACTCGAAGAGGATGGGCTCTCGCTCGGCGGAAACGATGCAGCAGCGAGCGAAGGTGGAAGCGGTCCACACCCCCATCACATCGACGCCGGTGGCGTAGCGGATATTCGCGGGATTGTAAAAAAGCGCGATGGGGATATCCCGTTTTTTCATCATCTCTTGCAGACGATGAAGCCGTTCTCGGCGAAGGGCCGGGAAGTCGATATCGGCCATGATCGGGATCCGCATGGTCTGGACATGCGGATAGGGGTTTCGGATTCTATCGGGATCACCGACTCTCATCGGCCCTCACCTCTCATCTTATGGCTTCGACGACTCGACTCGAACGCTACATACGGATGATCTTCGGGTATCGCTCGATTTTATCTTGCGGCGATATTTCGATGCCATGGCGAGTGCCTTCGGGCGACGGCGATCTCAAGAGGTCATCGAACTCGCGCAGCGATCGACATCCGAACGACTCCGAGCCCGACCCGGCGATCGATCCCCGACAAGCCCGTCGATCCTGCCCCTCGCCCTCAAGGATAAAGCCCTTCGCCGCCGACGGAGCCCTCTGATCTTGACCACGGGTCCCGCCAAGAAAATGACCCGCTGGATCCAAGATGCGGATCCCGTCTCGAATGTGCCTACTTGTAAAGTGCCCAAGGCAGGCGGCGCCGCAAACGGGACGCCGGAAAGATACCGTAAGGATATTATCCGACAATGCCTTTGGAAGGGATGCGAATTTCCATCCGAAAAGGATTGTTCGCCGTGCGATTCGATAAATGCAATTTGACATCGATAGCCGTTATTTTGTACCTTCTCCTAAGTGCGCAAGGTGTCCCGATCGGCATTTCGCCGTAGGGATGAAACGGGAAGCCGGTGCGAACCCTCGAACGATCCATCGAGGATTCAATGCCGGCGCTGCCCCCGCAACGGTAGGCGAGTTGCCAAGACCGCATCCGAAAAGCATCCTTCGAACGATCTTTTCGAGCCACTTCGCATCCTTTGAGATCAGCCGGCGGTATCGTCGGCAAGGCGAGGGAAGGCGCGGATTCTTGAAGCCGAGAGTAAAGATATTCGGTTCGCTCGCAAGCCCGGAGACCGGCCCGGCGCCAACATCGATCGGCATCGCGGAGGGCGATGCGGTGGATGCGCCTTCTCGGGCTTGATTGACCGAAAAAAGCGCAGCGCCTCGTCTTATCGCCACACCCTCGATCCTCCTTCGCTTCGCCGATCGTCATCACGATACCGGCCACCGCTTTCGCGTGGGGCGAAAAGCACCAGGAGATCCTCGGCGCATGCGCAATGCACAACCCTTCGTTCACCATCGATCCCGCACACAACCTCGTCAATCCGCTGCGATGGGATCCGCTCCCGCAATCCCGCAGGCGTTCCGATCGACCGCCACAATCCTTCGCCCGCTCATCGCTCGACTCGGCCTCGTTTCGGCGATCATCGCCCATGGCTTGATCATCCGCAATGCAATCGCCCAAAACGACATGGCGCTCGACGATACCGCCACGCTCGAAACTCTGGTGGTCACCGCCTCGCGGGTGGCCCAAACCGCGGATGAATCGCTGGCGCCGGTGAGCGTCATCACCCGCGAGGATATCGATCGCTTGCAGCCCGCTTCCTTGACGGATCTGCTTCGCACCCAAGCGGGAATCACCATCGTCAACCAAGGCGGATGCGGCAAGCTGAGCACGCTTTTCATGCGCGGGGCGGAATCGGATCAGGTGCTGATACTGATCGATGGCGTCAAGGCGGGCTCGAATACGAGCGGGCTCTTTCGCTTCGAGTTCTTCCCCTTGGAAATGATCGAGCGCATCGAGGTAGTCCGAGGTGCGAAAGGGAGTCTTTACGGCTCGGATGCCATCGGCGGAGTGGTGCAAATATTCACCCGCGACATCGCCGGCGAAAGCGCGAAATCGAGGGTGCGGGTCAGCGCCGGCAGCCGAGGGAGCGTCGGGGCGGGAGTCAATCTCTCGCTCGCCGGGGAACGAGGCTGGATCGGCATCGCCGGCAGCAGCGACCGCGAAGACGGATTCGATGCCAATGTCAACACCGCCGCCGAAAACGAGCCCGATAAGGATGGCTGCGAAAACAACGCCCTCGCCTTGCGCGGCGGATACGAGATCGGCGGCGGCTACGAACTCGGCGCGAGCGTCATGTACAACGACGGGGAATCGGAATTCGACGGGAGTTTCCAAGACCGCACGAAAATCGAACGCCTTTCGGGAACTCTGAGCATCGAGGGGCACAACCTGCAAATCCGTATCGGCCATCGAGAAGAGGACGACGATAGCTTCAAAGGCGAGCGATTCACCGGCGAGTTCATCAGCCGGCGCAACGAGATCGGCGCTCAGTACACCGCCGAGACCGAGAATCACGGCGATATCGTCTATGGTTTCGACTATCGGCGAGACAGTGTGGATACAACCACCGCATACACCGTCGATAATCGCGATAACAAGGCCCTCTACCTGCAATGGCTCGGCGATCGGGAGAATCTCGATTGGCAGGCGACCTATCGATGGGACGATAACGAGCAATTCGGCGGTGTCGGCACCGGCAATGTCGGCGCCGGTTGGCAATTATCCGATGACATGCGTTTGACCGCCTCTTGGGGGACGGCTTTCAGGGCCCCGACCTTCAACGATCTCTACTACCCCGGATATGCGAATCCCGACCTCGATCCCGAGGAATCCGAAGCCTTCAATATCGGCTTGGCCGGAGATATCGACACCCTGTCATGGTCGGCCAACTACTTCCACCGGAGTGTCGACCGGCTCATCGCTTCTTCCGCTGCCAACGACTACATCCCGCAAAATATCGAAAAAGCCGGGATCCAAGGCTTGGAGTTGACGCTCGACGGAAATCTTTCCGAGACCGTCTTCGCCGCCGCGCTGACATTGATCGATGCCCGCGATCTCGAACGGGATCGCCGACTCCCCCGCCGCCCTCGGAATTCCTTTCGTTTGGATATCGACCGACAGCTGACCTCGCACCTCGGCATCGGCGGCACTTGGAGGCTCGAAGGCGAGCGTCATGAATATCCTTTCGGGGGCGGGACAACGGTGCTCGGCGGCTTCGGGACCCTCGATCTGCGCGCCTCGTACTCGCCGGCGAAGCGTTGGGAGATCGCGGCCAAGATCGAAAACGCCACCGATAAAAAATACATGACGGCCGAGAACTACAACCAGCCCGGTTTCGGCCTCTTCATGACCCTTCGCTATCTCCCGTGATCCTCGGCAGGCCCGGCCTCGATCGCGACCACAAGGGATCGAAGATCCGATGAATCGACGGGGATCGATGATCGGCTCGATCGAAAAAATCCTTCGGATCGCTGCGGTCGGGTTCATCGCCGCCGGATGTCTTGCGATGGACGCCGGCGCCGCAACCGAGACCGGAACCCAAGACATCGGAAAACCGTCGCGCATCGTCAGCGTCGATTTTTGCGCCGATCAATTCGTTCTCGAATTGGCGGATCGGCGGCGTATCCTCGCCCTTTCTCCCGATGCGAGGCGATCCTTTTCCTACTTGCGCAAGAAGGCTCAAGACCTGCCCTCGATCCGCCCGCGAGCGGAGAATCTGATCATCGAAGGCGCCGATCTCGTGGTGCGCTCCTACGGCGGCGGACCGAATCTCGGCAAGTTGCTGGCAAAAGCGCAAGTGGGGATGCTGCAGGTGGGGTGGGCGCAAGATCTCGAAGATATCAAGACCGTCGTCCGCGCGATGGCGAAGGGCTTGGGGGAACCTGAGCGAGGCGAGGCCCTCGTAGGGCGGATGGAAGCCCGGATCGAGGCCATCGCGCAAAGGGTGGCTGCGGTGCGAAAGTCGAGAACACCGCCGAGTGCGCTTTATACCACCCCCTCGGGCACCACCACCGGCCCCGGATCGCTGGTGCACGAACTCATGGTCGCCGCGGGCTTTTCGAATTTCGAGGCCCGCCCGGGGTGGCGTCCCCTGCCGCTGGAGCGCATGGCCTACGAAAGACCCGATCGGGTGATCGCAGCCTTCTTCGACAAGCCCGGAAGCGAACTCGAGCGCTGGAGTCCGATGCGTCATTCGGTGGCGAGCAAGAGTCTGGGAGCGCTGCCGCTGACCCGACTCCCGGGCGCCTATCTCGCCTGCGGGGGATGGTTCGTGCTCGATGCCCTCGAGACTTTGGCACCGAGAGACTGAAAAAGATTTATAAATCGCATCGAGAAGGTTTTTTTGCGGGCGATCTCGATGAAAGACGAATATGAGCCTTTCCATCGACCGCCCTTTCGAAACGATCCCGGGATGGCCCATGCATATACAGCTCGATCCCGTCGGCGGTATCGCCGGGGATATGTTCGCCGCCGCGGTATTGGACGCTTGGCCCGATCGGGAAGCGGCGCTGATCGAGGACTTGTCTCGATGCGATTTTGACCGGATCTTCGGCATCGCTCGGATCGACCATGCCGACCATGCGCTCACCGGGTCGCGCTTCGAGGTGAAAAAGGCAGCACCCGAGCACGAACACGCCCACCGAAGCGGATCCGACGGGGATCGCCATCATCATGATCCCCATCACCCCCATCATCGTTATCGCGATATTCGCGATCTGCTAAGGCGAGCCGATCTGGATGCCAAGACCAAAGATCGAGCCCTCGATATCCTGTCGAGGCTTGCGCTGGCGGAATCGAGCGTTCATGGAATGCCCGTCGAGGAGGTCGGCTTTCACGAAGTCGGGGCCTTCGATTCCATCGCCGATATCGTCAGCGCGGCGTGGTTGATCGAACGCTTGGATGCGAGTTGGTCTTGCGCTGCGCTTCCGCTCGGCAGCGGCCGCGTGCAAAGCGCCCACGGGCTGCTGCCGATCCCCGCCCCGGCGACGGTCGAGCTATTGAAGGGAATGCCGGTGGTTCAAGATGCGCATCGAGGGGAGCGCATCACTCCCACCGGGGCGGCGATCATCGCCCATCTGGCCCCGGATTTCTCGCCCTTGCATGCTGAAATGCGCCTGCTGCGAAGCGGCATCGGCTTCGGCACCGCCGTCCTGCCGGGGATGAGCAATATCCTGCGCCTGCTCGCATTCGCCCCCCTCGATCGAAATCATGGCGAGCACCATGCCGGGCGACACGAGCGGATCGCGGTTCACGAATTCGAGGTCGACGATCAAAGCGGAGAAGACCTCGCCGTGGCGCTGGATCGACTGCGGGCCATCGAGGGAGTTTTGGATGTATCCTGCCATGCCATGCAAGGCAAGAAGGCTCGGATATCGATCCATATCCGCCTGTTGAGCCGCATCGACGCCGTCGATGAGGTACTGGCGGGCTGCTTCGAGCAGACCACCACCTTGGGCGTTCGCTGGTACGAGGTCAATCGCCGGGTCTTGGCGCGCACGCAAAACAAGGTCGATGCCGCCGACCGCTCGATCCGCATCAAAAAGGCCGTTCGTCCCGGCGGCATTTCGACCGTCAAGGCCGAGATCGACGATCTCGCGCAAACCCCGGGCGGCCATGCACACAGAGAAGGGCTGCGACGGGAGGTCGAGGGCGAGGGATACGAGTCCTAAGATCATCGACGATAGCAGGGCCATCCATCAGCGCCGACGAGCAAGGCCGACGAGAAAAGGAAGAATCGAACGATGCGAGAAATACCGCAAAGCCGCACCCGCATCGAGGCCTTCGAGCGCATCTCGGAATGGATGATGCAAGCCGGGCGGCTCGTGGTGGCTGCAAGCGGCGGAGTGGACAGCATGACCCTTGCGGTGATCGCCCATCGCCTTTCGAGGCGAACGCCGACCATCTGCCATGCCATCTCCCCCGCCGTGCCCGCCGAGGCCACCGCCCGGGTGCGACGCTATGCGATGCGCGAGAACTGGCATCTTCGCTGCCTCGATGCGGGCGAGATGAACGATGCCCGCTACCTCGCCAATCCCGTCAACCGCTGCTATTACTGCAAGACGAATCTTTACGCTGCGATCGCCCCGATGGCCGAGGATGCGATCATCGTCTCCGGCGCCAACCTCGACGATCTCGATGATTTTCGCCCGGGCCTCGGGGCCGCCGCCCAAGTCGGTGCCCGCCATCCTTGGATCGAGTGCGAGGTCGATAAACAGGCGGTGCGAGCGATCGCCGCCGATCTCGGCCTTGACGATCTCGCCGAGCTCCCCGCCGGCCCCTGTCTATCGAGCCGGATCGAGACCGGCATCGCCATCGACCCCCGAACCCTCTTGGCCATCAACGACTGCGAGGGTCTGGTGCGAAAGGCGACCGGCGCCGATATCGTGCGCTGTCGTATCCGGCGAGATGCGGTGGTCATCGAGATCGATGCCGATACCCTGGCCGCTCTTTCCCCGGCGCAGCG
The DNA here is from genome assembly GCA_000583135.1 of Thioalkalivibrio sp. HK1. Classification (GTDB taxonomy): domain Bacteria; phylum Pseudomonadota; class Gammaproteobacteria; order HK1; family HK1; genus HK1. Next base: position 73,161 of record JFBG01000012.1, read on the forward strand.
CGAATCCTGCGTGGGCACGATCACCGAAACCCTGCATTCGAAGATCGGATTGTCACTCCCGGGGCGCTTGGCCCCCTATCGAATGGGAAGCGCATTCCTCCAAGGCGGATCGAGCGCCGAAGCGCACGAGCAAAATGCACGGATATTGGATCCCGGATCATGAAGGACAAGGCCGTCTCGCCCCCCGAAGAGGTCGTGCTCGACGATGCCCGATTGCAACGCATCGGCCTTGACGAGGCGATCTACTGTCAGGGCAAGTCGCCGGCGCAAACGGATTCCATCTTGGCTGCGAGCATCCGCAACCGAACGCCGCGGCTGCTGACCCGACTCGATGGCAAGTCCTTCGAAGCCTTGGATGCCGATCACCGATCCCGCCTCGACTACGACCCCGTCTCTTGCACCGCGATCCTGGCATTCGACCGAAAACCCGATCCGGGATCCGATCTCGGATCCGATGCCGCCGCTTCGAAGGAAAGGGCCCAAGTGACGGTGGCCAGCGCCGGCACCTCGGACATCCCCGCGGCCAAGGAGGCCGTTCGCACCCTCGCCTATTACAAAGAGGCGGTGCAGGAGATCCACGATATCGGCGTTGCCGGACTATGGCGACTGCTCGATCGCCTCGACGATATCCGCTCGACCCCGGTGGTCATCGCCGCTGCGGGAATGGAGGCATCGTTGCCGAGCGTTCTCGGCGGACAAGTACCCGGACTCGTCATCGCCCTTCCGACCTCCAACGGCTACGGTATTTCCGCCGGCGGTCGCGTGGCCCTCGAAGCGGCGCTGTCCAGTTGCGCCCCGGGGCTGGCGGTGGTCAATATCGATAACGGCTACGGCGCCGCCTGCCTTGCCCTGCGGGCATTGAGGATCGCAAGAGCGCCCTCGCATTGCCTCTATTGAGAATCATTGGGAATCGCTTGCGAGACGATCACCGAAGCGATTCGAGTGCAGGCGAGATGATGAAGAGGGGATATCGAATCGTGCGCCGGTCGAATCTTCCAGCCCGATCCCTCGAGCGGGAATTCAAGCGGGAATTCGATCGATGATTCGAACGGAAATTCAAAGCGCGACTATTCGAAGCGGGAAAAAGAAATCCCTCTTTTTCGAATCGAAAAGGCAAGTCTTGCGATTTTCAAAAAATCGAAAAAGGGATTGATGAAAAAAGGGTATCTTGTAAAAACACCCTCTCGAACATCGAAAAAATCTTCGGGGGCAAACGAAGCCGCCCGGCCGACGATGCGACGATGCCCGGTCTTGGCCTGCGGGCTTTTTTCGAATGCATCTTATCCTTTTGGGGGCGATCGAGATTCGATCGATGAATCCTTGAATGCCCGGATCGATCGCGAAAAGGAAAGGAAATCAAAGTGAAAGCCGCCGTCTGCCGTCATTTCGCCCAGCCTTTGGCCATCGAGGATGTCTCCATCGGCGCCCCCGGAGCGGGAGAGGTCAAAGTCCGGGTGGTCGCCTGCGCGATCTGCCAAAGCGATATCCACTTCATCGACGGGGCTTGGAACAGCACGCTGCCTGCGGTCTGCGGGCACGAGGCGTCCGGCGTGGTCGAGGCGATCGGCCCCGGAGTCTCATCCGTCGCCGAGGGGGATCATGTGGTGATCACCTTGATCCGATCCTGCGGACGATGCCATCACTGCTTGGCGGGGATGAGGCCGCTTTGCGAGGGGGCGTTTCCTCCGGGCGATGAAAAAATCTCCGATACGAAGGGAGCGGCCATCTTCCAAGGGCTTCGCACCGCCGCTTTTGCCGAGTATGTGGTGGTGGATGCATCGCAGGTCGTGGCGATCCCGCCAGAGGTTCCCTTGGACAGCGCGGCCCTGATCGCCTGCGGTGTCGTCACCGGGGTCGGGGCGGTAAGCCGGAACGCCTCGGTCGAAGAGGGCGACAGCGCGGTGATCATCGGAACCGGCGGGGTGGGCATCAACAGCGTGCAAGGCGCTCGATTGGAAAAAGCGCATCCGATCATCGCCGTCGATATCAACGAACGAAAGCTGCAGGCGGCTTTGGATTTCGGAGCCGACCATGCCATCGACCCGAAAAAGACGGATGTCCGCGAGGCGGTGCTCTCGTTGACCGCCGGGCGGGGAGCGGATCATGTCTTCATCAGCGTCGGATCGGCCGAAGCGGTCGAACTAGGGCTCGGCCTGCTGCGTCGAGGCGGGGCCTTGATCATCGCCGGAATGCCACCGAGCGGGGTCCGAGCCGGTTTCGACCTGACCGACTTCGTCGATTCCGGTCGGCGGATCATCGGCAGCAAAATGGGCTCGACCCATCCTCAAAGAGATATCCCCGAACTGGTATCGCTTTACCTCGAGGGCCGGTTGATGCTCGACGAACTCATCAGCGGCCGCTATCCCCTCGATCGCATCAACGAGGCCATCGATTCTTCGAAGGGCGGGGATGCACTGCGCAATATCATCGTCTTTTGACAAGAGCGCCCCTTTCCACGAAACGACATCCCCGGGGGATCGAGTTCCACACACATCGAGTTCCTAGAAGATAGCGCTCGAAGACGAATCGACAACGCCTCCTGACCGGAGCGAGGGAACCCCCGCAAAAGACGCATCGAGGGATCGTTGTCTTGGATCTGCGAAAGGGATCGCTCGATGCCTTTTTATATAGCGGCCAACCCCATATCCGCCGACGAGCCCTCTTTTACGACGATGACGCCCGCCGATCCGATACCAATGCCGCCGCCCGCTCCCGTAGGTTGAATTTGCGGATCTTGCCGGTCGATGTTTTCGGTAGCGGTCCGAATACCACGCGGCGAGGCACCTTGTAATGTGCCAGCCGCTCGCGACAAAAATCGATGATTTCCTTGGCATCCGGGGATTGTGCGTTGGGCCTCAAAGTGATGAAGGCGCATGGCGTCTCGCCCCATTTTTCGTCGGGACATGCCACCACCGCCGCTTCCGATATCGCCGGATGGCGATAGAGCACATCCTCGATCTCGATGGACGATATATTCTCCCCGCCCGATATGATGATATCTTTGGATCGATCTTTGAGCCTGATATAGCCATCGGGATCGACCACCCCCAGATCGCCGGAATGAAACCAGCCCCCGGCCAGCGCTTCTCGGGTCGCCGCCGGGTTTTTCAAATAGCCCTTCATCACGATATTGCCGCGGAACATCACCTCGCCCAGCGTCTTTCCATCCGCCGGTACCGGCTGCATGGTATCGGGGTTCATGATCTGCAGACCGTCGAGGGCGTGGTAGCGAACGCCTTGGCGGGATTTACGCTGCGCTCGCTCATCCGCCGGCAGATCGTTCCACTCATCCTTCCAAGCACAAAATACCGCCGGACCGTAGGTCTCGGTCAGGCCGTAGGCATGGGTCACTTCGAAACCCTCGCTTTCGATGCGCGCGAGCACCGCCGCCGGCGGGGGAGCCGCGGCGGTCATGATCCGCACCGGATGCGAAAAGTCCCGGCGCTCTTCCTCGGTCGCATCGAGGATGGTCCCGATCACGATCGGTGCCCCGCAAAGATGCGTAACCCTCTCCTCGTCGATCGCGCGATAGATCGCTCCGGCTTGAACCTTGCGCAGACAAACGCTGGTGCCGCCGACCGCCGCCAAGGTCCACGGAAAACACCAGCCATTGCAATGAAACATCGGCAAGGTCCACAGGTAAACCGGGTGATTGTTCAGATTCCAGACCACGACATTGGAAAGGGCATTGAGATAGGCGCCGCGATGGTGATAGACGACACCCTTGGGGTTGCCGGTGGTGCCGGATGTATAGTTCAAGGAAATGGCTCGCCACTCGTCATCCGGATAACACCAAGCGGCTTCGGGGTCGCCGGCGGCGAGAAAATCCTCGTATTCGATCCCTTCGATCCCCTCACCCTCTTTCGGCTCGACCCCGCCGTCGATCGAAACCACGATGGGCTTTTCTTGCATGCTCTCAAGTGCGTGCATCACCACTTGGGAATATTCGCGATCCACCAACAAGAGCCTCGTTTGCGCATGATCGAGGATGAAAGCGATGGTGGCGGCATCGAGACGTGTGTTGATGGTATTGAGCACGGCACCGTGCATCGGCACCGCGAAACTCGCCTCGTAGATCGCAGGTATGTTCGGGGCGATGATCGAAACGCAATCCCCCTTTTCGACCCCGTGCATCTTCAACGCCGAGACGAAACGGCGACAACGCTCGAAGGTTTCACCCCAAGTAAAGCGTCTGGCACCGTCGATGATCGACGGATAATCGGGATAGACTTGCGCCGCCCGATCGATGAAGCTGACGGGAGTGAGCGGCACGAAATTCGCCGCATTGCGATCCAAGTCTTGTTCGAATCGATTCTCTTTCATCGACAATCCTCCCGATCGTTACGATCCGCGCTATCAAATCCCTTCGAGATACCATCGACGGTCATCCTGGCAATGATATCCCGATGCACTATCTGAGCGTTTTCCTGTCGAGTTTCCTTTCCGCCACCGTGATTCCCTTCGCCTCCGAGATCGCTTTGGTGGCCGCACTGGCCGCGGGGGCGAATCTTTATTGGGTGGTCGTCAGCGCGACCGTCGGGAATACGACGGGGGCGGGCGTCAACTGGATATTGGGGCGCTATATCGAACGTTGGCGGGATCGATCCTGGTTCCCGGCGAACAGGTCGCAACTCGAAAAGGCGAGCGCATGGTTTAGAAAATACGGCGTTTGGTCTTTGCTGCTGGCTTGGATGCCCTTGGTCGGGGATGCGTTGACGGTGATCGCCGGTCTGATGCGAGTGCATATCCTTCCCTTCTTGGTCTTGGTCGGGATCGGAAAGGCTTTGCGCTATATCGTTTTCGTCATGTTTCTCGATCAAGTCGTGCTTTGATATCGACTCCTTGCAAGATATCCGAGGATCGAGAGACTCGAAAATCGATCGCCCGGTCCTTTCTCTTTTTTGCATATCAAGGATATCGGGCGCTGCGCACGATCTTTTCGGGGCGATGTCGATTTTTTTTCGGCGATCGCCCTTTCAAATCCCGCCCACGGCAAGATGATCGATCTTTTTTTCGAATCTTGGCTCAGGTCTTTTTCAACCGAAAGAGGAATTGATCGCCCTCTTCCGCAGATTCGAGCAATTCATGACCGGTATGGCGGGAAAAGGCCTCGAAGTCTTTCACCGATCCGGGATCGGTGGCGATGATTTTGAGGATTTCGCCGCTTTGCATTTTTCCCAAAGCCTTTTTCGCCCTCAAGATCGGCAAAGGGCAATTCAACCCCGTGGCATCGAGCTCCTGATGAAATTCCGCCATCGATAACCTCCTTATCTTTTGATTGAGCGTCGTTTCGGCGAACGTCGTCTCGGTGGATATTGTCTCGATGAGCGCAGATCGAAGACGATCGGATCTAAGCCTCTTCCCCCAAGGGGCGAGGGGGGCGGTGCTCGCTCAGCAAGCCCTCGGCCTGGGCCTCGTCGGCGGCGAAAACGACCCGGATCGCGATCACCTGCCCATCATCGAGATCCTCGGCTTTCGTGTCATCGGCGGCCATCTTTCGCCTCATGCGACGAGCGAGGGTCCGGGCCTCTCGATAGTTCGAAAAAGCGTCGATCCGCTCGAAATCGCGAATGCTCCCGATGACTCGACGAGAACGAACTCGATAGACGAAATAAGGCATCGGCGAGGGATTCGAAGCGATGTCGATATGGCGAATGCCGATCGAGAAACACTCCCCCGAGGTGGGATCCGACCATCCTCGGGGGAGCTCGACTCCATTCGAAGGGCGACGAGGGTAAACGAACCTTAAGGTTTGACGGTGGTCAACCCGAGGATCTCCCAGTTCTGCATCCCTCCCCGATACCACTTGATGCGATCCGCCGGGTAGCCGAATCTCAAGAGGGTTCGGATATTCGCCGGGGATTGCCCGCACCACATGCCGTTGCAAAAAAGCACCGCGGTCTTGGCCTGGGAAAAATCCAACAGCCCTTCGTTGCTTTGCACCCCGAAGACCTCCTCCAAAATATCGACGATGGAGATGGGATCGGCACCCCGAGCGGGACTGAGCGACGTCCAAGGAACGTTGATCGCCCCGGGGATGGTTCCTCTTTCCACCCAATCCGGAGTACGCGAGTCGATCACGACGATCGAATCGTCCCCATCGCTCATGCGTTTCGCATAGTCGAGGATCTCCACCTCGCCGATGGTCTCGACCCCGGGGGCGAGGGTCGATGGCTGAATGCAAAAGGGCGGGCATTTGCGCGATGTCTTGGCAAAAGCCTTATTGACCGTATTGGCCTCGTCTTGATTGCGCATGACGGTGACCCTCTCGCCGCCATGCATGATATCCACCGAGGCGATCTCGGCGGTGATCTTCACCTCCGGATCATCCGCCAAGACGGGGGATACAAGGCCTGCAAGCAAAGCCGCCGCACCCGAAAGCACGATAAAAAGTTGTCCTTTGAACATGATTCCATAACCTCCCGATGGTCCCATGATGTCGCGACGCGATCGCACACGCCCTCCCTCGATCGCCGCGAATCGAGGGAAAACCCGAAATGCCGAAATGGATCCGAAAAAAATGCCGCCTACGGGCAATGATTTCTCAATCGCAATCCGGCTCCTCGTATTCGTCTTCTTCTTCCTCTTCCTCCTCGGTGCCCGCAGCCATCGATCCCTGCCCACCTGCGTCCCCGGAAGCATGCTGACAAGAACGCTCGAAGGTCGAGGGGGCCTCGACGAGCCGCCAAGGGGCATCGGAGAAAGCCGGGAGGGAAACCAGGGCGAGCATCGAGAAGACGATCCCGATGACGGTGTTGTTGAAGATCGCTTTCATATTCCCACACTCCGCTTTGCACTGATACCGGTCGGCGTCGACCGAATATCGAAAAATCCCATCGACGATGCGCATGTCGGTCATCGATCGACCGCATCGATATGGGCTTATCGCCTATTTTCAACGATATTACGCCAAAATCCGACGGAGTCTGCTTGATTCGCCTCGATGGTTTTTCGGATCCGGCCACCATCTCGTAATACCCGTTCGATTCCCATCGACGAGTCATGATCCGATTTCAAGCGTGAAAGATGCGGGACTCGACCGCCAGCACCGCCGCCTCGACCCTCGATCGCACCTCCAGCTTCCGAAGGATCGCCCGCACGTGCAATTTCACCGTGCCATCGCTGATGCCCAGGTCGAGGGCGATCGCCTTGTTGCTTTTCCCATAAGCCAAGTGGCGCAAAATCTCCCTTTCGCGCACAGTCAGGGCCGAGAAACGATCGTCTCCACCGGAATCCTTATCCCCTCGAACGATTTTCGCAAGCGCTCCGGACATCTCGGGCGCCACCACCATCTCCCCCGAAAAGATCGCTTCGAGCGATTGCACGAGCCGCTCGGGATCCATGTCCTTGAGCAGATAGCCTCGCGCCCCGGCGCGCAGCGCCGCCGCCAAATCGCCCTGATCGCTGCTGGTGGTCAACACCACCACCGCCGGGCGCTCATCCTCGCCTTGCTCGTGCAAACGCTCGAGGGCCGCCAATCCATCGAGATCCGGCATCCGCAGATCGAGCAGCACGACATCCGGATCGATCTCGGCGGCAAGCCGACACCCCTCCCGACCGCTACCGACCGCAGCGCAGACATCGACCCCCCGGCGAGCGAGCAGCTCGCTAAGACCTCCGCGAAACAAAGCGTGATCGTCGATGACCAATACCCTCAAGGGCAGTGATTCGCTTTTTTTCCTTTGACCTGTCATGGATAGGAAACGTTCGTCGATGAATGAGCGAGGCGGGCGTTTTTCGACGATTCCTCGCTTTCGGCCGGGTGCATCAGCGCTCGCCCTCGGCCACGATCTCCGGGGTTATCGGAAATTCCAGTATCACGCGCGTGCCCTCCTCGGGTTCGCTTTCGATGACGAGACCGCCCCCGATCTCGCGAGCGCGTTCTTCCATGATCGAAAGACCGATATGGTCGCCGTCGACGGTGCAGGGGATTTTGAAACCCTTGCCGTCGTCCTCCACGAGAACGCGGAAAATTCGGCCCTCCTTGCGCACCAATACCCGGGCCAGGCGACATTGGCTGTGGGCCCCGGCATTGGCAAGGGCCTCCCCGATGATGCGCACGACCTGCAACTGGGCTGCGGGAGCGAGCGTCGGCAAATCGCCCTCGATCCGAAGATGGACTTCCATACCGCTGCGGGCGCGAAAACGTCCGGCGATCTCCTCGAGCACCATGGTCAGATCGCGCTTTCGCATCGGGGCGCGAAACCCGGCGATCAACTCCCTCAAGTCGACATTGGCATCGTCGAGGGATGATTGAATCCGGGCCAACTCGCGAGGAACGCTGCCGGTGGCGGCAAGGGAATCCGCCAAGAGATTGGTCTGCACCCGCAATCCGGCAATGGTCTGGGCCAAAGAATCGTGCAGTTCGTGGGCGATCGCCGCTCGCTCTCGAATGATCGAAAGCGACTTCGATTCCTCGTCGGTGCGCGCCTTGGCCACCATCATCCCCAAATGATTCCCCACGCTGGCAAGCAGCCGCTCCCCTTGGCGGCCTTCGAACATGACGAATTCCTCGCCCGAAAGCCGGATCACGCCGAAATTCTCTCCTTGATGATCCAGCTCGATGCGCAAAACGACGCCCCCGGTCTCTTTGGAAGCCTCATCGAGAGGGCTCGGGGGATCTCGGGGCTCGGGGCCGATCCGAACCATCGTTTCGAGTGCTCCGTCGGCATTCCTCAAGGCGATGAGCGCCGACGATGCTTTGACCTTTCGCATCAGCGCTTGGGTCGAATCATGCAGCGCATCGCCCAAAGAATCATGCCGAGCGACCGAGGCCGCAACTTCGTATAAAAGTTCCAGCGATGCGTTTTTCTCGCGCAGACCCTCGGTCTGACACCACACCACCTCGTCCATATTGTCGGCCAGCCCTTCCAAGGCCTCCGATAGTCGGTTGACATGAAACGCCAAGGTCTGCACCGCTCCTCGGGTCGATGGATGGGATTTTGGGATCGCCATCCGCGTCGAGAAGTCACCGGAGCACATCCCCAAAGCCCAGCGATTGAGCGCGACCAGCGGTTCATGCAGATCGCGCCTGATCTTGCGCAGGGTGCCCAGGGCCGCCAGCGCGGCCACGATCAACGCCGCCAAAATCAGATTCAAGGCCGAAGCCGCCGACAGGAGACCGCGATATCCGGCCAAGGCGGCGGCAGCGGCGACGACGATCGCAACGAGCGACAAGGCGATCAGCAAATGCAAGGTGCGCGGCCCGCCCGACGCCCCCTCGCGCGCCCAATCGTCGGCGGGCATGATCAGGCGAGCGAAAACCGTGCGCGGACCCTCCGGCATATCCGGGAGAGCGACATCCGGCGAGGTATCCCGCGATGTAGATGTATCCGAAGACGCAGCCTGCGATGGGGGCAGGTCGCCGGGCATCTCGCCGGATATCGAGGAGGGTTCCTTGCTCGCCTCGATCGATGGATCGGCAGCGGCGAGGGGGCTTGCTGCGCTTGGCGAGGGGATATCGCTCGATCGATTCATGACGCTTCGATAGCCTCGATCATTCGCTCGGCGCCCGGTAATGCGGATCGTTGGGATTGAGAAAGATGAAGCGATATTCGCCCGATTCGATCTCCACATAATCGAGCACCGTCCCATTCAGCAGCGCCTTGTCCGCTTGGGAGAGCACCACATCGACACCGTTGGTGCTCAGCAAAATATCTCGCGCCGTGACCTCGTCGAAACCCATGCGGTACTCGATACCGCCATCCGGAGCGCGCTCGGCCGCCACCCGAAGCGCGAGCTCGACTCGATCATCGACGAGGGCATCGCTGCGGATTCGCTTTGCCGCGGCGCGCGTGATGGTGAACATGCGCCTAACTCCTCGGATTCTCGCAAGCCCCGGCGGGAGCCGCATTCGGCGATGAACCGCCGATCGAGGGCTTGGCGAACCGCGAACCGATGCCATCCCGCTCGGGAAGCGCGCTGCGCTCGGCGGCATCTGCGATCTTTCGCCTGCGCAGAAAATCGACGAATCGACGGGTCCATCGACACCCTTGCACATCGCGCAGATGACAATAGCTCGCAAGGAGATTGCCGATGACGATGCCGTCTTTCTCTCCGTCGAGACCGTATCCGCGCCGCACCCGATAGGCATGATCCCAACCCTCGGCCGGGAGGTTCTCGATGCTCGAATGATGGAATTCGTGAGCCGGCAGGGGATCGTCTCCTGCGGGTTGCCAAGGAGCGGATCCGGTCGGTGAGAGCAAGGCATAGCCTCGCCCTCGAGGACGCGCATGCATTCGAATATCGCCGGGGATCGCCCCGACCATTTCCGCCTTTCGCCCCTCGGTATGAATGCCGCGGGCGAGATACATCAACCCCCCGCACTCCGCATAGACTGCAAGCCCCTTTGCGATCCGCTCGCGCAGCGTACGCCGCAGAGCGATATTGGCCTCCAGATCCGCCAGCGCCCTTTCGGGAAAACCGCCGCCGATGAAGATGCCATCGACCTCGGGCAGGTGCGAATCACGCAGGGTGTCGAAAAAGACGATATCCGAGCCATCCCTTGCCAGCGATTCCAGATCGCCCGGATAGTAAAAACGAAAAGCGGCATCCCATGCGACGGCGATGCGAATATCACCGGCGCAAGACGATGTCGTCACTCGCTCCGATGCGCCCAAAGCGCTCGAATGCGCCGTTGCCGCCGATTCTTGTCTTGGCCGGGCTTCGTCGGCAACGGCGATCGACTCCTCCTTGCGATCCCCCCTTGCCCTCGATGCATCGAGAAGTCGGGGCAAGTCGACCCCCCTTTCGATCGCTTGGGCCAATCGACGCAACCGACGGGAAAGGGACTCGGATGCGAGATCCATCTTCGCCTTCGAAGTCTTGTCATCGTCGGCGCCATCCACCACCGCCGGAGGCGGCGGCACCAAACCCAGATGTCCGCTATCGAGCGAAAGCGCCGGGTCGTTGCCCAAAACCCCCAAGACCTGCAGGTCGGTAAAGGTCTCCACCGCCCGAACCAGCTTCGCCTCGTGGCGGGCCCCGCCGGTGCGATTGAGG
>JFBG01000013.1 GCA_000583135.1 Thioalkalivibrio sp. HK1
GATTGAGGATCCCCCCCGCCAGTTCGATCTCCGGATCGAACGCTCGATAGCCCAACAACAACGGGGCGATGCCGCGCGTGATCCCCCGGGTATCGATCACGAGCGTCACCGAGACTTCGAGGAGCTTGGCCAGCGCCGCATTGCTGTCGTGGCCGTCGATCGACACTCCGTCGTGCAAACCCTTGGTGCCCTCGATCAGACGAAGACCCGGTGGCTGCGAGCGGTGTCGTTGCCATTCGAAGCGGATCTCCGCCGGACTCATGGTATGGAAATCGAGGTTGCGACAAGGCCTTCCCGAGGCCGCGCCGAGCCACATCGGATCGATATAGTCAGGTCCTTTCTTGAAGGGCTGCACGAGCGTCCCCGACAAGCGCAAGGCGGCGGCGACCCCGACGGAGACGATGGTCTTGCCGGAGGACTTGCAAGCCGCGGAAAAATAAAGACCGGTCATCGTCGGGCATATCTCGCGCTCGGGGATTTGCACTTCATAGCCCGCTGCCCGAGGCTTCGGATACCTTCGGTACGGCATCCGTCTCATCGGCATCCCCCGAAAGGGACTTCGGCAAGATGCGCAGCAATCGAAGGGCGATCACGATGATCAGCAAGGCCGACGCCACCCCGCCGAGTCCCAGCAAGAATTCCGGGAGGGTGGGGGAATAGCCCACGGGGTTGCCGTCGATCAAATCGCCCTCGATGATCTCCTTGCCGGGAAAAATCTCGAGGGGCGCCGCCTGACCGCCGATGACGATGCCATGAAGCCAAGCAAAACCTCCGATAACGACCGCACCCGCCGCCAGGACGATCCTCTTCGCCGATGGCGGCTTTGCGATCAACCATGGAATGCCCAGCAGCAAGGCAAGCGGCGTCAAGGTCCCGAGCAGGATCTGTCCGATCCAGAAAATCGCCGGATGCAGCCCTCCGTCGATCAGCAAAAAGCGCTCTATCTCACCGTGCTCGGCGGCATAGAGATTGGTCAGGTGGCGCACGATCACGAAATACGAGGTCAGCGCCACGAAGATCCCCTGCAAGCGCGCCAACTGTCCGAGCGTTGCATCGAAGGCCGCTCCCGGTTGCGGCCGCTTCGCCCAATACGCCGTCGCACAAAGCACCAAGATGAATACCGCCATGCCCGAAGAAAGCGACATCGCCACGAACAAGGGGGCCATGATCGCCGCATCGTAGGCTTGACGGGCGACCAAAAAACCGAAGATGCAACCGGTGCCGGTGGTCAACGCCAGGCGCCACGACAAGGCGACGATGCCGATCCCGCTGACCCATCTCGCCCTTTTCGGATCGCCGGCATCCGGGGCGAGCAACACCCCCAAATAGATTCCGCTCACGGTGATGAAAACGCTGTAGAGCATGACATTCCAAGCGAAAACGGATACGGGGTTGTAATGCGTCAGGGCGATGATCAGTCGGTCCGGTCGTCCGAGATCGAGCACCAACACCATCAACCCTCCCGCCAGCAGGGCGATCGCCATCACCGCCGAGAGCCGCGCCAAGGGGGTATATCGCTTGCGCTTGAAGACGGAAGAAAGCGATGCGATGTTGAGGGCGCCGGAGGCGGCGACGATCAGGAAAATCGCGAAGACATGGGGTAGCCCCCAAACGATGCGATTGTTCATGCCGGTGATATGGTGGCCTTCGCTGTCCATCGTATGCGCCGCTGCAAGGCCGGCGACGATGACGAGCAGCAAAGCGACGATCAACGCGATGAAGGGCCCGCTGCCGCGTCCGATCGTGCGGTATTCGGCATAAGAGATCTCGTGCGAGCCCATCTTGCTATCGATCCTCCGGCCGGATCTTCATTCGATGGGGCGCTTGGCGAGCGTTTCGAGTCGGGCGACATCGCCGCGCAAGCGAACGATGCGGGCGCGCCGGCAGGTCCTCGATCGATCGGTCTTCGATGGGCAAATCGATGGTGCGCATGCTTTGTCCTCGATCTTCGCCGTCGCCTCTCACACTCCGCGATAGAGAACCTTGGTATCGAGGGCGAGATCGGGGCGCAACCCCTGGCCGCCCCTCTCGGCGATGGCTCTCGCCACCGGGTCTAGCGGATCGTTCAGATCGCCGAAGACCAATGCCCGATATCCCCTCGTGTCGCAGGCCTCGACGCAAGCGGGGCGCGCCCGACTCGCCGATCCCTCGCTTTCCTTGGACGCATCCAAGCGGTGCACGCAGAAATTGCATGATTCCACCGTGCCCTTGCCTCTGGGGGACCAAGGCTTGGGATCGGTGACCTCCTCGTGCACGAAGGATCGCGCCTGGAAAGGACATGCCATCACGCAATAGCGACAGCCGATGCAGATATGTTTATCCACCAGCACGATCCCGTCGGCGCGTTTGAACGATGCTCCCGTGGGGCAAACATCCACGCAAGGCGGCTCCTCGCAATGCTGGCACATCAACGGCAAGGTGCTGATCCGACCGCTGCGGCGATCGAGCAAGGTGACCTTGCGGATCCATTGCGGGTCGGTGGCGATACCGTGTTCGGGCTCCAATCCATGCTCTTCGTTGCAAGCGCGAACGCAAGCATCGCAGCCCCTTGCGCACCGATCCGCATCCACGAAAAGACCGTAGCGAATCTTCGCGCCGACCGGCTCGCCCGATGAACGCTCGTCGGCGATCGCCCGGGAGATGGCAAAGCCGCCGATACCCGAAACCGCCGCCAACGCCCCGATCCGTATCAGGAAATGCCTTCTGGCCTCGGTGGCCGGAGTCGATGGGTCGGCGGATTCTCGCTTGGCGAACAAGGCCTCGAAGGCCTCACCACTTTCGGAATCGCCACCGAGTCCTGCCCCCGAGGAGCCGAAAGACTCCTCCTTATCCCCCGGTGCCGGAAGGTCGTTCTCGCCCCTCATCGCCCCCCTCCTCCTCGAAAGCCACCTCGGGCAACGCCGAGTGGCAACCGAAGCAATCCGGCTCCACCGCCACATAAGCGTGGCAGCTCTCGCAAAACTGACCCGGGGCGTCGATCCGGATCCATTGCCCTCGGTCATCGCGCGCCGCATGGCAATCGATGCATCCGGCAAGGCTATGGCGCTCTCGGCGAATGCCCAGATAGACGGTGCGATCCCGTTGATGCTCGAGCAGTTGCGGATGCCGCCGACGAATGACGGGGATCGGCTCGACGCAATGCTCCCCCAAACCCGCTTCGATCAGCTGCGGCCGCGGCACTCGATCCGACAAAGCCGATCCGGCGCTTCGTCCCGATGGCGTCGGCGAGACGGGCAAAATCATCTCGCCTCGCTCCTCGGATACCCGCTCTTCGGATACGCCCTTGGCGGAGAGGATCGGCAATCCCGCCACCGACAGCACTGCAAGCAGCATCCCGAGAGCGACCCAAGGCGCAAGAGAAAGAAAAAGTCGGGCTTTTCGACCCCCGTGATTTTCTTTTTCCATCGCGATCGAACTTCGACGATCTCGTATCGAGACGCTTCGGGCGCCGAACTACTCGCCCATCCCCATATCGATATAGCCGCTCGGACAGACATCGGCGCAGATATGGCAGCCGATACATCGGGCATAGTCGGTATCGACATAACGCCCGGTGGTTCCCTGGTTTTTCTTGACCCGAAAGACCGCATCCTGGGGGCAGTAGATGACACAGTTATCGCATTCGAAACAAAGTCCGCAGCTCATGCAGCGACCCGCCTCGGCCACCGCTCGATCCTCGTCCAAGGGAACGATGCGCTCCTCGAAATGGCCGAGTACGGCGTCTCCTTGGGGCACTCGCTCGGCCCGCCGATGACGGGGGGTGTAGGTGAAATGCCCGAGAAAAAGCTCCTCGGCGGGAACGATTTCATGGGCCGATCGATCCTCGTAGTTATGGATCGCATAGTTCGAAAAGCAGGTGCCCCATTCTTGACGGCGCTCGTATTCCTCGGGCTCCAAGTGTTGCTCGCGCAGTTTTTCCAGCAAACTGAAATGGTGCACATCCACCCTCGGCCGCTTCCTCTGATCCCCCCCGGATAGATATCGATCGATACAACTCGCCGCGACCGAGGCCTGACCGATCGCGGTGGTCAGCAAATGGGGGCGAATGATGTCGCCGGCCACGAAATGCCCCTCGCGATCGGGCACGCGATAGAAGGCGTCGGCATCGATCAGGCCGCGTCCGTTATCGAATTCCTCCAATCCCTCGAGATTGCCGCCCTGGCCGATCGCGCTGACCACCAAATCCGCCTCGATATCGAATTCCGTCCCTTTACGCATCACCGGGCGACCGTCGATCAGATCGCACTTGGCCATTCGAAGGCTGCGGGCTCTGCCGTCCTCGCCGAGGATCACCTCCAAGGGCATCACCCCGTCGAAGATCCTCACCCCCTCTTGCATCGCATCCTCGACTTCGTTTTCCGCCGCGGTCATCTCTTGGCGTCCCAACAAGGAAGTCAAGGTGACATCGGCCCCGGTTCGTACCGCGGCCATCGCGGCGTCGTGAGCGACGAATCCGTGCACCGCCATCTCCGGCCGATCCTTGGGATTGGTGCGCTTGATGCGACCCAAACGTCGGGCGACGGAAACGACATCGATCGAGGTATCGCCGCCGCCGATGCATACGACCTTCTCCGCCGTGAACTTGAGTCGACCGTCGTTGAAAGCCTCCAAGAACTTCACGCCGCTGACGCAGTTCGGAGCGTCTCCGCCGGGAACCGGCAAGGGCCGACCGCTTTGACAGCCGATGGTCCACAGCACGGCATCGTATTCGCGCTCGAGATCCGCAACGCGCATATCCTTTCCTACCCGCACATTCAGCCGGGTCTCGATCCCGCCCAAGGCGAGGATGCGATCGATCTCGTGATCGAGGAAGCGACGGGGGGTGCGATAGCCGGGGATGCCGTAGCGCATCATGCCCCCCAAGGCTTCGTGATCGTCGTGGATCGTGCAGCGATGCCCTCGGCGACGAAGCTGGTAGGCGGCGGTCAATCCCGCCGGGCCGCCGCCGATGATCGCGATCCCTTTCCCGCTTTCGGTCTCGGGAACGGGAAAGGAAAAATCACAGCCGATCGCGGTATCGCCGATGTACTGCTCCACGGCATTGATGCCGACGAAATCCTCCACCTCGTTGCGATTGCAGCCATCCTCGCAAGGAGCCGGACAGACCCGACCCATCTGCGACGGAAAGGGGTTGGCCTCGCTGAGCCGTCGGAAAGCGTATTCCTGCCAGCTCATCCCTTGGGGCGGTTTTTCCAGCCCGCGGACGATCTGCAACCAGCCCCTGATATCCTCGCCCGAGGGACAACTGCCCTGGCACGGCGGCGTGCGCTGCACATAAGTCGGGCATTTATGGGAATGATCGGCATCGAAGATATTCGATTCCCAATTCGACCATCGATGCTCACCCTCCTTGAATTTACGGAAGGTGTGGTTGTCTTCCCGGTAGGTCTTGCTCCAAGGAGTCGCCATTTCGTTTCAATCTCTGAAAGGGTTTCGAAAAGGATGTCGGAAGGGTTTCGGTGCCCGATGTTTCGGTGCCCTGTGAAAAGTGCGAAGCGATTTCAACGCTCGCCCAGCACGATCGCATCGCCCACCAGCTGATGAAGACTGAGCACCTGATCCATCGTGAACCCGTAAAAGGGCAGGACTTTCGAAAACTGGCTCTTGCAAATCGCGCAGATCGCCACGAGATGGGAAACGCGATGACGCCGGACGATTTCTTTGAATGCCTGCATGCGAGGCAAAGAGCCCTTGACCCGCAGTTCGACGAGATCGTCGGTCAACAACCCGCCCCCGCCTCCACAACAAAATGTTCGTTCGCCGGTGGCATCGGGGTCCATCTCGAAAACATGATTGCAGACCGATCGCAGGACATCTCGGGGCAAAGCGAACTGACCGCCCGCCACCTCCCCCATCCTCGAGGCCCGCGCGATATTGCATGAATCATGGAAGGTGACCCGGCGCTCGTCGTTGGCGGACGGATCGAGGCGCAAAGCCCCGCGGGAAATCAGATCGTGGGTGACTTCGACGATATGCTGCGGCGCCGGATACTTCGGATCGAGGAAATCCAAAGGGCCGGCGAGGGTATCGAGAAAGTTATAGGCCACCCGCCAAGCATGGCCGCATTCTCCGAAGACGATTCGACGAGCGCCCAGATCCAAGGCCGCATCCCGGATACGCAAAGCGACCTTGCGCATATTTTCGTAGCTACCGATGAAAAGACCGAAGTTCGCAGCCTCCGAGGCCTTGGTGCTCAAAGTCCACCTGAGCCCCGCTTGGTGAAAGACCTTGGCATAGCCGATCAAGCCATCGACATGGGGCTCGGCGAAGAAATCCGCCGACGGCGTCACCAATAAAATATCGGAATCCGCTTGATCCAAAGGCAGTCGGACCCGAACTCCGGTCTCCTCTTCGATATCCTCCTCCAAGCCCTCGAGGGTATGGGCAAGCGCAGGCTGCGGAAGCCCTAAGTTATTTCCGATCCTGTGCACCTTGCCGATGATTTCATTGCTGTATTTTTGCCCCATGCCGATGCTTGCGAGGATCTCCCGCCCGGCCATCGAGACCTCCGCGGTATCGATGCCGTAAGGACAAAATACCGAACAACGTCGACATTGGGAGCATTGGTGAAAGTATCGATACCAATCGTCGAGCATCTCCTCGCTCAAGTCGGCGGCCCCGACCAGCTTCGGAAAAAACTTGCCCGCCAAGGTGAAATGACGTCGATAGACCTTGCGCAGCAGATCCTGTCTGCCGACCGGCATGTTTTTCGGATCCCCGGTGCCCAAAAAATAATGGCATTTATCGGTACACGCCCCGCATTTGACGCAAGCATCGAGAAAGACGCGAAATCCTCGATATCGATGCAGCAGATCCCCCATTTTTTCGATCGCCCGATCGTGCCAGTCATCGACCAACTCCCCGGGGAAACCCAAGGCTCGTTGATGTTCGGGCTCGGCCACAAAGGGACGGCTATGGCTCATCGCCCCTTCGACAAGCGCCGGAATCTGCGGCGCGGGCGGGATCGGAGGAGCCTCGAATGCCTTTTCCTTGCTCATCGAGAGTCCTTCGAAGGCTCGGCGGGTACATCGGGCATCGAAGCGCTCGCCGATCGATCCTCGATCGGGGTCCATCTCGGTAGATGGCGACGCTCTCGGGGATCGTCCGCTTGATTGCGGGTGGGGCTGAAAAAGAGCCCGGGGACATGGAGGAGTTTGCTGAACGGAAATATCGCCATCAGCGCCAGCGCCGAGACGATATGCAGCAAGAGGATCGCATCGACAGGGATGGTCTGCCAATCGAAACGAACGAGCCCCAAGGTGAAGATCTTGAGTTCGACGATATCGGTCGGCAAAAACAAGCGCATAAAAACCCCGCTACCGGCGATGATCACCAGCAATGCGAGCATCAAGTGATCCGACGGCGCCGATATATAACGCACCCGATCCACGAATATGCGGCGCGCCCATAATCCGCCGAGCCCGACGAGCATCGCCAACCCGACCCATAGTGCGATCCCTTGAACGAGGGCCGCAGGCCACCAAGCAGGCTCGGTGAAATACCGAAGATGCCCGATGAGGGCGACTACCAAAGCGGCATGAAAAATCCACCCGAAAAGCCAAGTCCACTTCGAGGCCTTGAACAGGCTTTCGAAATAAACGACTTCTCGAGCGAGCCGCAAGATCGTCCCCGAGCGGGTGGTGGGGGCGGGGGTGGTCGGGATTTTGAGCGGCGCCGGGGTGCGGGCGTACTGCAGGATCTTTCCCGCCACTCCCACCACCAAAATCAGTGCCGCAAGATAAAAAGCGATGGCGATGATCGAGGGCAGGACGAGCATCGGATACTCGCTGATCCCTTAGGGGCCTTGCATCGAAAGCGATCGACGGCTTGGTTCGTCTTCGCCCCGACATCGAATATCGAGCGCTTGCCATGGCTCGCACCGGATTGCGAACGACGATGCGATGACGCGGTCAATCGCATCGTCGGCCCTCATGCTTCTCATCGACATGTCCACAGCGGGCAATCCCGAGCCAAACGTTCCCGAAGGGCGGCGCTGCGAGGATGTCGATCCCGCAAGCGAGGTTCCAAAAAAAGAGGATCCGATCACGAGGATCGACGCCCGCTTTATTTAGACGCAGCCCGTAGGCTTGGGCAATCCGGCATAGCGGCAAGCCTGTTTGGCCGGACCATAAGGATAGAGCTGATAGAGGTATCGGCTATTGCCCTTGTCCTGTCCGAGTTTTTTGCCGATCGCCTTGGTCAGCACGCGCACCGCGGGGGCGATTTGATATTCCTCGTAGTACTCGCGAAGAAAGTTGATCACCTCCCAGTGATTGTCCGTCAGCTCGCATTCGTCGGCATCCGCCATCGCCTGCGCCACCTCCGGAACCCAATCGCCAAGATTCGAGAGATAACCCTCCTCGTCGGTATCCAAGGTCTTGCCATTGACTTCCAACGCCATGATTTCCTTCTCCTTACGTTCGTGGTTGCGCAGTTGCGCCGGGCGGCTCGATTTCAAAATGGGAGATCGACCTTCGAAACCCATGCCGAGATCGAGCCCGAGCACTCAAAGCCATGCCTGTACATTATCGTGCTCCACGACCAAGTCGACAAATCCGGCATCGTCCACCGAGCCCACTCCCTCGATCAGGGCATCTTCGGATATCCCGCGCGCTCGGCAATCGTTTTCCAAGACATGAATTCGAAGGCGCTTCAATGCCCTGCGAATGCGAGGCTCGATCGAACTCGCCCGCATCGCGGCATAGACCCCGTCTTCGATCAACAACAACGTGCTGCCATCGAGCGCATGGGACAGGCAACTATCGAGAGCGTTCTTCTCGAAGGGCGATTTATTGACGGTATGCAATACGGGCATCGAGGGTGTTCTCGTTTCATTGCGACCAAGCGGCGGACGGGGGCGGGGGGTGAATCCTCGGGGGTTTGGATGGGCTAGAAATTGAATACCACGTCCTGGGCGTCGATGAGCCGCCCGATCTCCTTGCGATCCACGATCACGATGGATGATTTTTCCGCCCAATCATCGTTTTCATCCTCGTATCGAAGCGGCATCAAGTCCTCTTCTCGAAGGCCCCGCTCATCCAAGGATTCGCGCTCGACATAGAGCCGGGTGACGTCGTAATCGCCCAGCGCCCGCCAAGCGGGCGAGAAATTCTTCATCCCGACGGCGGATGTATCCTGGCCCGCTTTGAGCTGATAGACCCCGTCATCGACGAACGCCATGCACACATCCTGATCGAAGGCGGCCCCGATCAGCACCACCTCCAATCCCTCCTGCGCATAGACCGTTCCATAAGGAGCGCGCCGATGGAGGTACATGATTTTTTTGCATTGCCCGGCCATCGATCCCCATCTCGTCCCTTGTCTCGCCCTTCGCTGCGTCAATCGCCGAAAGTGACCAGCCGATCGCATTCGATCGCGGCTTCCACCAACTGACCGAGCCCGGAAATCCGAAATCCCGGGGCGATGTTGTCGGCATCCTTGGCGTTTCTTTTGGCCTCGTCGGGATCGCATATACCGCGTCTTTGGGCGGCGGCCACGCACAGCACGAGATCCACACCGTGAGTCCTGGCCAATTCACTCCATCTTTGCTGAATATGCCGATCGTCTTGGGGCGGGGTCATCAAACGAGTGCCGTTGTTGACCCCGTCGTGATAGAAGAACACGCGAAAAATCTCATGCCCCTTGGCAAGGGCGGCGCAGGCGAAGCGATAGGCGCTATCCGCCGCCTGATGTTGGTAAGGGCCCTCGTTGACCAGCAATCCGATTTTCATCGTTCTTGGCATCCGCTTGATCGATACGAATCGTCAAAATCTCAGGTGCGCCGAGGCGTTGAGGCTCTTGCGCGAGCCCCGCCAGTTATCGATATGGAATTTCGTGAACGGCAACTCGGTCAACTCGAAAAAGCGCGGCCAGCCGATACGATCGATCCAATCGTTGATCCGCTCCCAATCGCGAGCGTCCTCTTTATAGGCGCGCAGGATATTTTTGACGACCGCCGTCGCCTCCGGCCATCTGGGGGGATTGTTCGGAATTCCGGCCGCGACCAACTTCTGAAACGAGGGCTTGCTGCGAGCGTTGGAATGATTGCCCCCCACCCATATCGCGAGTTTCGAGTGCTCGGGATCATTGATCTGCATCGGAGTGCAAGGGGGATAGCAGGCTCCGCAACATATACATTTCTTCTCGTCGACTTCCAAAGAGGGCTTGCCGTTGACCATTGCCGGACGGATGGCGGCGACCGGACAACGCGCCACCACCGAAGGGCGCTCGCAGATATTCGCCACCAAGTCGTGATTGATCTTCGGCGGCTTCGTATGCTGGATATTGATCGCGATATCCCCCTGACCGCCGCAGTTGATCTGGCAGCAGGAGGTGGTGATATGCACCCGATTGGGCATTTCGGCATTGCGAAACTCGTCGATCAGCTCGTCCATCATGGCCTTGACGACGCCGGAGGCGTCGGTGCCCGGGATATCGCAGTGGAGCCAGCCTTGGGTATGGGAAATGAAGGCGACGGTATTTTGAGTGCCGCCGACGACGAAACCCTCGGCTTCCAAGGCTTCGATCAAAGGATCGACCTTCTCTTGCCGATCGACCATATATTCGATATTGCTGCGAATGGTGAAGCGAACATGGCCATCTGCATAGCGATCACCTAAATCGCAAAGTTTTCGCAGCGTGAAAACATCCAGAATACGCTGGGTGCCGACCCGCACCGTCCAGACCTCGTCGCCGCTCTCGGCGACATGACAAAGCACTCCGGGGCGAGGGTGGGTGTGGTATTTCCACTGCCCGAAATTGCGCACCATCGTCGGGTGCATGTACTGAAATCCGTCGGGGCAGCCGGATTCGATCGGCATGCGATGTTTTTGCGCCATCTTCGATCTTCCCTCTTTATGCGTGTTTTTCGGGCCCTTGTTTCAAGGCCTTCTCGTCGATTCTCTATCGTCGGGAGCGGCAAGATGCGATACCGAAATCCGAGATTTCGTTTTCAATCGATACCGATATCGATATCGACCTCGATCCGGCTCCGACGACTCTAAGCCGCCGATTGATCGGATGCCTTCTCGCCCTTCGGCGACGCATCCTTGGTCTTTGCGGCAGTCTGACGGCGATCGAACCACTTCGCCGCCTCCTCGTCCCAATCATCGGTGCGCACATAAGAACTCTCGCGCGGATGAGCGATCATGTTGGGATCCGGCTCCAAGCCGATCCCTTCGAGGAAGTTGACCAACCCGATACGCTCGATCATCTCCCCGGTGCGTTCGTGCTCGAGGGCGTTCTCGGCGAAGAAATCGATCGTCTCCTCGGCGATCTCCACGATGCGGGCGTAATCCTCTTTGGTTTCGAGCCTCATGAAAGGCACGATCACGGTGCCGAAAAGATCGCCGATCTTGAGGGTGCGCTTGCCCCCGATCAGAATGGACACCCCCTTTTCATCCCCCGGGGAAAGGCATTTCGGCATCACGTTCAGGCAGTGCATGCAGCGCACGCAGTTGCGGTTATCGACCTCGAGGCTATCGTCATCGGCCAAGGACAGGGCATTGGTCGGGCAGCGGGTGATCACGTTGTCGATGAGATATTTACGTCCCTTGCGCTCGATATAGGCCTTCACCTCAGCCTGATCGACCTTCATATCGTCCCGCCACGTGCCGATCACCGCGAAATCCGCCCGCTCGATCGAATTCATGCAATCGTTCGGACAGCCCGAGACCTTGAATTTGAATTTATAAGGCAACGCCGGACGATGGACATCGTCGACGAAGTTATTGACCAAGGAACGATGGATGGCGTGCTCGTTACAACAGGATTGTTCGCAGCGAGCCGCCCCCACGCAGGATTGCGCGGTGCGCACGCAAGGGCCCGCCCCTCCCAAGTCGAATCCGTAATCGTTGATCTCGTCGAAGAAATGCTGGGTGTTTTCGGTATCGGCGCCGATAAACATGATATTGCCGGTCTGACCATGAAAGGTCACCAGCCCCGAACCCCATTTTTCCCACGAATCGGCGAGTTTGCGCAAGATATCGGTGGTGTAGTGATTGCCCGCCGGAGGTTGTACGCGCAGGGTATGGAATTCGCGCGATTTGGGATATTGATCGCCGACCTCGGAAAAACGGGGAATGATGCCCCCGCCATAGCCGTAGACGCTGACCGTTCCGCCTTTCCAATAGCCGCGCCGGGTCTCGTAGGAGTGCTCGAGCTGACCCAGGAGATCATTGGCCATTGCATTGATTCGGCCCTCTTCATGATCGTCCCGCAGGCGTTTGATGCCGGAGATGAAACTCGGCCATGGTCCTTGTTCGAGCTGATCCAGCATGGGAGTGTCGTGCTTTTTCATGGCGTTCATCGACCTCCTGATTGGAAAATCACGGGGATATTCGCATCATTCTAATCAGGCGCATATTCGTTTCAATACGCCCGATGGGAGGGTGATCATCGATTTTTTCTATTCCGATATGGATATATTCCTTCGAAAACGACCCTCTTTCGTCAGCATGCCCATCGACGGGTCAATCGATATGTCGATCGATAACGAACACCTCGATCGAGCGCCTCTTTTCCTCGACATTTTTCTTTCGCACCCGGCGTAGTCTTTTTCGCACCCTCATGGGAGCCTCGATTTCCAAGGAGATCGATGTGCACATCGGATTGGCGCTATCGAGCGATCGAAAAACCCTTTGACCTTTTCGCTCAAACCCCGATGATGAGTCCGGCGGATGGGCCGGGCGGTGATGAACGATATATCTTGAACCTTGCTTCTTGCGCCGACGATTACGCTTCTACTGCGCCCGCAAAGATTCGATGGCCTTGATCAACGCTTTTCGGACGAAGGCCTCTTTCGCCGCATCCTGCCGATCTCGGCTAACACCCAAGATATCGATGAGCTCCCGCTCGATGACGGCATATTCGGCTTCCCTTTGCGCCGAAGTGATCCCGTAGTCGATCGGCTTGTGCCGGAGGAAGCTTTCCCTCGCATCCCCCCTTTGCGCCTTTCGAGCGTTGATGGCGTCGATCGTCACTCGCCGGATGAAGGCCTCTTCCGCCTCGTCTCTATGGCCATCCGGGACATCGATGAAGTCGATGAGCCCTTGTCGGATGAAGGCATATTCCCTTTTCACCTGCACTGCGTGCATCTTGGCGAACGATGCCTCCTTCGGCCTTTCCATCGACTCTCGGCCACCGCTCCCTCCCCATATCTTTCCATCGATCCAGAACATGGCGATGATCGAAGCAAAGAAGGTCGGCGCCGCAAGGATACCCGCCAATATCCAACAAACGATACGCCCAAGTGTCATCGATATTCCACCGTTTTCGCCACCGCTCTCACCGAAGGCCGATCCTCGACGGCATCGACGAGACGATGCCTAAGATACCAAGACTCCAATCCAAGGCTCCAACCGATGTCCCTCGCCGATGACACATCCCCTCATCTTTTTTCACCGGGCTCAATATGGGATCGAGGAATCTCGTCGGGCTTTCGACTCGCCTTGGCCCTCGCTCGATGCGGTCTCATTCCACATCCCTCGGGCCACAAGACGCCAAATGGCATCGATCCGACAGTCGTTTCTTGTTCCCATCGGTCCGCCGGCGGTTTTTATTGACTAAACATTTATTTTATGCTTATATGAAAAAAGTTTTTCAAATTCAACATAACTACTCAAGGAGATGCGCCATGTCCGGTCCCGGCGAATACTTCGTGAACAAAAAACCCCAAGAAAACGGTGAACACGAGATTCATAACGGCTCCGATCCATGTCGTTGCTTCCCCGCACCGGAGAACTTGGTATCCCTCGGCCAATGCATCGACTGCCATAAAGCCGTCGCCATCGCAAGGAGGTATTACTCGAAGGTCGATGGCTGCAAGTACTGCGCCCTCGCTTGCCACAAAGGGTAAAGGCATCGACGGTGCGGAAAAAATCGCCGAATCCTCGCTACCGAAATCGACGAGCGATCGAAAACGGCGAGAGAAGAAGGGGAAGGCGATTGAAGGATAAGGGGCGTCGATGCCGGAGCTGAAAAGACGCTTTATCGCTTTTTCAAATCATCGAGCAAACGGATCGGCTCGCCGTGAGGGGAGGCGATCGCCGCCGCCTCCCATTGCGAGCGCCTAGCTTCTCGCTGCTCGAAAGATATCAACTCCACCTCGGCAAGAAGCCCCTCCAAGGCCGCAAGCCAGTGTTCGTAATAGCCTTTTGGCTTCGATGAGCCGTCGGCGGATGCGATCTCGCGGGCGAGGGCATCGGCCCACCGCTGCCATGTAAAAACCCCGCGTTCGTGCAAAGCCACGACCATCGCAAAGGCTTGGGCCTCCCATGGCGCTTGGAATAGCGGACCATCGTCATCGCGGGGAATCGCGGGCAAGGATTCAAGATCGGCAATCGCCGACGCCATCGGATTCGACGGCTCGATCGCCGATATCGCGGGGGGTTCGGGCTCAAACGGACTCAAGGTGAGGCTCCCAAAGATCGAGACGAACGACATCGCGGGCAACGGCCCCTTCGCCCCATAACTCCTCGGCCGTGAACTCCACGTTGTAGAGGTGTTCGCCCTCGCCCTTTCCCAAGCCCTGCGCATTGGTATCGGCAAAGATATGCGCCCCTCGGCATTCGCGTACGATGCCGCAACGACCGCGGGCGTAGCGCGGCAAGCGGGTGTGCCCGATCGGGTGGTGGTTGCGGGCGCGCACCCGATCGCCCAAACGAAAACGCGGCGATCGCTCGGTCGGCACGGAAACGGAAGACCCTTGCGCGAAGGCGGCGAGCACCTGATCGGCATTCATCGCCGCCGGGGCATCGGGCACCGGCGATGCGCGCGAAAGATCCCCTCGCATTCGAGCCTCGATCTCCTGCACACTTATCAATCCGCTTTCGACCAACAAGGTCTCCAATCCGTGCAGCCAGTGTTCGTAGTAGCCGGTGCTCAGGTATTCATCGGGCTTCATCCGCTCCCGGGCATGGCGCGACATATCGAGATTCCAACGCTTGGTAAACGCGGCGGCGAGGGTGATGGCGAAGCATCGGCGCTCCCACTCATGGGCGAAGATCGGCTCGTTTGGATCGGGATCGATCGGGCCGAATCCGTGCATGCCTCCCAAGTCGTGGGCACCGTTCATCGTCCATCTCCTTGGCCTCGCCTTGCGGCTTCGGGGGGATTCGGGGATTCGACGATCCCCACCCCGATCATCGCATCGCGGGTGACCAGCGCCGCCAGCGCCTCCTCGTCGAGATCCTCGGTACCGGCCGGACGACGCGGCAAAACGAGGTAGCGCATCTCCGCGGTGCTGTCCCAAACCCGGATTTCGACCTCATCTGGGATCCGCAATCCGAATTCCTTCAGCACCCCTCGAGGATCGGATACCGCGCGGGCGCGATAAGGGGCCGATTTATACCAAGTCGGGGGCAAACCGAGCGTGGGCCACGGATAGCAGGAACAAAGGGTGCAGACCACGAGGTTATGCACCCGCTCGTCATTGACCACCACCTGCGTATGCTCGCCTTGGCGCCCTTGGAAACCGAGCTCCGCGATGGCCGAGGTGGCATCTTCGAGCAACCGCTGTCGGTATTGCGGGTCGGTCCAAGCCTTTGCGACCACCCTCGCCCCGTTGCGCGGCCCGACCCGGGTCTCGTAGTTCTCGATGATCGCATCGAGCGCCGCCGGATCCACCAAACCCTTCTCGACGAGCAAGGATTCCAAGGCCCGCACCCGAAGTTCCGTATCGCAAAGGCGGGGCTCGTCGTGCGATCCCGAATCGTGATGATGGTGATGGTGATGATGGTCACTGCTCATCCGCGCGATGCTCCCGCAGGTTTTGACCGCCACGTCGATCCTTGGCCTCGGGCCTTGCCTGTCCATTCGAATTCTGGGCAACGGAAACGTCCGAGATGATCCGCACCCATCGATTTTCGGCGAACTCCATCAGGCTTCGATCCGAAGGCGCTGCCAAAGGGGAATGGATTTCCCCCGAGGGTCGAAGCGGATCGAGTCCGGCGGCACGACGACCGGATCGCCATGATCGCTCGGTGCCGATGGCAAGACCCTCGATGCGCTCGAGGGCCTTGATGGATCCTCAGAAACCTACCCGCGTGGGTATAGACGCACCGCCCTTGACCTACTCTTCGAACCCAAGCCTTGGCCAAATCAGTAATGCCAATGCGGGATAGGCTCCGGCCGCGGGCCCGCCCATTCGGAAAAGACCGCCCAAAGATGGTAGCGAATCCGATGCGCCGCATCCTGATCGATGCTCTCCACCGCGGGCATCAATTCCAATGCGGCTCGGAACTCTCCCTCGTCGACGAGCAAGATGGCGGCCCCTTCCAAAGCGTAGGCCGCCTGCGCCCACTGCTGCATCCGCCACAGAACATTGCCCATCTCGCCCCAAACCACGTGGCTTTCGGGATCGATATCGGCCGCCACGCGATAGTGCGCAAGGGCATCGGACAATCGCCCTTCCCATGCCGCCTTGCGAGCGGCTTCCATCGACAGATCGAAGTCCATCGCCACCACCGATGGCGGGCGCGGCCATTGCGGCCACGAGGGGGGCCAAGCGGGATGAGTCCGATGAGTGTCCGTTCGCGGCATTCGAGGCGGGGGGAAAAACGAACGCGATCGTTGCATCGGCGGGGGATCGAAACCATCCGGTGCCGGTCGATCCCCGAAATTGCCCGCCTCGGGGGGATCGACATGAACCCCTGCGTGCATCTCGCCGGAAGGCGCAGGCGCACGAGAGGGCGGCGGGATCGATGCCACATCCTCGCTTGCACCTTGCGCCGACGAGGTGGAAGGCAAAGCGGGCGCCATCGTCTCTTGCGACGAGCCGGAGGCGGACATCGACTCCACCGAGGCTTCGGCGCTCGGTTCGGGCCGAGGTTCGGGTTCGGGTTCGGGTTCTGGCTCAGGCTGGGATACGGGCTCGGGGATTCGAGAGTCTTCGGATTCCCCCACCGAAGACTCAGGCAAGGAGGGCTCGGTGGTCGATGCGTCGGCGATGGCAATATCGGGCTCCGATGTCCCCTCTTCGTGGATCGGCTCTTTCGGGGGATCACCGAAAACCCACACCGCCAGCGCCCATATCAAAATGCTCGCGATCAGAACCCTAAAGCCGGTCAGCTGTTGCATGGTTTTATGGTCTTCATTGGTTGGCATCTTTTCGATGAGCGATCTTCGAAGCGTGCATCCGAAGATCGATGATTGGCGGGAATACGATCGAGGCGATGTCAATCATACCCATTTTGCACACGATAACTATAATGAAAAATTCGAGCGGGCAAGACGATCGTACCGAAAGAGACAACGATGCTTCATCGATCCCATGAATCCAAGGGATATCTTCGAAGGAGATCGGCATGAATCGTCTACCGACGATACCCGCCTGATCCGATCCTCGGCATCCGCCGCTCGAGTCCACGATGCGATGACGCCATGAATCCACCGCCACTCGCCGCCATTGCCCACCATCCGAATCATCCGATAAAAGCCGAATAAGCGGCAAGGCACCTTGGCTTCTAGCAAGACAATGCGAACATGGCTCGGATCGCCTCGATAGCAGGCGAGACGGCCTCGACGCCTAAGATCCCTCGTTCCATGCCCCGAAAGATTCGCACCCTCATCGGCAAAAGGGACAATCCCGACCACCGCCTTCGCCACCTACGGAGATCTCCCGATGAAAGACCCCTCATCGACAACGCGCCCATCCGGATCGAAACCGGTCGATTACATCCGCCGCACCAAGGAACGATACGATGCCTTGGGCTACCCCCCTTATCGCTGGGTGCATAACGAAGACCCGCCACCCTTTTCGCCCTTTTCCAAAGCGCTCCCCGAGGCGCGCATCGGATTGATCGCATCGGGCGGGATCTACCTCGAAGGGCAGATCGCCTTCCATCACCGGGACGATGCAAGTTTCAGACTGATCCCCGAAAACACCGCCGGTAACGACCTTCGCATCACGCATTTCGCCTACGACACCGGCGATGCCCGCATCGATCCCGGGGTCGTCTTCCCCCTCGCCCGACTGCGCGATCTGGCACGAGAGGGCGTGATCGGAGGGCTCGCCGCCAACGCCTGCACCTTCATGGGGGGCATCTATTCCTCCCGCAAGGTGAGAGATGCGCTGGCACCGGCGCTTGCGGATCGCATGCAAGCCGAATCCGTCGATGCCGTGATGCTGGTTCCGGCCTGACCCGTCTGCCATCAGTCCGTGGGATTGATCGCACGCGAGATCGAGGCCCGAGGGATCCCGACCCTTTGCTTTTCGAGCGCCCGCTCCATCACCGAGGCGGTCCACCCGCCCCGAGCCGTCTTCCTTGATTTTCCGCTCGGGCACACCACCGGCAAAGCGGGGGATCCGAGCCTGCAGCGCGATATCATGCTCGCAGCATTGGAGGCGCTGACCACCATCGACACCCCGGGGACCATTCTCGACCTACCTTGGAGATGGGACGAAGACGATGCTTGGAAAAAAGACGCCGAGAACGAGGGCGACCTGCGCAGCGAACGCACCGACGAGCCGCAGTACCAACACGAATCGGATCGCATCGCCGCCCAAGCCATGCTCGAACGAGAGGGCTGCGCCGTCGGCTGCGTCTTTCCCGAAGCCGGGACCGCGAGGGGAACATGAGGAGCACGGAAGAAGGGATGCAACGACCTGAATCGCTTGATGCCCGCAGAACTGACGGGGAGTCGACAAGGTTCTTGCGGATCTGCCTTGGATTGCGAGAGACTCGAAAAAAAAAAGCCGGAGCGGGGGGAACCCGCTCCGGCAAAACGCCATCAAGATAAGAGGAGGAAAGAGAAGAATCATCCCAAGGGATGACAAAGGAGATTATGGACCAAAATTGTGCAGTGCGTCAATACCCGATCCGCAAAATAATCACAAAACTTTCTTATGAATCCATTTAGAAAATCTAAGGGTAAGTCTTTCATTCATCGCATTTTCACCGAATCGATAACCATTCAAAGATGAGATATTTTCCTCTCTCGATAAATAACGCCGAGAAATCTGGTTCATTGTTTTGTTGCGATGCAATATCAATTCTAGAGCAATTTCGAAGATCCGAGCGACCGGAGCCCACCCAGCCCCGACTCAACGACAAGCGATTGTAATCGCTTTTCTAACCCAGACCGAGCCTTCCGGATCCCCGGCATCGAGCCGCCCGAATCCAAGACCATCTCCGATCCCTAAACACCCGCTTTCAGGTGCCAGCAGATCCCGACGATCCGAGTCACCCTCGAGCGGCACATCGCTCGAACCGCAAAGCCACCTCCCGACCAAAGCCGGTCGCTCGGGATACCTCCCTCATCCGATAAAAGGGATCCCCAGCAACGCAGCAACCGCCAAGCACCGACCCCGGCACCCGCTTTTTCTCCGGAGATTTCCTTTTCTCCTCTTGCCTGCCCACCTTCCTCTGTGCCATCGCCACCTGTACCACCCCTGTTTTTCGTGCCTGCTGCGCTTTCCGCTCATGAACCATCCGTGTACTCGGGAACTCCGCCATCCTTGCCTCCGAGCACACTTACTTGCAGGCTTTGAATTGCACATTTGCCCAAAGACACTCCTTCGTCACGCTTGTTACCATTATCAAAACCGGATTCGCACCCTCTCCTGACGACAGAGCACCCTTTTTTGAACGGCGAGGGCGTCTTCCTGCTTTGAATCGCACTTTCAGATGCTCGGTCTTCATTCAATTTTCCCTACTGCCGGTAGCTTCTTGAAGACACTTCTAATCCGTCGGATGCGACGCAAGATACCCCCACCAGCAACCACGTAAGCCGAACGAGCGTCTCGATTATCCTAAGACACTACATCAATTCACTTTATCCATCGTCGTTTATCTCGTTTGACGCTTCGGCGCTCTGCGAGAAACGGCAGAAACCAAAGACCGATTTCGTTCGGCACTTTGCCTGTAGATGGCGTCGATGTCGCGCCGTATATCGCTCAGCGCTTTATAGATGCCGGACATTTCTTTACGCAGCTGCACAGCGACAGCATCGGAAATTTCCCGCTTGAGGGTGTTTGCCAACTTCTCGACCGATGCGAGTATTTCCATGCGAGACTCTAATCGCTCTTTTGTCCGCAAAGAGATACTTACGCCCCGGTTTTCTCGATCCAAAGTCTCTCTCCACCCAGCTGGGTAAAGCTGCTTACGAGTAGTTTTTCCTTGGGTAACCAATGGGCGATCCGGGTTCTTGATATCTATATCTCTTTCCTTTCTTTTCAAGATACTTACCCCTTGCTCTCGATCCAAAGCCTCCCTCCACCCGGCTGGATAAAACTGCCTACGAATAGTTTTTTCTTGTCTTTGCAAAGCGATTACCCCTCGTTCTCGATCCAAAGCCTCCCTCCACCCAGCTGGGTAAAACTGCCTACGAATAGTTTTTCCACGGATAATCGGTGATCGATCTGCCCTCCCTACATCTACTTTCCTTGTCACCTCTTGCCATTTCGGTATGGACAGATTTGCTTTTTCGACTAGATCAGCAAAATGATTTTCGTATTCCAAATGTCCAAATTTGAAATCCTTACCCACATCCACTGCTGTCAACCTCGGATAATACCTTTCGGGACCAATCACCCCTAGCGCTTTCTTTCTACAGGAGACAAGCCAGAAGAATACCCTGAGGATCCAGTCATTTTTTGTATGGCAAAGCCATGTATGATCCCGGGACAACCTTCCCAAGATATCTTTTTCATCATCCTCGCATATAGCAGGCGCAAGAAGAATCAACGACGACGGGCGATCACTTAAGGGAAGGCTTGCGGTAGCACGGACGGCGAGCAAACAACCCAAAGAATGCGCCACCACCCTCACATTTTCGTACCTTGAACTCAGATCTTTAATTTGGATGGCCAGATCCGGAGCCCCATCAATTGCTTCTTTTTTTGCACGCACGTAGGCTTTTTTTAGCTCTTCGAGAGCCAACCAAGCTCCCAAAGGCAAGCTGATGGGATGTGGCACAAAAAGTCGAGCAGCAAAAAAACCACACATGAAGCCTAGGAGGCTTCTAGGGATCACTTTCCAGAAATCTCCTGATTTCCATAGATATCCATAAACATCATCGGGGAGCCAAATTCCGCGACGTCTAAGTTTGATGTGCTGCTCATAGAAAGGACGGAAAAAATCTTTAGAGTCTTTGGGGTTGGATGAATCGCTCTCATTCAAAAATCCCTTTATGTATAAGGTTGCGGTAGACAACCCCCTTGTCCTTTCGATGGGTAAGCATCTCGTCATCTCATCACCGCCTCTTTTTGAAATGTTATGGATTGAAGACGATGCACTCGGTTGATACCTTGCGCAGGAACAACGTTTTTATCGTAACCGCTTTTCAAAGGAAAAATCGACCGATCTCCCGCCTCAAAGGATATACTTTTTCTGGCAAATTCATTTTTTTGATCCTCTAAAGATCAGAATCTCATGAGAATCTTTCACGTTATTAAATGTCCCATTATTAATACGATTCTTTCCGATTCTCGTCTCGCCTTGTCCCATCGTATATTGCCACTCAACCCGACGAATGTCACAAGATGAGTACCATTCTCGGATGACATCACAATCGTTATAGGACATCAAGAAACCACCTTCATGATCCAAAAGTAGATCGCGTAATGCTCGATGATCGAATCCATCATGATGAACCGGGAAATTCCTCTGAGGATAAATACCTCGAAACATCTTGCTGTTTCCATGCAGATAGTAGGGAGGATCGCAATATAGAAAATCACCTTTGTGCTGTGGCAATGACTTTTCGAACGATCCTTGCCTAACCTTTAGACTCTTCGCATCGAAGTGACGCACTTTATCAACGAGACGCTTATATCTATTGGGACATTCGTATATTTTTGATATCCAGCCCAGAAAACCCGGGCCATAAGATAGGCCAATAGTGAGCCGCCAAGAGAGTCTTGTCCTTTATCTTACACTCTCCTCGCCAGTGCGACTTAAGGCGATCTTTTACTTCCTTGTAAGTATCTTGGCTCGGCTGCCACTGCATGAGCGTATCCGCCAACTCTTCCGGCTTACTGATCTGCACCTGCCAATACTGGCAGAGAATCGCAAAGATATCATATGAGATCACCGGCAACCCCAGTTCACGCGCAAGAGCGATCTCAACCGATCCGCCTCCCATAAAAGGTGATACGACCATTTCTATGTTAGCAGGTATTGATTCTACGATAAGGCCAACGGCAAGACTTTTGCCGCCCGCATAGCGCAAAGGAGACTGGGTATATCTCTTATAGGGATTCTTGCCGGTACTGGCCAACCGAGAGAGAAACAAGTCACGCCTGCATTGCCGTGTGTTCCACTCGGGGGCTTCACACATGATATCGATCAACGCACTGTACGGCCGAGCACCATGAGAGAAGTGTTTTCTGATCGGCCTTGCAAGATCTGTCATCTGTCCATCATCCTCGGCAGATTTCTCAAGAGTCATCACGCATTCCTTCGTGTGATTTTACATATAAAGTCCATGCATTGGGAATGGACAGTCTCTCTTCGGGCGATCATCCGCACCCATCTCGTCACCGAATCTCACCTCCCGCCTCAAAAAATCCGTTAGGCCGGGGCGATGGATATTACTAGCGAAGATACAAGTGCATATCATGTATCCGCTTCTTGCGCCGTCAAGCCTCCGTGCTGCGTTTGAAGTTGAAGACCGCGCCTTCTCGGATGCCGGAGGGCCAGCGGGAGGTCACGGTCTTCAAGCGGGTGAAGAAGCGTACGCCCTCGGGGCCGTGCATCGAGTGGTCGCCGAAGAGGGAGCGCTTCCAGCCCCCGAAGCTGTAATAGGCGGTCGGCACCGGGATGGGGACGTTGACTCCGACCATGCCGATTTCCACGCGATGGGTGAAGTCTCGGGCGGCATCGCCGTCGCGGGTGAAGATCGCCGCTCCGTTCCCCAGTTCGTGCTCGTTGACCAGTCGCACCGCCTCTTCGTAGTCCTTGGCTCGCACCACGCTCAGCACCGGTCCGAAGATTTCTTCTTTGTACACCTTCATCTGCGGGGTGACGCGATCGAGAATGCAGCCGCCGATGAAAAAGCCCTCTTCGTGCCCGGGCACTTTCACTTGGCGTCCGTCAACTACCAGATCCGCACCCTCGGCGACGCCGCTATCGACATAGCCTTTGACCTTGTCCCGATGCTCTTTGGTTACCAAAGGCCCCATTTCCACCCCTTCGCCGTCGAAAGGTCCGATCTTCAAGGATTCGACTCGGGGTTTGAGCCGATCGATCAGCGCATCGGCGGTATCCTCGCCGACGGCGACCGCGACCGAGACCGCCATGCAGCGCTCTCCCGCCGATCCGTAAGCGGCTCCGATCAAGGCGTCGGTGACCTGTTCCATATCGGCATCGGGCATCACCACCAGATGGTTTTTCGCCCCGCCCAGCGCTTGCACTCGCTTGCCCGCGGCGGTCCCGGTTCGGTGGACATACTCGGCAATCGGAGTGGATCCGACGAAACTCACCGCGGCCACATCCGGATGATTCAGCAAGGCATCGACGGTCTCCTTGTCGCCGTTGACGACATTGAGCACGCCCGCAGGGATCCCGGCCTCGACCGCCAGTTCCGCCAATCGCAGACCGCAGGAGGGATCCTTTTCCGAGGGCTTCAAAACGAAGGTATTGCCGCAAGCCAGCGCGATCGGATACATCCACATCGGCACCATCGCCGGGAAGTTGAAGGGGGTGATGCCGACGCACACCCCGAGCGGTTGGCGAAGGCTATAGCTGTCGACCCCGCCGGCGACGTTCTCGTTGATCTCCCCCTTGAGCAGCTGCGGGATCCCGCAAGCGAATTCGACGATCTCGATGCCTCGAGTGACGGAGCCGCGGGCATCGTCCAAGGTCTTGCCGTGCTCGGATGCGCAAAGACGCGCCAACTCGTCGCGATGGGATTCCAGCAGATCGCGATAGCGAAAAAGGATGCGCGCTCGCTGCGAGGGCGGGGTTCGAGACCATGCGGGAAGGGCGGTGCTCGCCGCTTGCACCGCGGCGTCGACCTCGGCGGGAGTGGCAAAGGGAACATGGGCTTGCACTTGCCCGCCGGCGGGGTCGTGGATATCGCCGAAGCGGTTGCCCGCCCCCGCCGTCCGCTTGCCGTCGATGAAATGGTCGAGGATGGGAAGTTTTCCGGTATCGGACATGGCTCGTCTCCATCTGTTATCGGTTTTTCAAAAGAAAGAAGGAATGCGAAGGGGCCGGCCGCACTTCATGTCGCAATATCGCATCCGATGAATCGCATCGACCCGATCGCGCGCTTTTCCCGGCTCATGCCGCTTTTACCGGCACGAAAAAGATCGCAGGATATGATCTCCCGTGAATCGTCATGGATTGCCATGGATCGCCGCCTGCGGGTTTTTTTCGGGGAAGGTCTTTTTCCGATGCCCGCTTCATCGACTGAACATCCACCGAAGAGAGCAAGCGCATGTCCACGATTTTCTCGAAGATCATCGAAGGTTCCTTGCCCGCCGATATCGTCTATCAGGACGATCATCTCACCGCATTTCGCGATATCAATCCGGCTGCGCCCACCCATATTCTGATCGTACCGAACAGGGAGATCCCCACCGTCAACGATCTCGAGGACGGCGACGAGGCCTTGGCCGGCAAAATGCTGCTCGCCGCTCGCGATATCGCGAAACGCGAAGGCATCGCCGAAAGCGGGTATCGGCTGATTATCAACTGCAACAAGGACGGGAACCAAGAAGTCTTCCATCTGCATTTGCATCTGATCGGCGGTCGCAGCCTCGGCAACATGGTCAAACCGGCAAAATGAAGGGTGCCGATGGCGTGGCATGCCGATGGTCGGGGAGGAATCACGCCCCGACTCGATCCGCCACCTCTTCGGCAAGCGCAAGCGACGAGGTCAACCCCGGGGATTCGATTCCGAACAGGTTCACCAGCCCGTCGATTCCGTGGGTGTCGACGCACTGGACCATGAAATCCGCGGCCTGTTGGCCGGGGCCGTAGATCTTGGGGCGGATACCGGTGTAGTCGGGTTGGAGCGCATCGTCGCCGAGCGCCGGGTAATAGCGCCGGATCGAGGCCGCGAAATTTCCCGCTTCGGCGATATCCACGTCGTAATCGATATTGTCGACCCAGTGCAAATCCGGCCCGAAGCGACATCGGTTGCCGAGATCCAGCCCGACATGCACCCCGAGCCACGCTCCCGAGGGCATGGGATAGATCAGATGCGAAAAGGGGGAGGGACCCGTCAAAGAGAAATAATTCCCTTTCGCGTAGTGAAGGGGCGGGATATGCGCAAAATCCAGTCCCTCGATATTGCGCGCGACCTCTTGGGCACCCAAGCCCGCAGCGTTGACCACGATTTGCGCGACCAGACTCGCAGGATCACGCCCGCCGATGTCGATACGAATTCCCCCATCGGTGACCGCGCCGCCGAGACAAGGGCTCTCCAGCGCCACCAAAGCGCCTAAGGATTGCGCCTCTCCCTCGAGGGCGAGCATGTACTCGTGCACATCCACGATCCCGGTCGAGGGCGACAGGAAGGCTCCCCGACAAACAAGAAGGGGCTCGAGGGCGCACGCCTCTTGGGGGTCGAGACGCTCGAGATCGTCGACACCGTTGCCGCGAGCACGCTCGATCAGGGCATCCAAGGGCTCGAGCTGATCCTCCTCGGTCGCCACCACCAGTTTGCCGACCTTGGCATGGGATACCCCGTGCGATGCGCAAAAATCATAGAGCGCGTGTCGACCGGCAACGCAAAATCGCGCCCGCAGGCTATCTGCGGGATAGTAAAGACCGGCGTGGATCACCCCTGAATTGCGCGAACTCGTCTCCGAGCCGATCACCGCATGCCGCTCGAGGACGACCACCTCCTTGCCGCGGCGAGCCAGAGCCCGCGCCACCGCAAGGCCGATCACCCCGCCCCCGATCACGATGCATTCGACGCGATCCATTATCGACACGATCCTTTGCGACAAGGAGTTCTTCCAAGCAGTGGCTCATCGATCCCACTGCGGATCTCGATCCCGAAAAAAGCGAATCGCCGAAGCGGACGAGCGCCGGCGGCGATTACATCGATGCCTCGATCTCGCTTGCCCTCGATCCTATCCGGGAATTGTACCCATCGCCCCCCAAACCCCAAACCTGAAAGGCGCAAGGCCGTGCGAGCACAGCCGCACTTCCCGAAGAGTCGGGGAATTCGATCTTCGATCCCTCTCAGGGGGCACGATATCGAAGAGCGTAAAATCGCCGCCCCCTCGATTCGGGTAAAACCCAGCCGGCACTGAGGGATGCGCTATCGAAACGCTCGACTCGATCGCCTCATCGTCGGCACCATATCGTCGGCACCTCACCGCTCTATCCGTCTTGATCGCAAAGCGAGCAGGCGCTTTCGGCATCGGTTTCTCCGACGATGCGAGCAAGGAGGAAGCGATCTCATCGGACTCCGTCAGGGGCGATGGGGATGGCGATTTCATCCCGTGCCCTTGCGGACGAGGGGTTTCGATAAAAAAGTGAGCGCTCGCTCCGCTTGGATCGAATGCTCCCATAGCACCCTCGACGGTGAAACGACCTCGAGAACGCCCGCATCGACGACTGCGGCGAAGGGCTCGATGATGGGCTCCGCTTCAAGATTCGATTCATCCACCGACTCAGGTACTGATTCCGAGCGGGATCTCAGGGATTCCCGCTTCGGCTACCGCCCGGCGTGACCATTAGGGAGGAGGCGATATCCTCGGACTCGATCGGGCTCTGTCGGGCTCGATATCGAGATAGGCGCCGAGGCAGCTTCGGCTTGCGTCGTGGTGAGCGTCGGCTCCGACAACGTAGAAGTGAGCGCTCGCTACGCTCGTGTCGAATCCGTTCGATCCTTCGTCGGTGGAGCCGCCCCCGGCACCTTTGCACTCTCGGCGGTATTATCGATAGCGGCGATGAGCACCGTTGCGGGCTCCGAATCGATCCTCGCTTTTCGACACGCCATCGTCTTGCGCTTCGATGGTGAAGCGATCGGACTTTCTTCACGAGACCGACGAGCAAAAGGCGGGCTCCTCGGGCTTGATCGGGATCGATGTCGGTACGAGCGTCAAGGCAATTTCGGCTTGTGCGGGTAGTCAAGCGCAGGCTTCGACGAAGAAGAAGTGAGCGTTCGCTCCACTCGTGTCGAGTCCGATCGACCCTTAGGTCGCGGAACGCTTTCGTCACCCCTGCGCTCCACGCCGGTGTTATCGACAGCGGCGATATGCAGATCCATCGCAGGCACCGCTTGGGACCCTCGTTTTCCGCCGCCGACTCGAACGCTAGCTCCTTAGATGCTTTCAAAAACCGCACATCGGCTGTCACCCCGCTTTGCGATCCCCTTTTGCTCTCCTCGCCCGGCGATCGAGCCGGATAGACCATCGCTTCGGGGCTGACAGAAGCGATCCGCTCATTGACCGGCAAGGATCACCGTACCGATGGTCGCCTAACCCCGCTCAAAGGCGGGAACCTCGACGAGCATTCGAAGCCTCGGCCCATCCCTCGCCCCACATCACCCAAGAGATCGTCTTTCACCTTGACCCCGGTCGATGCGATCGGAATGCGTGATCGGAAAAAGGAATTAATATTCCCGAAATGCCTTGCATCGATAGGATCATCGCCAAGTCCGACATTCTTTCGATGCACAATCCCTGCTTTCGGCACAATTGCCGCACCGCCACGGGATCGAAAGCGCACTCCAAATCGCCGATCTCGAGGCTGGCGAAGGGGCAGTAGCACACCCCTTGGCACCGTGAAAAGCAGGCTGCTCCCCACCGGGAGTCATCGAAGAACCCCACCAACCCCATCGACGGAAGCCCCCAGCATGAATACGAAAGATCATCGATCGAGCGTGCCCTACGCCAACCCACCTTGGCGGGAAAAGCTGAAAACGCAGTTGGATTCCAATTCGATGAATCACTTCGTTATCGGCATCATCGCCATCAATTTGGTGATTTTGGGGATTCAGGCGACGCCCGCGGGGAAAGATGAGGGCGTATCGGGGTTATTGGATATCGCAAATGGAATCTGCATCGGAATCTTCGTGATCGAACTCATACTAAAAGGATTGGCCCGGGGCTCGGAGATGTTCAAAAGGGGTTGGGATATCTTCGATATCGTGGTGGTTGCCATAGCCCTCTTGGCCTCGAGCGGGCCGGCCTCGGCTCTGCGTGGCTTACGCGCATTGCACCTCTTCCGAGTGATTTCCGCCCTTCCTTCATTGCGCCGAGTCGTGAGGGCTTTTCTGCGCGCTCTACCCGGTGTCGGAGCGATCGGCCTTTTGATGATATTCTTCCTTTATATCTCCGCAGTCATGGCCACCGGGTTTTTCGGCTTGATCCACCCCGAATTATTCGGACACTTGGGCAATTCGATCTACTCCCTCTTCCAGATCATGACCTTGGACGATTGGTCCAATGAAATCGTCGGACCGGTCATGAAAACCCACCCATGGGCACTGGCTTTTTTCATGTCCTTCATCATCTTCGGGGCCTTCACCATCCTCAATCTATTCATCGGCATCATCGTCTCCGCCATGCAGGAACTCGATATCCTCGATCGCCAAAACAGCAGCGAAAAGAAAGAAGCCCTCGAAGTGGTGGAACGCTTGGAACGAGACCTTGCCGACTTGCGTCGACGACTCAATGAATCGCCGGGGAAATGACCACGAGGGCTGGGCTATATTCGATAACGAACTCTAGCGAAAGCATCGTCACCGCTTGTCGAAATCGGTGCGAAAATCGAGAGATTCAATCAAATCCCATTGTTCGCAACACTGAACGCCCAAGGTCTTGCATACATCGGGAATTTTGCGATTGGCACGTATTGTCTTGGACCTTGAGGCTTCGCTAGTTACTACGGTACGATCTTTTTTATTTACCAAAGCATGTGCAATTAAAAAAGGATCTCCACCTATCTTTTTATATTCTTGCAACCTCAAATCAGGAGCGTAACCCTTATCTATTACTTCGTCGAATTCCTTATCGGGTAAGGGTTCTCTCAAAAGAAGAATTCCCTCATTTCGCTTTGCCCATACGACAAGAGGGTCATCTTCGTCCGGTTTTTCGGCGATTTCCTCGAATATCCTCCGAGGAACTTTAACTCTCCCCTCAGTCGCTTGGATTTCAAGCCATCTCCAGTATTCAGGTACCCGGTCAACCTGATAATACCGATCCTTGGCATCTATAAAAATAGATGAGTCTACAAGATAAAGCATCACCTCAATCTCCCTATTTCAAGAAATAGATCTCGCCTGAGATTCTCTGATCAGCCTTCGTACTTTAAGTGCCTTGACACCCAAGACAATTGCCGCTTTATTAACCGAGAGACTCTCCTCACCCATCATGCGATCGACGAGATCGATCAAATTCGATCCCAAGCGCTGCTTGGTCAATACATAGTAACTCGGTCCTCCTTCTTTTCTCTCCCCGCTTCTCTCTCTCTTCTTGCCCTCAAGAAACATTCTTTTGAATTCGCCGGCGAGTTTTCGATAGACCTGCACTTTGATCGAATCGCTGCGATAGAGCCTCAACGCCACCATCGTGCGACTGATTTTTCTTTCCGTGGCGAACTTATCGATCTTCTCCTTGACCTCATCGAAGGGAGTATTGATGGTAAGTTCCAGTTCGTCTATTTCGGGCTGAGAAACCAGAAATTCGCTCGCCACCTCGTTGCAAAATCTCTCGATACCTTCGTTGCCTTCCATCGCACCTGCGCTGATACCGTGCGATCCGATCCAAAGATGAGCCAGCTCATGCACCAAGGTAAACGATTGAGCGCTCGGGGAATCGTTGGCATTGATCACCACCAAGGGGGCAACCGAATCGGCGATGACGAATCCGCGAAAGAGTTCGACATCGAGGGCGGTATGCCAACTCCCGAGATTGGCGATCAAGATCACGAAAATCCCGGCCTCCTCGGCTCTTTCGCGCAAATAGGCAAAGCCTTCTTTGGCATTCGCTTTCGAGCGAAAACGCTTTTGGTCAAAGGCGAGGGTCTTGCGAATCGAATCGGCGACACGCTCGATATCTTTTCGATGACCGCTTCGAAACGCTTTCACCGATCCGATGAAGGGAAGAGGTTCGGCCTCGTCGATATCTTCCAAAGATGTGCGCAAAATACTTTGTCTGGCGTGCATATCGCGCACGGCGGCGTCGATCAGCCCTTGGGCCTTTCGATCCGGCTTCTTCGGCAGGGCGCGAAAATCCTCGCCACAATCACCGGGCGGCGGGATATCGGATAGATAGAAAACCACCAGCGGAAGATGATAAGCCTTCGACATTTTGGAGATCATGGCCCAAGTGGGCTTTTCTTTGGCGCACTCGAGATCTTCCATCCTCTCGATCGCCGATCGTCCGCGGGCGCTCTTTACCCCGAGTTTTTTCGCCGCCTCCTCGCGCGTCAACCCAGCTGTTTCACGAGCCCAGACGAGAATCTTCGGATTGACACTCCGCATGACTTGAGTCCGATGCTTTTTCAATGATCCGGTATTACTATCCAGCGCTTCGATGGAAGGGTCGACCGTTATCGGCGAGTTTGAATACCGGGATCAGATCTTGGATCGGGTTCGGATTCAAAATCGACCGCGTACTACCCTTGATTGCGAGTTTTTTCGCCGCCTCATCTAGCGTAAGACCGGCTGTTTCCCGAGCCCAGACGAGGATTTTCGGATTGACGCTTGGCATGACCTAAAATCCGATGCTTTTCGAATGACCCGATATTATCACCGAGCGTTGCAATGAAGTAAACGATGTCGGGGAGAGATAAGGAGGTCTAAGAGCCGGAATCGGGGCCGGATCTGGAATCGGGATCGGAAAAACCCTCGGGCAAAGACGGATCGCCCTTTTCGGGCGGGGCTTTGCGCCGCCAACTCTTGAGGCTCCTTTGGGGAGCGCGGGAGAGGGTGAGGGTATCGGGCGGGGCGTCTTTGGTGATGGTCGATCCCGCACCGATGGTCGCACCTCGGTGGACGGTGATCGGTGCCACCAACATCACCCCCGACCCGACGAAGGCTCCGTCCCCGATCACCGTCGGATGTTTATTCGCACCATCGTAGTTGCAGGTAATGCTCCCGGCGCCGATATTGGCTCTCGCCCCTATCCGGGCGTCTCCGAGATAACTCAGGTGGTTCGCCTTCGCCCCCCGCCCCAGCACGCCGTTCTTGATCTCGACGAAATTCCCGATTCGAGCCTCGTGCGAAATCCTGGAATTCGGGCGCAGACGAGCGAAAGGGCCGATCCGGCACGAGGCGCCGATCTCGGCCCCTTCGATGACGCTATGGGCGAAGATCTCGGTCTCATAGCCGATCGTCGCATCTTTAATCACGCAGCCAGGACCGATGCGAACACCGTCTTCGAGCACGACCTCGCCTTCGAATACGGTATCGATATCGATGAAGACATCGATACCGGTGCGAAGCCTCCCTCTGATATCGATACGAGCCGGGTCGGCGATTCCCGTCCCGTCCCGCATCAGAGATTCGGCGATACGCATCTGCTCGAACCTTTCCAGCCGGGCCAGTTGCACCCGATCGTTGACTCCGAGCACCTCCTCGGTCGTCTTCGGGGAAACGGTACGCACAAGGTATCCGTCGGCGGCCGCGCGGGCGAGGATATCGGTGAGATAACACTCGCCTTGGGCGTTGGGATAAGCGGAATCGCCTTGCAATCGGGGGCGCAAAATACCGGCACTGGCGGTGAGAATCCCGGTATTGATCTCGCGGATACCGCGCTGTTCCTCGTTGGCATCCACCTCCTCGATCACCTTGATCAGCCGCCCGCGATCGTCGCGCAAAATACGCCCGTAGCCGTGTGGATCGTCCACTTTCAAGGTAACCAAGGCGATGCCGCGAGCGCCGTCGATGTCGCGAGCGGCCATCGCCTTGCGCAAGGTGGAAGGGCTGATCAGCGGCACATCGCCGTAGAGCACCATGACGAGGGCTTCGTCGGGGATCGAGGGCAAGGCCTGCGCGAGGGCGTGTCCGGTGCCGAGCTGCTCTTTTTGCTCGACCCACTCGATATCGCTATCGCCCAAGGCCTTGCGCAGAAGATCTCCGCGGTGGCCGTGGACGACGTGAATTCGGGTCGGATCGATCTCGCAAGCGGCGGCGACTACGTGCGACAGCAAGGGGCGACCGGCCAAGAGGTGAAGCACCTTCGGCAGATTCGATCGCATCCGCCGCCCCTTGCCAGCGGCAAGGATGACGACATGCAGCGGCGTCTTCATGACCAAAACCTTGCCTTTCAAGAGCCCGATGCGAATCCCGAAACAGCCATGCCGGACTTCGAAGATCGTTGGCGTCGGGGCGAGGGAAGAAAAAAGGGAGAGGAAAAAAGGGGATCGCCGCTGCACTTGGCTTCGAGCTTCGCAGCGCGATTCGTATCGAGCCGATCGCTTGTATCACACGGCGTCGGCTCGAAGCCGATCCGATGGCGGGCTTGAAATATGCCCAAGGTGGCAATCTCGATCGGGCGTCATCCTTCACCGAGACTCGCCAATATCCGCTGCGGGAAGAAGCATCCGGCATCGCCCGCCGTCAAAGGGCAAGATCAAAGCCCCGGTTGTCGGGCTTTGGCGCAAGACTCGGCGGCGGATCGAAAGCGGGTCGAGGCGAACGCGAGTGCGGCGCTTGCCGCTGCGCCCACCACCCGACTTTGAAAGCGAACGAGATTCCTAACGGCGATTGCGCAAACGCCGAATCGCTTGCAGCTGGGCGGCGGCTTGGGCGAGCTCGGCTCTGGCCCTCGCCTCGTCGATATCGGAGCCTCGATCCGCAAGCATTCGCTCGGCCTGTTCTTGGGCCGCCAGCGCCGCGGCTTCGTCCAGATCCTCGGCTCTATTACCGGTATCGGAGAGAATCGTGACCACATGCGGCTGCACTTCCAAAATCCCCCCGGAGATGTAGAAGGTCTCCTCACCCCCCTGGGGCAGCTCGGCTCGCACCTCCCCCGGCTTTAGGCGAGTAACCAACGGGGAATGGCGCGGCATGATACCGAGCTCGCCCATGACCCCGGGGGCGATGACCATCGCGCACTCCCCGGAGAAGAGTTC
This sequence comes from Thioalkalivibrio sp. HK1, assembly GCA_000583135.1. Taxonomy (GTDB): domain Bacteria; phylum Pseudomonadota; class Gammaproteobacteria; order HK1; family HK1; genus HK1. The sequence continues at coordinate 32,985 of JFBG01000013.1, forward strand.
GCGTTCGGTACTGACGATATCGAGACGGATCGTGGATGGCATGGGAGGGCTCCGAGAAGGCGGCGAAGAGGATCAGATTTCCTTCGCCTTTTCCTTGACTTCCTCGATATTGCCGACCATGTAGAAGGCCTGCTCCGGATATTCGTCCATCTCGCCGTCGGCGATCGCCTTGAAGCCCGCGATGGTGTCCTTGAGCGAGACATACTTTCCGGGGGAGCCGGTGAAAACCTCGGCCACGAAGAAGGGCTGGGAGAGAAAGCGCTGGATTTTGCGCGCCCGCGCCACCACTTGCTTGTCCTCGTCGGAGAGTTCGTCCATGCCGAGGATGGCGATGATATCGCGCAGCTCCTTGTATCGCTGCAAGATCCCCTGCACTCGTCTGGCAACCTCGTAATGCTCGGCGCCGACCACCAAAGGATCCAACTGGCGGCTGGTGGAATCGAGGGGATCGACCGCAGGATAGATACCGAGCTCCGCGATCTGACGCGAAAGCACCAAGGTCGCATCGAGATGGGCGAAAGTGGTTGCGGGGGAAGGGTCGGTCAGATCGTCCGCCGGCACGTAGACCGCTTGGATCGATGTGATCGAGCCGGTCTTGGTGGATGTGATGCGCTCTTGCAGCACTCCCATCTCCTCGGCCAAGGTCGGCTGGTATCCGACGGCCGATGGCATGCGTCCCAACAAAGCGGAGCATTCGGTGCCGGCGAGGGTATAGCGGTAGATATTGTCCACGAAGAAGAGAACGTCCCGGCCCTCGTCGCGAAAGAACTCGGCCATCGTCAGTCCGGTCAATCCCACCCGCAGTCGGTTGCCCGGGGGCTCGTTCATCTGGCCGTAGACCAAGGCGACCTTGTCGAGCACCCCGGAATCCTTCATCTCGTGATAGAAGTCGTTGCCCTCGCGGGTGCGCTCTCCGACCCCGGCGAAAACGGAATAGCCGGAGTGCTCGATGGCGATATTGCGGATGAGTTCCATCAAGGTCACCGTCTTGCCCACGCCCGCACCGCCGAAGAGGCCGATCTTGCCACCCTTGTTGAAGGGGCAGATCAGATCGATGACCTTGATCCCGGTTTCGAGGATCTCCACCGCCGCCGCCTGATCGACATAGCTCGGGGCTTTGCGATGGATCGCCCAACTCTCCTCGGCGCCGACCTCGCCTGCGCCGTCCACCGGGGTGCCCAGGACATCCATGATGCGCCCGAGGGTCTTCGTGCCCACCGGTACCGAAATCGGGGCGCCGGTATTCTCGGCTCCGATCCCGCGCTGCAATCCGTCGGTGGATCCCATCGCGATGGTACGCACCACGCCATCCCCGATCTGCTGCTGCACCTCCAAGGTCAAACCGTTTTCGACCTTGAGGGCGTCGTAGACCTTGGGCACCGCATTGCGCGGAAATTGCACGTCGACGACGGCACCGATGACTTCAACGATATTTCCGGAACTCATGCTTTATCTCCTTGATGCGCCGAAGGCGCGCCCCGTCATCTCGTCCGGTTTTCCGCCGATCGATACCCGCTTCGGCGAAGAAGGAATTCCATTGTTTCGAACCATCGTGTCTCGACCCGATCGTGTCTCGGCATCGGCATCACTTCGCTCTGATCGGAATCACGTAACTGCTCGGATAATCCCGATGCTTGTCAGTGATGGCGTCGATGATTCCCAAACTGAAAAATACGGCGCCGGCGACGATTTTCGTGTTGATCGTGCTCGGGATCGAGCCCATCGCGCGGCGGCTGTCCTGTGTTTCGCATCGGTACTTGAGGACATCGTCGGATCTTCTGATCGACACATTGGCCGGAATCTCCGCTTCCCAAAGCCCTCTCTTGTTCTCGAAAGCGCACCGTCCGCTCGATCCGTCGCTGAAGGAAAAGGCGACCGGCATCATCGCGTCGGTGGTCAAAGTCGCGCAACCTCCCAAAAGAAGCGCCCCCGATACAACGCCAATCTTTTTGCTGATCATCTCGTCTCCGTTGCCCACCCTCAGGTGGTAAAAGCCCGTTTCACCGGTTTCGCCTGCGACCATCTTCTCGCCTGCGGCCATCAAAACATCGTCATTCCATCCATCTCGCACGATGCAGAGGCATTCCTTGGCATCGCTCCTTGCATCGCCCGAAGGCGCCATCGCCGCCGATATCGCTTCCGCTTCAGAGCGCCGCCGCCCCGCCGACGATCTCGGATAGTTCCTGGGTGATCGACGCCTGCCGCGCCTTGTTGTATTGCAGCTGCAGATCGTCGATCAAGCCCCCGGCATTGTCGGAAGCCGCCTTCATCGCCACCATCCGAGCCGCCTGCTCGGAGGCGATATTCTCGACCACCCCTTGGTATACCAACGATTCGATATAGCGGTTGAGAAGGTGATCGAGCACATCCCTCGCATCGGGTTCGTAAAGATAATCCCAGCGATGCCGCACCTCGTCCTCATCGGAAGGCAGGCGAGGCAGAAGCTGCTCGACCACCGGACTTTGGGTCATCGAGTTGACGAATTTGTTGTAGATGAAAAAGACTCTATCCACCCGCCCTTCGCTATAAGCATCGAGCATCACCTTGACCGTACCGACCAAGGCATCGACCGTGGGAGCATCCCCGACATGGGCCGTGCTGGCGAGCAGATTGACTCCCAAGCGCCGGAAGAAAACTCCGCCCTTGTTGCCGATCACGCAAAAATCGCTCTCGACCTTTTCCGATCGCCAACGATCCAGTTCGCGCACCGCTTGCCGGAAAAGATTGTTGTTGAGCCCCCCGCAAAGACCGCGATCCGAAGAGACGATGATGAACCCGACCCGCTTGACCTCATCTCGTGCAACGAGAAAGGGGTGACGGTATTCGGAGTTGGCGGCGCTGACATGCGCGATCACGCTGCGCATTCGCTCGGCATAAGGGCGAGCCTCACGCATCCGCTCCTGCGCTTTGCGCATCTTGCTCGCAGCGACCATCTCCATCGCGCGAGTGATCTTCTGCGTGTTTTGCACGCTCTTGATTTTGGTGCGGATTTCCTTGGCGCCGGCCATGTCTTTCGCTCCGTCGGGCGGTCTTTATTCCAAGCCCTACCAGGCGTGATTCGCCTTGAAATCCTCGACCGCCTCTTTGAAGCGGGATTCGACGCTATCGTCCCATTTCGGGTCGGCGTTGACCGCGCTTACGAGGTCGGCGCGATTCGAGTCCATGTAGGAGATCAAGGCATTGGAGAAGGCCCCGGCCCGCTCGAGTTCGACATCGTCGAGGTAGCCCCGATCCACCGCATAGAGCGTCATCGCTTGGTGGGCCACGGAAAGGGGAGCGTATTGCGGCTGCTTCATCACTTCCATGATGCGTTGACCGCGCTCGAGCTGACGGCGAGTGGCGTCATCCAGATCGGATGCGAACTGCGCGAAAGCGGCCAACTCCCGATACTGGGCGAGCGCCAATCGCACCCCGCCGCCCAGGCGCTTGATGATATCGGTCTGAGCGGCACCCCCGACTCGGGAAACCGAGAGACCGGCGTTGATCGCCGGGCGGAAGTTGGAGTTGAAAAGATCGCTCTCCAAGAAGATCTGGCCGTCGGTGATCGAGATGACGTTCGTCGGAACAAAGGCGGAGACGTCACCGGCCTGGGTTTCGATGATGGGCAAGGCGGTCAACGATCCGGTGCGACCCTTCACCTCGCCTTTGGTAGCCTCCTCGACATATTTCTCGTTGACCCGAGCCGCCCGCTCGAGCAACCGAGAATGGAGATAGAAAACATCGCCGGGATAGGCCTCTCGTCCCGGAGGCCGGCGCAGCAACAAGGAAACTTGCCGGTAGGCCCAAGCCTGCTTGGTGAGATCGTCGTAGATGATCAGCGCGTCCTCACCGCGATCCCGGAAATACTCGCCCATGGTGCAGCCGGAATAGGGGGCGATGTACTGCAAGGCCGCGGATTCCGATGCGGCAGCGGCGACCACGATGGTATGTTCCATCGCGCCGTGCTCTTCGAGTTTGCGCACGACCCCGGAGATCGACGAATTCTTCTGCCCGATCGCGACATAGATACACTTGATGCCGCTGCCCTTCTGGTTGATGATGGCATCGATGGCGACCGCGGTCTTGCCGGTTTGCCGATCCCCGATGATCAGCTCGCGCTGACCGCGGCCGATCGGCACCATCGCATCGATCGATTTCAAACCGGTCTGCACCGGCTGGTTCACCGATTGGCGAGTGATGACCCCGGGGGCCACTTTCTCGATGGGGGAGGTTCCATCGGATTCGATCGCCCCCTTGCCGTCGATCGGCTGACCCAAGGAGTTGACCACGCGTCCCAACAGGGCTTCGCCCACCGGGACTTCGAGGATGCGCCCGGTGCATTTGACGGTGTCGCCCTCGGCGATATGACCGTAGTCGCCCATCACCACCACCCCGACCGAATCCCGCTCGAGGTTGAGGGCGAGGCCGAATGTATTTCCGGGAAACTCGACCATCTCGCCTTGCATGACATCGGAGAGCCCGTGGATGCGGGCGATGCCGTCAGTGAGGGAGACGATGGTCCCTTGCGTGCGCGCCTCGACGCCGACCTCGAAACTCTCGATCTTCTTCTTGATGAGATCGCTGACTTCCGCCGCGGTCAGTTGCATGACTCAAAACCTCTATGTGTAGGTGCGAATGGACGGCTCAAGTTCGAAGGGCCGTCGGGGCAAGCCCGAAAAAAATATCTCTTTCGCTGCGCGAGGGTCTTTTTCGATCGCGCTTCGACTCGTCGTTCGCTCGTCACTGCGCCTTGCTTTCAAGTACTCGAAACCGATGAACCGGACTTAAACCCCCCGGATCTCGATGAATCCGAAAGAAGTTCTTGGCCATTGCGATCGTCGGTTTTGCTCTTGGGCCTTCTACCGGCGAATCGGAGTTTCGGTCGATCGCAGCACCGCTCACACCAACGACTGGGCCAACTGCCCCAAACGCCCTCTGATCGAGGCATCGATCACGAGGTCTCCGGCGCGAATCACGACCCCGCCGATCAAACCGGGATCCAAGTCGAAAACCAAGCTCACCTTCTTGCCGAGATGCTTTTCCATCACTTGGATGATCTCGGCGCGCTGCGCTTCGTCGAGTTCGAAGGCACCGGTGACATGCACCTCGCTCCTTCCCTCGTGGGCCGCCCGCTCCCGTTCGAAAAGCCGCGCGATCTCCGGCAAGAGGGCGAAACGCCCGTAATGCCCGATCACCCGAACGAAATTGCATCCGGTCGCGGATAAATGCTCGCCGCCGACCTCGATGAAGAGATCGACCAAGCGGGCGCGATCGATCCGAGGATTCGCGATCAAGGCATGAACGGAAGGATCGCAGGCGATGGTTGCCAGCAAATCCAGCATCCGGCCCCACTCACCCAAAGCGGACTCATCCTGCGCTTGCCGAAAAGCGGCGATCGCATAAGGTCGCGCCAATCCCGCCGATTCCGCCATTTCCGCCTCCGCTTCCCTTTTACCGATGGATCCGACGAATCAAAGTCGCGATGCCAGACTCTCGAGAGCCTTGGCATGGGCGGCGGCATCGACTTCCCGACCGAGAACCTGCTCGGCTCCCGCCAGCGCCAGATTCACGACCTCGCCGCGCAGAACCTCGCGGGCTTGGTGGGTCTGCTGATCGATCTCCGCCTGCGCGGCCTCGATGATCCGGGCACTCTCGACCCGAGCATCGGCTTTGGCCTCATCGACGATCTCTCCCGCACGACGCTGAGCGTTGGCGATGATCTCGCGGGCCTGCTCTTTGGCCCCCGAGACTTCCTGCTCGATCCGCACCTGCGCTTGGGCCTTCGCCCTCTGTCCGGCTTCGGCAGCGGCGAGACCATCGGCGATCTTCGTGCGTCGCTCTTCCAACGCATTGAGGATCGGGGGCCAAACATATTTGAGGCAGAACCACACGAACACCCCGAACGCGATGCTCTGACCGATCAGCGTCATATTGATGTTCATGATATCGATTCCTCTGGTGGCGGATCAGCCGCCCACCACCGCAAAGAGCACATAGAGACCGATGGCGATCGCGATGATCGGCAAAGCGTCCACCAAACCCATCATGATGAAAAACTGGGTGCGGAGCATGCCCAGCATCTCGGGCTGACGGGCGATGCCCTCGATGAAGCGGGCCGCCAAGATGCCGATCCCGACCGCGGCCCCGGCCGCACCGATCCCGAGCATGAGGCCGCCGGCGATATAAAGCAGAGCTGTTTCCATCTCTTTAATCTCCTGTCGAGATTGTCACGATCTTCGGGCGATGCCCGAAACAAGGTCGAAAGTACGAAGCGTTGATGATCAGTGATGCGAATGCGCCATATCCAGATAGACGATCGTCAAGATCATGAAAATGAAGGCCTGCAAGGTCACGATCAAGAGGTGGAAGACCGCCCACCCCCATTGCAGCGCCCCTCCTGCGAGCCCCCAAAATAGGCCACCGCTGTAAAGCAGTGCGATGAGAATGAAGATCATCTCGCCCGCATAGAGGTTTCCGAACAGGCGCAATGCCAGCGAAACCGGCTTGGATATCAGCGAGATCCCTTCCAAGAAGAGATTCACGGGAAAGAGAAATTTGGGGAAGGGCTGGAAGGCCAGCTCGCCGAAAAAGCCCTTGGCGCCTTTCACCTTGATGCTGTAATAGATGGTGAGCGCGAATATCGAAAGGGAAAGGCCGAAGGTCGCATTCGGATCCGTGGTCGGCACCACCTTCATATAAGGAACGCCCAGGACGTATGCCAAATGAGGGATCCAATCCACCGGCACCAGATCCATGGTATTCATCAGCAGGATCCAGACGAAGAGGGTCAGGGCTATCGGTGCCACGAGATCGTTCTTGGCCGTGAAGGTGCCGCGGACATTCTGATCGACGAATTCGATCACCGTCTCGACGAAATTCAAGAAGGGCGTGGGCACCCCGCTCGTCGCTTTGAGCGCCGCCTTGCGGAAAATCCACAGAAAAAGCGCGCCTAGCCCCACCGACCAGAGCATGGTATCGACATGAATCGCCCAAAAGCCCATCTCCCTCGCCTCGGCGGCGCTTTGGGCGAAGCCGAAGCCATTCTCGGGGTGAACCCCGAGCGCGAGGTTTTGCAGATGGTGCTGGATATATTCGGTGGAGGTCTGAGCGGCCATCGGGTTCTTCGCTTCGAATCCAAAAACTTGAGGAGCGGCAAAGGGCTCCGTGAACCATGCGCAAATTTCGGAAATTATCTGCGCTCTTTCTCAATCAGTGCTTCATTCAAGTCTGCAAGCGGTGATTCAAGTCATCGGATTCTCGATGTGGACGAGAACACGATGGAGGCGATGACCCCTCCGATATGCACCGTGATGAAGCCGGCAAAAAGCGCCGGTACGTTCAAATCCTTCAACAACAAGAAAGTGGCGAGAAAAAGCCCGCAGATGATCGCGATCTTCCCCACCTCCGCCCTGAGCCATTGTCCGAGGGCGTTCGCACTTCCTCCTTCGGATCGCAAGACCTTGTGCGCGAAGTAGACGCTGGGAACGAGGCTATTGAAGGCCCCGACCAATGCCGAAAAAAGCGCACCTTGCGGACCCCACAGATAAGCCCCCAAACCCACCGTCACCAAGAGCAGGCCCTGCACCTGCACCACCCGAAGGCCCAAGGAAGACGACTTCATCACATCGCCGCTTCCCGATGCTCGATGATCGGACACGGATGCCTTCAATCACCAACGAAGGCTTGCCGTACGCTTCGAGTGCTCGACGACTCGGATTTTGCGCAGCGCATTATAAGGCAATCTGCGCTTTTGGATCAAACGAAAACGAGAGTCGGGAATCGCACCCTCTTGGGAGCCTCCTCCATCCGCCCGGTACCGGATCGCCCGTGATCGAGCCCTCATCGCGCCCGAAATCGGTCGATGAAGGCGATTTCGAGCCCAAGCGGATGCCGCTTGCATCGAAGATGTGCGAGAAAAGACCGCCTCTCATCGGGGACAAGCCAAAGACCGGAATCGGCGCTCGTCATACGGAGTTTGTCGACGAATCCGGCATCGATACCGAGAAATCCCCATCATCGATCCACCTGAAACCCGAGCACCGGGGGCATCGTTCGCACCCTCCCGCCCCCGACGATATCGCCCCGTCATGGCTTCGATCGCGAATGTCGAGTGCCGTGGGAGCCACCTTCTTTTCGCATGAGGCTACCGATATCGTCATCGCCCGAACGACGAATCAGCATCCTTTTTACACCACAGCATCGGCTTGATCTGCGCCCATACGGAAAAGCGCCAAGCACTCGAAGGGCAAAAATCGGATAATACGCCCATCGTCTTCCTGGCCGGGATCATCGATCGACCTTGTCATCGCGCCGCTCACGAACACCGGCTATCGATTTCCATTCAAGGATCGATCGTTTGCACGGAGAAAATACCGATGGAAAAATTATCGATAATGGTCCCTTTGGATCTTGAACGGATAAAAGAGATCGAGCGCCGCGTCGAGGCCGGCGAGTATGAAACCGTCAGGTCGCTCGAATATAAAAGCCCCTTCTTGGATAGCCTCTATCATGTTCGGCATGCGGTGCAGCTGGTGGCCGAGCGTCGCATCGACGTCGGTGATTATCAAGGCGCATTGAACATCGCAAAAAACATGCGATTCAATCATATCAACCTCCTTCGGAGATCGATGCAACAAGAATCGGAGCGCCTCGTCGATGCCGGTGAGTGTAACTATGCGATCAATGTCGCAGATGAAATGGGTTTCGATCTCGCCATCATGGCCGAGGGGATTTGCTGGGCTTGCGGAGGAGATCTCGCCGACGGGGGTCACTACCCCGATATCTGCCTTCGAAGAGAGTGCGACGAAGCTTATAGAGAGCGGATCGGACGGCGACTGAAATACGGGATGCCCCGCAGCGCAAGGCGAAAGATCATCCTAAGAGTTCGTAGGATCGATGAAGCGCTTCTTAAACAATATGTACAAGAAGTAGTGGATCGTCTCCATGCTGTCGGAGACATCAAATCCTCTATATTTGCGCGCAATCTTGCGGATAAATCGGGATATACCTTACGCTGGGGAAAAAAATCCGCTTCTCTACAAGCCCCTCGATATCATGAAGAACCTTGATATCGAGGGGGCGGCGATCGATATATTCGCTCCCATCGGCCAAACGAACGATCTATGCAATCAAAAACATCGGCCGATGATGCGACAAGCGATATAGGAACCGATGTCGAAGTCGGTTAGTGATGAAATCCATCTAACTTGAAAGCCATATCCTTTATAAAAACCGATGAGAGTGTATTTTATAAAATTAACTACCGAGATCGATACGCTCTAAGGAAAGACAATCTTCGGAAAGACGATTCTCGAAAGATAAAAAACATGGTACTTACATGGGAGCATATTCTCCAATGGTTTTAATGGCTTGGTTAGCCAAACCATCCAAGCGGAGATGATCCCATGAACGACTCGGAAGACAAGCCTGTCGTCCCTAGTGTACAACAGATTTTCGAATGATTTCTAGACAAAGCCTCCAATCAAGATTCCATTGAGATGCTGCTTTGGAAAGATGGAGAGCCCTCATGTCTGAAATGCTCGAGCGAATACCACAGCATCCGGAAGACCAGAAAATAATATTCTCAGTGCAAGGACTGCCGGAAAATCTATTCGGTGAAATACAGTATCATCTTTGAAAGAAGCGAAGTGCCTCTGCGCAAGTGGCTGTATTTCTTCTACCTGCAGCATGTTTCTTGCAAAAGCATCTATTTGGATAGCAGCCAGCAAAGGATCTGGATATCACACGGCCATCGACATAGCATCTGCATCATCGCGGGCGCAAAGCGTGCTCCGGCCAGTTGGCTAATCTCTCGGGTGAGATCGAAATGGATGTAATATATATCGGCGGAAAAGAGAGGAACAAGCAAACCGAAAAAATGAGATGGGCTGCAGACCTACCGAAAAAACAACTCATTCTTGACATCAGAGACCGTAAGATAAGCGAGATGAAAGCCATTTTGGTCAACTCTGAGAGCGGACCAACGGTGTATATCGATCTGCTAGACACAGTCGAACCAAGAACAAAGAACTCGCTGATGACGACTTGGCTTATCGGCATATTAACAAATTGCCTTATCTACATAAAAGCGTCAGACACTGCCATAGATAAATCAACATCATCATTCTCATGAACAAAAAATCGATCGAATTCGGCACTATCAATTTTATCAGTACACTGTGCAAATGCACTGTTAAATAACGGCTGACTTACGTCTCCTTAATTAATGAATACTCAATGATGCTATCCCTTGACATCAAAGAGCAATGTCTGCGTTGCGACCAAAGCAATTGAGTGAACATCTTGGTTGCTTCGGTGACGTTAGCGGCGACAGCCGTCAGCATTTGGAATCCGAAAAAAGGCTTTGGTACGATACTCTCTTTTTCAAAAGTGGATCTATTAGTATATAATTTCATTGAATTATAAGACTCTACTGCAATAGTCTTATGAAAAGTGAAAAATTTATCCAAACGAAAAATGTACATAACATTAACCCAGATGCGAAGCCAAACCAAAATGATATTCGCTTGGAAGAAATGAGTAATTCTTCCATTCTGTCTTTTGGGGGATCATCATCTTTGGTTTCAATGTACCAAATAAATTTCACAACAAATGCAGCGACAACGATCGACAGAATAAAAGTCCTTTCTTGTTCGTTCGGTGTGATGGTGAATGTTGCTGCAATCGCCCCTAGAGTACCTAGTACATACTTTATCATGATCGATTTTCCTTGAAAAAATTACCTTGTCTCACTCAACGATTTTCCTCATTAATTTTACACCCTTTTCAAATTAAATTCATTTATTTTATCAAACTGCTTAAGCCTAAGCATGAATCCATTTTCGATCTTCCAAATAGAATTCGCTCGTTTTGGAAAATTCTTCATAAGCAGCTCGGGTGGATTTCCTCGGCTCAATTTCCAATCGCTTCTCGGCGATGGCGACATAGTCGGGATTGATCTCGATTCCGATGCCGAATCGATTCGTTCTTTGCGCAGCAAGGCAGGTGGTACCCGAACCGAGGAAGGGATCCAATATCGTTTGCCCTTCGCAGGAAAACACTTTGATCAAGTGTTCGCATATCTTGAGGGGCTTTGGCGTCAAATGGCAGTTATATCGATCCTTTGTCGGTTTCTCCGCGCTCATGACCGTTGACGGGACATTTCCCGTCAGGCTTTGCCTCGAATCGATCAAGCCCGTTCGGTGTCGTCTCCAGTTATCCACGAACGTGCCCTCTCGAGGTTTTTGGGCGCAGAGAATCGATTCGAATTGAGGTCGAAGCTGCGGGGTTTTACGACCATCCATCTCCTCGGTCAAACGCTTTCGTTCTTGATCGGAGATATCGACTCTCTTTTTCAAGAAATGCGTCATGCCGAAGGCTTTGAACTGCGCCCTTTGCGTGAACTGCCAAATATATTGATCCCGAATCTCGAATCGGCAGTCTTCGGCCGCAATCGCCATCCGGTGATAGAGCCTGGGGGCGGAGAACACCAACATGAATCCGCCGGGCTTCAAAATACGAATCAGTTGCTCGAATACCGGCTCCAAGAATGCCTGCAACCTCTTTCCTTGTTCGCTGTCGAACTTCATACCGATCGGCAAGCCCCCGACCGAACCCGTTCCTCGCTTGCCGCGCTTTCCTTTTTTCCAATCCGCATCCAAGCCGTCCAGAAAATACGGTGGATCGGTCACGACCGAATGGACCGATTCATCGGGAAGATCGGGCAAGATATCGAGACAATTTCCGAGGTGGATATCGGGAATCGCCATGTCAAGGTCTTTCTTTCGATCAGGAGTCGATCGCTTGGATTTAACGGTCCGATTCAGCATCGTTTTGGCTCATCGATTCCACCTTGGATGTTCGAGATATTAGCACGCCCAATCGCTAGCGAATCCGTTCGAGGATGCCGTCGAGGGCATCGAGGCCCGCATAGTGGATGACCAGCCGACCGGCGCCGCTTTTCTTGTGATCGATGCGCACCTGCGTTCCCAAGCGCTCTCCGAGATCGTTCTCCATCCGTTGTAGATCCGCATCCCGACGAGTCGATGTCCCGTCGCCTTCGGTTGCGCGCTTGCCCGGGGCTTTCGAGCGCACCAAACGTTCGGTCTCGCCGGTCGAGAGCCCTCGGCGCACCACCTCCTTCGCCGTTGTGCTTTGCGCTGTGCCTTTGATCCCCAGCAACGCGCGGGCATGGCCCATTTGCAGATCCCCTCGCTGCACCAGCGTGCGAACGTCGGGGTTGAGATCGAGCAGGCGCAGCGCATTCGATATCGAGGGGCGCGAACGCCCCACCGCCTCGGCGAGTTGTCCGTGGGTCAGGCCGAATTCCTCGGCGAGGGTACGAAAACCCTCGGCCTCCTCGATCGGATTGAGATCTTCGCGTTGAATATTCTCGATGAGGGCGATCGCCGCCGCCTCTTCATCCGGACAATCGCGCACGATCGCGGGCACCGTATGCAGCTCGGCGGCTTGCGCCGCCCGCCAGCGCCGCTCGCCTGCGATGATCTCGAACTCCTTGCCTTCGATAGGCCGCACCACGATCGGCTGCACGATGCCGCGCACCCGAATCGAGCGCGCGAGATCGTCGATCGACGATTGATCCACGCTTCGCCGCGGCTGATAGCGGCCGGGACGGATGAGATCGACGGGCATGGAACGAAGGTCGCTGCCCATGTCCGCGGCGCTCTCTCCCATCACCTCCGGGGAGATATCGCCGAGCAGCGCATCGAGACCGCGTCCGAGACCGCGCCTGCGTTTTTTGGCCACTAGCGACGCGGCTCGCCTTTCAGCGAGCCCCCTCCCGGCGCCGATCCCCGCGTTGACCATCGCGTTGGATGATTTCGTTCGCAAGTTCGATATAGGCCAGCGAGCCGCTGCTCTCGCGGTCATAGAGCAAGATGGGCAGGCCGTGACTCGGGGCTTCGGCCAGCCGAACATTGCGCGGAATGACGGTATCGAAGGTCTTGCCGCCGAAGAGCCGGGTCAGCTGCGCCGAGACCTGACCGGATAGGTTGTTGCGAGAATCGAACATGGTGCGCAAAAGCCCCTCGATGCGAAGACCGCGATTGATGCGGCGTTGAATCTTCTCGATGGTCTCGAGCAAAGCGGAAAGACCCTCGAGCGCGTAATACTCGCATTGCACCGGAATGACCACGGAATCCGCGGCGACCAGCGCATTGACCGTCAAAATGCTCAGCGAAGGCGGGCAATCGATCAATATGCTGTCATAGCCCTCGCGCACCGCCTCCAACGCTTGCCGCAATCGGAATTCGCGCCCGATCTCGTCGAGCAGCCCGACCTCCGCACCGGTCAGGTCGGCATTGCCGGGAAGCAGGTGATAGCCGCTATCTGCCAGCATGACCACCGCCGACGATAGCGGAGCCTCGCTCATCAAGACATCGTAGCCCGAACGCTCAAGAGCGGTCTTGTCCACCCCGCTGCCCATCGTCGCATTCCCTTGGGGATCGAGATCGACCAATAAAACCCGCCGCCCCGCAGCGGCGAGAGAGGCGCTGAGGTTGATGCTCGTGGTCGTCTTGCCGACCCCGCCCTTTTGGTTCGCCACCGCGATGATCTTCCCCATGCCGGCTTCTTCCCGATTGAATGCGCCGCTCCACGGCGAAGCAAGAATGACCTTTTCGAACGACAACGGTGCCGAATTGCGTTTTCCGCACGGTTCGCTCACGCCGAACGATGCCGCAAGAACCGAAGCGGCCGATCATGGCCCTCGGTGGCAGCCGGGAACGGGCCGAGTTCGCAGGCAAAGCGAGACCCGAGATGCCTTGTCAAAGAAAGCGGCTCGCTGGGGGGTATTCGAGCGGCGATTGAATCACGTCACGATCCTTATCATAAACCCCCGTATCGTCGACCATGTCGCCGATCCCCTGACATCGGTGTCGATATCACTAAGACAAGGCATCGTCGCTCGAATTCGACGTTATTGCGGCCACCACCTCCCGATAAGTCATATCGACGGATATTCTTTTTCTTCTTCGATCCTTTTATCGGATCGAAAAATCGAAGATTCATCGGCCATCGATCACCGAACCGGGATCGACTCCGAAAGAAGAAACGATCCCGTCGACGATATCGATCGAAACCAGCGTCGTCGGCGGGCAGCCTTCGCTTCGTCGCACATCCTCGATCCGGATCGACAACCCCTCCCCTTCGATGGCATCCAACTCCGGCAAGGGCCGAGGCCCTTTCATCGCGACGATCCGGCCCGGGGGCTCGATCAACGGCTTCGACCCCGCCAACAACTCCGCCACCGACATCGCCGCTCGACTGATGACGGTGGAATAGGAGCGAGCGGGCCGATGGTCGGCAAGACGCTCCGTTGCAACCTCCACGTTCCGAAGCCCGAGTTCCAACACCGCTTGGGCACAAAAGCGAGTCTTCTTACCCACCGAATCGAGCAATGTGCAGTGGATATCGGGGCGCATGATCGCCAACACGATTCCGGGCAATCCGGCACCGGTGCCGACATCCAAAAGACGAGCTCCATAAACGGATTCGAGCGCGGTCAAGGAATCGAGCACATGCCGTTCGATCATCGAGAAGGGATCTCTGACCGAGGTGAGATTGCTCGCCCGATTCCACTTTGCCAATAGCAGCACATAGCGCGCCAGCAAAAGCCGAGCCGAAGTCGGGATTTTATATCCCGAACGCATCGCCTGCGCTTCGAGGCAAGATTCAAGCGCATCGAGCGATGGCAAGGTCGCTCGAGATCCGGCGAAGGAAGGGTCTTGGGGGGATCGTTTTTGCAACGTTAAAGTGTCTTCGATGGCTCGCAATCATCGGTATCGAGGATCGAGCGGATCGATTTTCCGAGGACGCAAATAACGGATGGATTCGATCCTTCGATAGTGTTCAACATGGTGATCGGCAACGCACCCAAGAGGATCGAGATCAACAAGTCGAGCGAAATTATCTCACGATCGAATTGCGGCGCATCGAAGAATAAACGAGGCCTTAGCGCCTATCGGCGGCGAAAGAGCGCGAATGCCACCGCTCTTACCGGCCCGCAATGCCCCGGCTTACGATGACCGACCGGTAGCCGAGCCCGAAAAGCCGCCACCCTCTTCGCAATCGATCCTACAAGAGACAAGGAATCTCTCCCGCCCGACCATCACCGATGAAGAGGCGGAAGGCGGAAGGCGGCGAGCCCGAAAGCGCCAAAGCCTTGACCCGAGCCTCTTTGCGACCGAAGAGATTCGCTCATAATCCGGCGGTATTCGAGCCCCCCGACATCGCTTTGCATCGTTCGAATACCCAACCGCCCGCTCATTGGGAATGCCAATCGATATGAACGATATCATCTGGATTTGGCTACATCTTTCCTTCGCCCTTGCCGCTCTTGCGCTCGGAGCGATCAACCTTGCCGGTGCCAAAGGCACCTTGCGCCATGTCATCATCGGATGGACTTGGGTGGGGCTGATGTCGGCGGTGGCTCTGGGCTCCTTTCAAATCCGCGAACTCGAGGACGGACGCTTGAGCTGGATTCACTTGCTCTCGGTCTTCACCTTGCTATCGATGGCGCTGGCAATCCACGCCATTCGCTTTCGCCGCGATGTGAACCGGCACCGCCGAGCGATGATCGGCACCATGATCGGTGCGATCACCGCCGGAGTCTTCGCCCTCTTGCCCGGACGCTATCTCCCCGGACTCTTGGGCTTTTAGATCATCGATCGATCCAATCGAAGATAGCCTCGAAAGAACATTTCTCTATCGATAAAAAGGGCGGCTCGTCCTTTGGGGAGAAGCCGCCCTTGATCGAAGCATCCAACTTCGAAGGCGAATACCGAAGGCTAGTTCTCGAGCACCCCGGTGGCGCTGTTGTTGACCAGCGCTCCGCCGCCACCGGTGCGGGTCATCACCTGTACCGTGAAGGGTTGATCGGAGTGCAACTCGCATGACAGCCCCATCTCCTCCCAACGATGGTCGATGAGCGATGCCAACTCGCTGGTTTGCAAGTGCCTGACCGTCAGCCGGTCGAGGCGACCCAACGCTCCCTCGTGCAGCATTCCGTCGTCGGTGTAACAGGTGAACGCCGTTCTCGTGCAGTGCTGGCCCTCGGGGGCGAGGCATCGGATGCGAAGGTTCGTCTGTTCGTCCCCATCGGGGCCGGGGATGGATTCGATATCCACCCGGCGATAGCCGTGGCTGGCATCCAAGACGCTTTCGAGCACGGCGCTGTTGTTGACCAGCACTCCGTCGCCGGAGCGGGTCCATAC
>JFBG01000014.1 GCA_000583135.1 Thioalkalivibrio sp. HK1
CCATGGAATGCACCGATCGGTGCGAGGATATTTCATGGCGGGCCGGTTTTTCATCATGGACATCGTCGATCGGGAGATCATCCTCATGCCTCTTTCTGAATCCGTCCCCAAAGAACCCATCCACACCCGACATATCGAGTGCCAAGGCTACCTCCGGGAGGATGGCCTATGGGATATCGAGGGGCATCTGGTCGATACCAAGACCTATTCGTTCTCCAACCGGCATCGAGGAGAAATTCCGCCGGGAGAGCCGGTTCATGAGATGTGGCTTCGCATCACCATCGACGACGACATGCTGATCCACAAGGCCGAGGCGGCGACGGATTACGGACCCTTCCATGTCTGCCCGGCAATCACTCCCGCGTTCCGGCGGCTCGAGGGTCTGGTCATCGGACCGGGCTTTCGGCAAGCGGTCCGCCAAAGACTCGGCGGCACCGAGGGCTGTACGCATCTGGTCGAGCTGGCCTTCTCCTTGGGCACCGCCGCCTTCCAGACCCTCGCCGGACGCCATCATGCCAATGCGAAAACGACCGGGGACGATGGCACGAATTCACCGAAATCCGCTCGCTTCATCGGTACTTGCCACGCCTTGGCGAGCGATAGTCCGGTGGTCAAGGAGCACTGGCCGCAGCACTACACCGGGAGCGAGTGACATTCTCCGGACTCTTCGAGCGGCATCGCCCTGCCGAGAAGAACCTCGGCGCCGACGATCGGCGGCGATGCTTCATGGCTTCGCAATACCTCCCCCACCCCACACGATCGGGGGCATCATCGATGACCCTCTATACCGACACCCTCATGAAAAGGAAAAGCGATGCGCCCGAGCGGACGATTGGTGGATGAAATGCGCAAAGTGCGCCTTGTTCGCCATTACACCCGATATGCCGACGGTTCCGTATTGGTCGAATTCGGATCCACGCAGGTGCTTTGCTGCGCCGGCATCGAGGATCAGGTACCGAGGTGGATGCGCGGAAAAGGTCGGGGTTGGATAACCGCCGAATACGGCATGCTCCCGCACGCCACCTCCTCGCGCTCGCCGCGCGAAGCGGTCAGAGGTCGCCAAAGCGGTCGGACCCTCGAGATCCAACGCCTGATCGGGCGCTCGCTACGGGCGGCGGTCGATACCCGAGCCTTGGGGGAACGCACCATCACCGTCGACTGCGATGTCCTGCAGGCCGACGGCGGCACCCGCACCGCAGCCATCACCGGGGGCTATGTCGCCCTCGTCGACGCCATCGCGAAGATCGCCCCCGGCTCCGCCAAGGGAGGCAATCCGCTTCGGACCCAAGTGGCGGCGGTCTCGGTGGGGATCTGCGAAGGCGAAGCCCGCCTCGATCTCGACTACGCCGAGGATTCTTGCGCCCAGACCGATATGAATGTGGTGATGAACGATGCCGGCGATCTGATCGAGATCCAAGGAACGGCCGAGAGCGAACCCTTTTCCTTCACCGATCTCGACGCCATGTTGGGGCTGGCGCGAAAGGGCATCGGATATCTGATCGAAGCCCAACGGACGGCCTTGGCCGAGGGTTGATTCGATCCCTCGATCGAAGCGACGAGCCGCTCTTCGCCCTCGTTTTTGACACTGCACGATTCGACACTGCAAAAAAGTTTTCGAGAACATCGATGCGGATCGTCCTTGCGAGCACCAACTCCGGCAAACTCGCCGAGATCCGTCGGCGGCTGTCGACGCTGGGGGACGAAGCTCCGATCCTCTCGGGAGAGGATCCCTTCGCCGGAAACCCGCCGCCCGAGGATGCCCCCACCTTCGTCGAGAACGCGCTGATCAAAGCCCGCGCGGCTTGCGCCAACACCGGCTTGCCCGCCATCGCCGATGATTCCGGCATCGCCGTCGACGCCCTCGGTGGCAGGCCCGGCATTCGCTCCGCCCGCTACGCCGGGGAACATGCCTCGGATCGAGAGAATATCGCCCATCTACTCGACGAACTGCGAGGGGTGGCCTTGCCCGAGCGAACCGCCACCTTTATCTGCGTCATCGTTTTCATGCTCGATGAGAACGATCCCTGCCCGCTGATCTGCGAGGGTCGGTGGGCCGGACGCATCCTCGAGGCCCCCGAAGGCCGGTCGGGATTCGGCTACGACCCGATCTTTTTCGACGATGCCATCGGGATGAGCGCCGCCGAACTCTCTCCTGAGCGAAAAAACGCCGTCAGCCATCGAGGTCAAGCCCTCGATCGACTGATCCGGCACCTGGAAGCCATCCGAGGATCCAGCGCATCGTGACCGGCCAAGCCCGGCGACATTCCCCGGAGCATCGCATCGGGCCATCCACCCGAGCCATCTCGATGGGGTCGAAACCCGCTTTTCGAAGATCGGCCGCCGAAGAGCGATGAGAGCGGGGAACGAGCGGAGGGAGCCGAATATCGCGTAAAAGAGCCCGCAAAGCGGCGCAAGATCGCTCATATCGATTTGAATACCTTGGCCCCGGGATCCTCGTGGATGGCGATATCGAGAGCGAAACTGCGGCCGAAGGGGGTCAACGAGACCGAAAAGCCCTTCGATTCGAGCCTGCCTGCGAGTCGACCGAGGATCTCCCGGGCGGCATCGGGCGAAGAGGACTCTCCTCCCAAATGGGCGAAGGAATGGAGCACGACATGATCGAGGGAACGCTTGCTCGCAAACCACTTCACATTGCGGGTAGCCTTGGCGACGAGCCGCTCTTGTCGATCGATATCGCCGGACTCGACTTGCACCAATACCAAGATCGCCGACTCGACCCGACCTGTGAGCGAAGAGGATTCGATCCGGCGCAAAGAGGGCTCACTCACCGAGGCCCCAAGCGAATCCGCCCGATGAGCGGCGTTCGAACCATCGGCGCCTTGCGCTCGGTAGCCGAAACGCTCGGCATGGAACATCAACAGTTTCATCTCGGGGGTTTCCTCAAAAATCGGTGAGCGAGGATGATTTGCGATCGATCATAAGCGCCCGAGAGGACTCATCCGAGAAAAAATGCCGAAGACTCCGGCCATCATCGCTCGCCTCGAATGCAAGGAATTTCGAGGATGAAAAAGCGTTCCTTCGACGATATCAAGACTCTCGAAAGGGGTCTGTCGGGTTAAAATCCCGCATCCATGATTCGAAAAAGCAAATAACGAATCGGGACGCACAAGGCTCGATGCTTTCAAAGATTCGATCCGAAAAGCGAAATGGCGGCAAGTCGAGCGCTGCGATGCCGCTTCGCCGATGGAAAAAAGGACAGGCGAATATCGCTTGCGCTGCGCCCTCACCGACGCCTCGCCCATCGACTTTGCCCTTTACAACGGTATCGCCACCCGTTCAAACGCTCGCCGAAGATTCAAGGGCATGAAACTCGCCAAAGGCGGATCGACGCCTTCACCCGAAACCTTCGATCGCCGATGGCGCAAAGAGCCGCCGGCGGCCTTGGAATGCATCGAACCTGACAATGGCAACGATCGAACCGAAGATGAGTCATAGCATCGGCCCATCCGATCCATTGAAGACACCGACGAAGCCGATCGAATCCCTCGATTCGATGGTGGTGCGTTTTGCCGGGGATTCCGGAGACGGCATGCAACTCGCCGGCGACCGGCTTGCCGGGACTTCCGCCCTTTTTGGAAACGATATCTCCACTTTCCCGGATTTTCCGGCCGAGATTCGCGCCCCCAAGGGCACCCTGGCCGGGGTATCGGGCTTCCAAGTGCATTTCGCGGCCCGCGATATTCATACCCCGGGGGATGAAGTCGATATTCTGGTGGCGATGAACCCCGCAGCGCTGGTGCAGAACCTCTCGTTCTTGCGCCCCCACGGCACCTTGATCGTCGACGAGGATATGTTCGATGCGAAAAATCTGAAACTCGCCCGCATCGAGAAGGATCCCTTGGAAGAGCGGGCGATGGACGCCTTCAACCTGATCCGGGTGCCGCTGACTTCGCTCACCCGAGATGCGGTGGCCGAAAGCGGCGTGGGGCGCAAAATCGCCACCCGCTGCCGGAATTTCTTCGCTTTGGGTCTTGTTTATTGGCTTTGCGGCCGCGATCCGAAAACCACCTTGGAGTGGATCGACCGAAAATTCGGCGATCGCCCGGATGTGGCCAAGGCCGACACTCTGGCCTTGCGCGCCGGGTGGAATTTCGGCGAGACCACCGAAGCCTTCGAGCGCAGCTATCGCGTGCCCCCCGCCGATCTTCCGCCGGGGGAGTATCGCAATATCACCGGCAACCAAGCCCTCGCCCTCGGATTGATCACCGCATCGAGACTCTCGGACAAGTCGATCTTCTACGGCTCCTACCCCATCACCCCCGCCAGCGATATCCTCCACGAGCTCGCCCGGCACAAACGGTTCAAGGTGCGCACCTTCCAAGCCGAGGACGAGATCGCCGCCATCACCTCCGCCATCGGCGCCGCCTACGGCGGGGCGATGGGGGTCACGGCATCGAGCGGACCGGGGATCGCACTCAAAACCGAGGCCATGGGGCTTGCGATCATGCTCGAACTGCCGCTTTTGATATTGAGCATCCAGCGCGGGGGGCCGAGCACCGGCTTGCCGACCAAACCCGAGCAATCGGATCTCTTGCAAGTGATGTTCGGGCGCAGCGGCGAATCCCCTTTGCCGGTGCTGGCGGCCGGCGGGCCGACCGACTGCTTCGATATCGTGATCGAGGCTTGGCGCATCGCCACCCGCTTGATGACCCCGGTGGTGGTCCTCTCGGACGCCTTCATCGCCAACGGAGCGGAGCCGTGGCGCATCCCGGATATCGCGCGCATCCCACCCATCGATATCGCCCACCCCGAAGCACCGAGCGCCGACGATGCGCCCTTCTTGCCGTATTCGCGCAACGAATGGCTGGCTCGCCCATGGGCCTTGCCGGGAACACCGGGCCTGGCCCATCGGGTGGGGAGTTTGGAAAAGCACCACGGCACCGGAAACGTCAGTTACGATCCGGATAATCACGAAAAAATGGTCGGCTTGCGGGCGCGCAAGGTGGCCAATGCGGTCCATCTCATCAAGGATCAGGAGGTTTTCGGCCCGGATCGAGGGCGATTGCTGATCCTCTCGTGGGGCGGCACCTTGGGGGTCTGCCGCCAAGCGGTGGAGGTGATCGGCAAGAAAGGCAAGGCCGTTGCCCATACCCATCTGCGCCACCTGCACCCTTTGCCTGCGAACTTGGGCGATATCTTGGGCAACTACGAAAGGGTGTTGGTTCCGGAGATGAATTCGGGGCAGCTGGCGATGATCCTAAAGGCCCGTTATCTGGTGGATATCATCTCGCTGAACCGGGTTCGAGGGCGCCCTTTCATGGTCCGGGAATTGGTCGATGCCATCGAGGAATCGCTCGCATGACGACAAGCGCCCCAACCAAGACTCACGCCTGCACATCCCGGTCGACGGCGGCTCCCGCCGTCAAACCGAGCGCTACCGACTTCGCCAGCGATCAGGAAATCCGCTGGTGCCCCGGATGCGGCGACTTCTCGATCCTCGCCCAGATGAAAAAGGTCTTGCCGGAGATCGGCGTTCGACCGGAAAACATGGTCTTCGTCTCCGGCATCGGCTGTTCGAGCCGCTTTCCCTACTACCTCAATACCTACGGTGTGCACGGCATCCACGGGCGGGCGCCGGCCATCGCCACCGGACTGAAAACGGTGCGGCCGGAGTTGCAGGTCTGGGTCATCACCGGCGACGGCGATGCCCTGAGCATCGGCGGCAACCACCTGATGCATGCCTTGAGGCGCAATGTCGATATCAAGATCCTGCTCTTCAACAACCGCATCTACGGCCTGACCAAGGGGCAATACTCCCCGACCTCCCTACCCGGACATATCACTCGCAGCACCCCCCAAGGCTCGGTGGATGCCCCCTTGCATCCGCTGTCGATCGCCCTTGGCAGCGAGGCGAGCTTCGTGGCCCGCTCGGTGGATACCCATACCGCGCATTTGGGGGGAATCCTGCGGCGGGCGGCGGCGCACCGGGGATCCGCCTTCGTCGAGATCTACCAAAACTGCAATATCTATAACGACGGGGCCTTCGAATACGCCAAGAATCAATCAACGCGCAACGATTGCCTCGTGGAGGTCGAACACGGGCAACCGCTGCTCTTCGGAGCGAAAAGGGATCGAGGTATCAGGCTCGACGGTCTTCGCTTGGAGACGGTGGCGATCACCGACGATTCCAAGTCCGAGGATCTATTGGTACACGATGAGCGGGCACCGGATCCGATCTTGGCGATGATGTTGGCGCGGATGCGGTATCCGGCGATGCCCGAGGCCATCGGCGTCCTGCGCGCCGTCGAGCGACCGGTCTTCGACGAACTCGTCAACGAGCAGGTGGATGCCGAGCTTCGGCACGACGGCGCCGGGGATCTCGAAGCCCTGTTCCGTGCCGGTGATACTTGGACGATCGAGTAGAACATCCCGTCATCGGATCATCGAATCGATTCGGTAATCGACTCGATGATCGATATCGAGCGCATTATCCGTCGAGGATGCCGTCGCTTACCGACAACCCTCGAAAGCCACCGCCTGCGATCGATCGCACGCCGTCACGGATTCGATCCGACTCGATTCGATACGATTCGATACGATTCGATACGATGGGGCTCGATTCAGTCGATCTCGTCGGCCTTCGATTCCGGCTCGATACCGTATGAATCGAAGGCCTTGGTACGTGAAATCCTTCCCGCCAAGAGGTCTTGGGCGACGAGTTTCGGATCCCGCAAACGAGGATCGCCCAGTCCGCCGCCGCCGGGGGTATGCAAGATCAACCGATCGCCTCGGGGGATAGTCTGCGTTCCCTTGCCCTTCAAGGTCTTACCGGAGGCGAGCCATACGCCCCCTCGATCCCCTTGGGAGCCGCCTTCTCGCCCCCTCGCCGGATGTATCACTCGATCGAAGGCCGCAAGGAGTTCGAAATCCCGATCGAAAGCCGACTCGATTTCGATCACCTGCCCCAAGCCTCCCTGCCACCGACCGACGCCCCCGGAATCGGCTCGCAATTCCTTGCGCCTGAAGATCACCGGGGCCACCGACTCGTTGATCTCCACCGGCGTTCCCCGCACCCCGCTCGGATAGGCGGTGGCACAAAGGCCGTCCTTGCCGGGGCGCGCCCCGGTGCCCCCGTTGCAGACCGCGGTGACCGCGAACAGCGCCCCGCCTTGTTGGTTGGCGCCCCTTGCATTCTCTCCGCGCATGGTCACATTCCATAAACAGGAGGCACCTTCGGCCGGCACTCGCTCGGGGATCGCCTGCGCCAAGGCTCCGAAGATCACATCCGGAAGCATCTGACCGATCACATGCCGAGAGCAAACCGGCGCCGGCCAAGGGGCGTTGAGTACGCAACCCTTAGGAGCCCGCACGGTGAAAGGAGAAAGGGAGCCGTGATTGTTCGGCACCTCGGCGCTGACGATGCATGAAAGGCCGAAACAGGTATAGGCGGCGGTATAGGCCATCGGGACATTGACGCCATAGAGGGACTTCGGCGAGGTGCCATCGAAATCGACCTCGATCCCCGATGCATCGATCGTCAATCTCGCCACCAGATCCAAGGGCTTCTCGTAGCCGTCGATTCGCATCGAACCTCGATATTCCCCCGCCGGAAGCTTGGCGATTTCGCGCCGCACCGCAAGGGCCGAAGTCTCGCAGATATGGTCGGCGAGTTCCTCGAGATCGCCAAGATCGAATTCCCTCATCATCTGAACCAAGCGCTCGCATCCCACATCGTTGCAGGCCGCAAGCGAATAGACATCGCCCTCGGATTCCACCGGCTGACGGGTATTGGCCCGCACCATTTCCATCAATGTCTCGTTGATGCGGCCGCGATCGGAGAATTTGAGCAACGGGATATGGATCCCCTCCATCAGCACATCGGTGGCATCGGGGCCGAAACCGATGCCACCGACATCCGTCAGATGCGAGGTGCAGGAGAACAAGGCCACGATCCGACCCTTATGAAAACAAGGGGTGGTCAGCACGAAATCGTTGAGGTGGCCGGTTCCCATCCACGGATCGTTGGTGATGTAGATATCGCCTTCGGACATGGTATCGACCGGGAAGCGGCGCAGAAAATGCTTGACCGACTCCGCCATGGAATTGACATGCCCGGGGGTTCCGGTTACGGCTTGCGCGAGCATCCGGCCTTTGATATCGAAGACCCCGGCGGAAAGATCCCCGGCCTCGCGCACGATCGGGGAAAAAGCGGTGCGCATCAGGGTTTGCGCCTGCTCCTCGACCACCGCGATCAGGCGATTCCACAATATCTGCATACGAATCACCTGCATGGCCTTCGCGCTCATCGTTCCTTCCCTCGTTCGGCGAGTCGTTTGAAAATGCCGCGCCTTGGGGTTTCGCTTCGGGTTTTCGCTTCGATACCCCGCCGCGCGGCCTTCGAAAAAGGATCGTCCGCCGATCCCTATCCCATCCGGCCACTGATCTACCCGATGATTCCTCTATCCGATCATCCCCTGATCGTTCGCGATCATTCGTGTTCGTTCGGGTTCATGCGACGATCTTGGCATCGCGCAGATCGCCGATCCGGGCGTCGCTCAAACCCAGGATATCGGCAAGGATCTCGTCGGTATGCTGCCCCAAAGCCGGTGCCGGGCGGATCGGCTTGCGCTTGTGGCCCATGAATTCCAAGGGAGATCCCGGCATCATGAAGGTGCCGACCCCCGGCTGCTCGACATCCTCGAAAAGGGGGTTGTCGGTGGAGCAGCGCGGATCGTCGCGCACCATCTTTGCAAAACTTCGATAGGGCCCCCAGCAAACACCGGATCGATCGAATGCGGCGCGGACTTCATCGAGAGTGTGCGCCCCGATCCATCGGGCAACGATGGGGGCGATCGAATCCCTGGCCTCGAAGCGCCGGCCTTCATCGCTTAGATCCACCTCGAGCATCTCCTCGAGACGGGATATCGCTCGATGCCCGTCGATGGCGTCGAGCAGCGAGCGCCATTGTCGAGAGGTGATCGCGGCCACCATCACCCGGTGGCCGTCGCTCGTTGCGAAGTCGCGCCCGAAGGCGCCGTAGATATCGTTCCCCGTCGGCTCGCGCTCGGTGCCGTTGATCATCGCCTCGGCGATATGCCCGAGATTGCCGACCGTCGCATAAGCGACATCCGAAAGCGCAAGAACGATCTCCTCGCCCTCGCCGGTTTTCGCCCGTCGACGCAAGGCGGCCATCAGCCCCAAGGCCGCGGTCAAACCGGTGGTGACATCCCAAGCGGGAAAGACATGGTTGACCGGGGCATCGGCGCGGGCATTCCCGGTGGCCAGCGGATATCCGACCGCGCTGTTGACGGTGTAGTCCAAAGCCGTGGATCCATCGCGATGGCCGATGATTCGCAGCATGATCACATCGGCGCGGCGTCCGGACAGCGAGGACCACGAAAGCTCCCCTCGGGGCGGAAGATTGGTCAAAAAACAGCCGCTGTCCTCGCCGGGGCGGGCGATCAACTCGGCGACGATTTCCTGTCCCTCGGGGGTTTTCGTATCCACCATGATGGAGCGTTTGCATTTATTCAGGCTCGCCCAGTACAAACTGGTGCCGTCGGAGGTGAGCGGCCAGCGACCGGCATCGACCCCGCCCCCCGGGGGATCGATGCGAATCACATCCGCCCCGAGCTGGGCGAGCACAAGTCCGCCGGTGGGAGCGGCGACGAAAGCGGAGGCTTCGACGATTCGAAGCCCCTCGAGGATTCCGTACATGGCGGATCATTCCTTCTCGTTGGCGTCAGGACAAGGCGGCATCGCATGCAGCAGTGTATGTCGACGATGACGGGTAAAGGGGCGCACTTGGCTCGACCAGCGTCCGCTTTCTATCGCTTCGGACCACGCCGCGCTTTTGAGCACCTCGGGGCTCTCGATTCCATAGAGCGCATGCCATCTCGGGGTTTGTCCCCGCTCTATGCGCGACAGCCCGGCGCCGATCGCCAATGAAAAATCGCAAGCCTGCAAGCGACGGACCCAAATCACCCCGGGCACCTCGAGCAACGCCGGAACATGTTCGCTGTCGTAGACCTCATGGAAAAGCGCCTCCTTTTCCGGGTCCACATCCATGGCGGCGATGAAGATATAGGGGGCTTTTTCGACATTCATGAGCGATCTCCTTCGATGGGGCGATGACGGTTCGGAGTCGGGGTCGGTATTGGGGTCGGCTCGGGTCGAACTGCGAGGACTTTCCCCCAAGCCCTTTTCGCTCCATAGCTCAAAGGATCGATGATCGAACGATACCCTTCGAGACGATGAAGCCCTTGGCTTCCAAGCGATTCATTCCCATTTGCTTCGTATTGAAGATGCAATGCGTGCATCTGCGATCCGCTTTCAATCTCGACCCCGATCCGAGATATGGATCTCCCTGGCAGTGATCAGATCGGCGTAGCGCTTGCGAGTGCGGGCCAAAATCGTAGATGCCTTGTGTTCTTCGAAGGCCTTGGCATCGCGATACATCTCGAAAAGAAAAACCCGATCATCGTCCTTCGAGATATTGCAGATCTCGAAGCGCAGACAGCCCGGCTCGCTCGCCAAGGTGCTCTTGGCATGCTCTTCGATGATGTCGATGAATCGCTCCTTGCACCCCGCTTTGATCTCGAACTTCACCACCAGGCAAATTGCGGATCCCATGATTCATCCTCCTTAAGGGGCATCGTCGATGGTCTTTGGATGAACCGACACCTCGAAGCCTCCACGGGATATCGTCGGCTTTGCATGACAACGATCCAAATCGACGACTATCCGTTAATGGATATCCGGTTCATGAATCTTCGATCATAAAATCACTCTTCCTTCGATGAGACGATATCGAAAAAAACACGCCCCTTTTTCGGAGATCGACCCATGCCCTTGCCGCCGACGATCCTCGCCAACGAGGCCATCAAGACCGGCGTGGTGATCTGCGGCCACGGAAGCCGAAGGCCGACGGCGACCCGGGGATTCGCCGAGCTGACCGACAGGCTGCAGGCGAAGTTGCCGGGGATCGATATCGAATGCGCTTTCATGAGTCTCGCCGAGCCCGATATCCCCACCGCGATCGCCCGCCTGCGCGCCAAGGGCAATCGAAGAGTGCTGGCGATACCGGGACTTGTCTTCGATGGCGATCATGCCCGAAAGGATATCCCGGAAGCCCTCGCTCGCTATTCGACGAGCGACCCCGAAAGCGATATCCGCTACGGGCGATGCTTGGGCTTCGAGTCGAGGATGCTCGATGCCGCCGGCGAACGCATCCTCCAAGCGATACGTTGCAGTGCGCTCGATATCCCGCTGTCGAAGACACTGCTGATCGTTGTCGGCAGCGGGGCTTCGAACGACCGCGCCAATGCCGGTATCGCCGATGCCGCCCGTCGTCTGTGGCAGCGCTTGGCTCCCGGCTGGGCCATGCCCGCCTATGTGGGAGCGAGCCCTCCGAGTATCGAATCCGCCTTGGAGCATGCGGTGCGGCTCGGCTATCTCAGGATCGTCGTCTTCCCTTGCTTTCTCTTCGCCGGCATCTTGTGGGAGAAGATCCTCGGCCATTGCGATGCCTTCGCCCGGGGCAATCCGGGGATCGAGTTCATCAAAAGCCGTTGCCTCGAAGATCATCCGGGGGTGATCGATACCCTGATCGAGCGTATCTTCGAGCTGAGCGAGGCAAAGGACGAGGCGACGAGGGCGACCGCAGATCCCTCGACACCCTCGATCCTCCCCTCGGACGATCCGGGGCTCGAATCCGAAGCCATTGATACCGGCGATGCCCTATCCGAACCGGGTGCAGGCGAGGTATCCCTCGTCGGAGCGGGGCCAGGGGATCCCGATCTGCTCAGCGTGCGGGCGATGCGCCTGCTCCGATGCGCCGATGCCATCGTCTACGACCGACTCGTCTCCTCCGAAATCCTCGCCCTCGCCCGCCCCCAAGCGCAGATGATCTATGCCGGAAAAAGGCGCGCCGATCATGCCTTGCCGCAGCCGGATATCAATCGTTTGTTGGTGCGATTGGCAAGGCAAGGAAAACGGGTGCTGCGACTCAAAGGCGGCGATCCCTTCATCTTCGGTCGAGGCGGCGAGGAAATCGCGACCCTGGCGGATGAGCGCATCCCCTTTCAAGTGGTGCCGGGGATCACCGCCGCTTCGGGCTGTGCGGCCTACGCCGGGATCCCGCTGACCCATCGCGATCACGCCCATGCCTGCCTTTTCGTTACCGGCAATCGCAAGAACGAAGAAATCGATCTCGACTGGGAGGCGCTGTCTCGGCCGCTGCAAACGGTGGTGGTTTATATGGGTTTGGTGAGCCTGCCGGTGATCTGCACCCGGCTGATCGAATACGGTCTTGCCCACGAGACCCCGGCGGCCCTCGTGCAACGAGGGACCACCGCCGCGCAGCGGGTGCTCACCGGAACGGTGCGAAGCCTGCCCGCCATCGTCGAACGCGAGCGCCCCCGCCCGCCCACCTTGCTGATCATCGGTCATGTCGTGAGGCTACGCGAATCCCTCGCATGGTTCGATCCCGGCAAGGAGATCGACGATCGGGGGATATAATTCAACGGTAGCGATCTCGATCTCGGTAGCGCCCGATATCGAAATCGCCACTTTTGATCCTCATCGAAAAACGCAAACGGGCATCTTCTTCTTGGCCCCCGATCGTCGACTGCCGATGATCGATTGCCGATCGCTCGAAGATATCCCGTCGGCAAAGAAAAAGCCGGGAAATCCTCGGACCTTCCTCGGATCGACTCGTCGATTGCGGCGTTCTTCCACACCGGATACTCCCGCACCGAACTCCTTACGAGGGATCCTTTCGAATACCCCGCTCGATCCCTTGGCGATCGATATCTTCAAAACAATCCTCAAGGTAATGTCGATGGCCAACTTCATCCTCAACGACCGGCCGGTCGATATCGATATCGACGGCTCCACTCCCTTGCTATGGGTATTGCGCGATACCTTGAAACTCAACGGAACCAAATTCGGCTGCGGATTGGCTCAATGCGGAGCGTGCACGGTGCACTTGGACGGCCAGGCCATCCGCAGTTGCGTCACTCCGGTGGCGGCGATCGAGGGTCGATCGATCAAGACCATCGAATCCATCGGCGAAGACAAGGTCGGATCCGCGGTGCAGCAAGCATGGGTCGAGCACGATGTCCCCCAATGCGGCTACTGCCAAAGCGGACAGATCATGAGCGCGGTCGGTCGAACATACCCATACCGCCTTCGTGATGGAGACCCTGATCGACGAGATCGCCCGCGCCGGGGATCGCGATCCGGTCGCGCTGCGGCGTACACTGCTCGCCGAACATCCAAGGCACTTGGCGACGCTGGATCTGGTGGTCGAGAAATCCGGCTGTCGAGCAGGGCAACTTCAACGACTACATCGTGGCCCGGATGCCGGATATGCCCTCGATCGACGTGCATATCGTCCCCTCCGCCGAGCCCCCCACCGGGGCCGGGGAGCCCGGGTTGCCGCCGGCGGCGCCCGCCATCGCCAATGCGATCTTCGCCTTGACCGGCACCCCGGTGCGCGAGCTGCCGATCCGGATGGGGTGAGGGCGGGAATCGCTCGAAACGCCCTTCCCCTTGGACGAGATCGAAAGGTGCGATGGCTCCACGGGGCGAAATCAGGCGAAATCAAACGCATCCGCAAAGCGGTAGGTACGACTCTTCCATTCATCGATAAAAGGACAACACCATGGCTATCGAAGCAGGAAGCAAGATCCCCCAAGCGACCTTCGGCCGCATGACTGCCGACGGGCCGAGCCAAGTCTCGAGCGACGAGATTTTCACCGGACGCAAGGTCGTGGTCTTTGCGGTACCGGGGGCTTTCACCCCCTCGTGCTCCGCCAGCCATCTGCCGGGATTCGTCGCCAACGCCGACAAGATCAAGGCCAAGGGGATCGACGAGATCGTATGCATCTCGGTCAACGATCCCTTCGTGATGGGCGCTTGGGGTCGTCAGCAAAATGCCGAGGAGATCGCCATGCTGGCCGACGGCAGCGGCATCTTCACCAAAGCCGCGGGGATGGAACTCGACCTTAGGGACAAGGGGCTCGGCGTTCGCTCCCACCGCTATGCGATGGTGGTCGAGGACGGCACCATCACCCACCTGATGGTCGAGGACGAGCCCCCGAAGGTCGAAAAATCAAGCGCGGAATCGGTGCTCGCCGTCCTTTGAAGGCTAACACCTTAGGACAGGATATCGAATCCCGGCGAAGCCGAATCCTCGATCGTCATCGCCCATCGGATCGGCAGGGCGAGCCGTCGGGCCGAATATTGAAGTACCGAAAAAACCGAAGGGGCCTCGGGAGAAGACACTCCCCGAGGCCCCTTCGGCCGAAGCCCCTTCGGTGTGATCGACGAATCCACGATCTTTTCAAGACGACAACTTCTCGTCGAGT
Source organism: Thioalkalivibrio sp. HK1 (assembly GCA_000583135.1). Classification (GTDB taxonomy): domain Bacteria; phylum Pseudomonadota; class Gammaproteobacteria; order HK1; family HK1; genus HK1. Next base: position 14,334 of record JFBG01000014.1, read on the forward strand.
TCGGGAACCGCTTCGAAGAGATCCGCTACCAGCCCGTAGTCGGCGACCTGAAAGATCGGCGCCTCCTCGTCCTTGTTGATGGCCACGATCACCTTGCTCTCCTTCATCCCCGCCAGATGCTGTATCGCTCCTGAGATCCCGACCGCGATATAGAGATCCGGAGCGACCACCTTTCCGGTCTGCCCGACTTGATAGTCGTTGGGAACGAAGCCGGCATCGACCGCGGCCCTCGAAGCCCCGACCGCGGCCCCGAGTTTGTCGGCGATGCCCTCGAGCATCGAGAAATTCTCCCCGCTTTGCATGCCTCGACCGCCGGAAACGACGATCCGCGCCGCGGTCAGATCCGGTCGCTCCGAGCGCGTGAGATCCTGGCCGACGAAGGTGGAAAGACCGCTGTCGCCCGAGGACTCGATGGCCTCCACCGACGCCTGCCCCCCTTGATCGGCGACGGCATCGAAGGCGGTGGTGCGCACCGAAATCATCTTGATCGGATCCACGGACTGCACCTTGGCAATCGCATTGCCCGCATAGATGGGGCGTACGAAGGTATCTGCGGATTCGATGCCGCTTATATCCGAGATCGGGGAAAGATCGAGCAGGGCCGCGGCCCGCGGCAATATATTCTTGCCGGCCTTGGTGGCCGGGATCAGCACATGCGAATAGTCACCGGCGATCTTCGCGGTGAGGCTCGCTATATTTTCCGCCGACTGATGGGCATAGGCCGCATCGTCGGCAACGCGCACCCGGCTCACCCCATCGACCCTCGCTGCCGCTTGGGCCACCGAGGAGCAGTCCGCCCCCGCCACCAAGAGATGGATATCGTCCCCGAGCCGACCCGCCGCCGCCACCGTATGCAATGTGGCCGGCGCCAGATCGCGATGATCGTGTTCCGCTATGACAAGAATGCTCATTTAGATCACCTTCGCCTCGTTCTTCAGCTTCTCGACCAGTTCGGCCACATCCGCCACCCGCACCCCGGCCTCGCGTTTCGGCGGCTCGCAAACCTCGATGGTTTTCACCCGCGGCGTGATATCGACCCCGAGCGCTTCCGGAGTCGTCATCTCGATCGGCTTCTTCTTGGCCTTCATGATATTGGGAAGCGAGGCGAAACGAGGCTCGTTGAGACGAAGGTCGGTGGTGACCACCGCAGGCATCGAAAGATTCAAGGTCTCCAACCCGCCATCGATCTCGCGGGTCAGATTCATCCTGTCTCCCTCGATCTCGATGCGGTAGGCGAAGGTCCCTTGAGGCCAGCCGAGCAATGCTGCGAGCATCTGCCCGGTCTGGGTGTTGTCGCCGTCGATGGACTGCTTGCCGACGATCACCAATCCCGGCTCCTCGCGCTCCACGATCACCTTCATCATCTTGGCGATCGCCAGCGGCTCGAGCGGGGCCTCGCTCTCGACCAATATCCCGCGATCCGCACCCATCGCAAGGGCGGTGCGAATCGTCTCCTGGCATTGCGCCACCCCCATCGAAAGCGCGATCACCTCGCTCGCCTTGCCCGCCTCCTTGATCCGAAGCGCCTCTTCGACCGCGATTTCATCGAAGGGATTCATCGACATCTTCACATTCGCGAGTTCGACACCGCTTCGATCCGCCTTGACGCGTATCTTGACGTTGTAGTCGATCACCCGCTTGACCGCGACCAGGATCTTCATTGCACCTGCCACCTCCCTTCAAAAAAAGAACGATTCATGCCGAGCGCGCATCCACCTCTCGATCATGATGCTCGATCGAGATGCTCGACCACGAGATCCGAGCGCGCGGCGATACGCCGATGGTGTCGCAAAAGAGATTTTCGATTCGATTCCATTCGATGGCGACCGGCGTGATTTTAACAACGATGATGCGCCCTTTTACGAAAAAGAACGCATCCCCGATGCACCCCCAAGAATGCCTCCGGTCGGGGAGCGCAACGAGCGGCTATCATAAACGCCGAGGCTATCTTGCAACGCTCATCAGATCCCCCGTCATGCTTCACGGGGCTTGCCGATGATCTCGGATCGGCGGCGCCCAAGCCTCATCGGGCGGCTTGGCTTTACGGTTTCGCCGCTCCTTGCCGAAAGACCGCCTTCGAGATCGACGTTGCGAGATCGACGTCATGAGATCGAGGTCAATGGATATCGAAGATCGAAAGCCGCCTCGATCGATGACTCGGATTCGCATTCGCTCGACCTCCTTGTGTCCCCGAGGCTTCCGACGATGACCGAACGCCCTTTCGCACCTTCCGCCGACGGCGCGCCCGAGGACCCTTCTCCGGCAGGCCCGATCCAAGGGGTGCGCATCATCGACTTGACCACCATCGTTCTCGGCCCGACGGCGACCCAGTTATTGGGGGATTTGGGAGCGGATGTGATCAAGGTCGAGCCTCTTTCATGGGATCCCATGCGAGAAGCCGGGGCCTTGGGATCAGCGCAACCGACGGCGCCGAAGCAATCCGGCGATATCGCCGCCGACAACGAAGGGGACGGGCGAGTCGATGAATCGGGCGATCCTTGCTCGAAGGCGCCGCCGAACCCTCCCGGCAACTCCCCCGACGCTCCCGATCGGCGGATGGGTGCGATCTTCCTTACCAACAATCGCAACAAGCGCTCGCTCGTGCTCGATCTGAAAAGCCCCCGAGGATACGAGGCGATGCGGCGGCTGTTGCAAGGAGCGGATGTTTTCGTGCACAACATGCGCCCCGATGCCCTCGATCGTCTGGGCTTGGGGTATGAGGCGGTGCGCAAGATCAATCCCGATATCATCCATTGCGGATCTTATGGCTACGCCCGCAAAGGACCCTACGGACACAAGCCGGCCTACGACGATTTGATCCAAGCGGTATCGGGGCTCGCTTTCTTGCAGGCTACGAACGACAACCCCGCCTATGTGCACTCGGTGGTCGCCGACAAGGTGACGGGGCTCAATGTGGTGGTGGCGATACTGGCCGCATTGCTGCATCGAGAGCGAAGGGGGCAAGGGCAATGCATCGAGGTGCCGATGTTCGAGAGCATGGTCGCTTTCAATATGAACGAGCACCTCTACGGACGCACCCATATTCCGGCGAGGGGGCGAGCGGGCTATCCGCGATCGCTTTCCCCGTGGCGCCGCCCCTATCGCACCCTCGACGGCTGGATCGGGGTGATGCCCTATACCGATGCCCAATGGCAAAGGCTCTTCGACCTCGCACAGCGCCCGGATCTATCGACCGATCCACGCTTCGCCTCGATCGCCGACCGCTTGGCGCATATCGACGAGGTCTACGAAACCCTGGCCGATATCATCGGCAAGCGAAGCACCGCCGATTGGCTGAAAGCCCTCGATGCCGCCGATATTCCCTCGACCCCGGTCAATCGTCCGGATGATCTGATCGACGATCCGCATTTGAAGGCCACGGGGTTTTGGCAGGAGGTGGAACATCCCACGCTGGGCTCGTTGCGCATGCCCGGGGCGACCATGAATTTCTCGAAGACCCCTTTTTCGATCAGTCATCCGCCGCCTCTACCGGGTGAACATAGCGCGCAGGTGCTCGGCGAGATCGGCTACGACCCGGAACAAATCGAGAGCCTTGTCGATGACGGGATCGTCTTCGACGGCGGGCAAGCGCGAACAAAGCCGGCCGACCAAGAAAAGACGAGCGGGAAAAGATAGGAATATCCGCATGAACTACGAGCGAATGATGGCGTTGTCGATCCCGCAGGCAAGGCAGGCGTTGAGCGACGATGCCTGCATCCTCTACGCCTTGGGCACCGGCTTCGGGCGGGATCCTACGCACGAGGGGCAACTGCGCTACCTCTACGAGGAGGGGTTGAGGGTGCTGCCGACGATGGCCAATATCCTCGCCCATCCCGGCTTTTGGCTACGAAATCCCGAGTTCGATCTTGACTGGAAAAGGGTATTGCATCTTGCGCAGGCCTTTACCATCCATCGCCCGATCGAGCCCGGGCAGCGCCTGATCGGGCGCAGTCGCATCATCGGGATCAACGACAAGGGTCCGGCCAAGGGGGCGATCCTCTTCACTCGTCGGGAGGTGGAGGCGGAAGACTCCAAGGATTTGCTTTGCACCGCCGAACAAACGACGATGCTGCGAGGCGACGGCGGCGGGGGCGGGGACGATCCCCCGCCGCGGCCAATCCATCCCCTGCCGGATCGCCTGCCGGATCGTCATCACGACCTGGCGATCCCCTTGGATGCCGCGCTGATCTACCGCTTGAGCGGGGATCGAAATCCTTTGCATATCGATCCGGAGGTGGCGCGCCAAGCGGGCTTCGAACGCCCGATCCTGCATGGAATGTGTACGATGGGCTACGCCGGTCACTCGCTGATGGCCACACTTTGCGATTACGAGGGCGAGCGCATTCGATCGATGCAGGTTCGTTTCACCGCCCCGGTATGGCCGGGGGAGACCCTGCGAACCGAGATGTGGCCGCAGCGAAAGGGGGTTTCCTTTCGTACCCGGGCCTTGGAACGCGATGTCATCGTTCTCGATAACGGATATGCCGATCTCGATTGAGTCCGACAGCGAAAAGGGATCGATGGACCTTGCCTCATAGACGCACCTCGATCCCGCGCGCCGCCATATAACGCTTCGCATCGACGATACGGTGATCCTGGAAATGAAAGATGCTGGCGGCCAATACCGCATCGGCGCCGCCATCGATCACCCCTTGCGCCAAATGCTCCAATTCCCCGACCCCGCCGGAGGCGATGACCGGGATCGGCACCGCATCGCTCACCGAGCGCGTCAATGCCAGATCGAAGCCGTCCCTGGTGCCGTCTTTGTCCATGCTCGTCAACAGGATCTCCCCGGCGCCGAGATCCGCCATCCGCCGACACCACTGCACCGCATCCAATCCGGTGGCGCGCCTTCCCCCGTGGGTGAAAATCTCCCACTGATCGGGGGCGGTCATTTTGGCGTCCACCGCAACCACGATGCACTGCGATCCGAAGCGATTCGCAAGGCGGGAAACGATATCCGGATCGATGATCGCCGCGGTGTTGATCGAGACCTTGTCGGCTCCCGCATTCAGCAAGCGGCGGGCATCGTCGATGCCGCGCACCCCGCCGCCGACGGTCAAGGGAATGAAGACCTGATCCGCAACGGCCTCGACCACCGCAACGATCGTATTCCGCTCGTCGGAAGATGCGGTGATATCGAGAAAGCAGATCTCGTCCGCTCCCTGCTCGTCGTAGCGTCGGGCGACCTCCACCGGATCTCCCGCATCCCGGATATCGACGAAACGAACGCCCTTGACGACCCTTCCGGCATCGATATCAAGGCAGGGTATGATGCGTCGGGCCAGGGTCATGGTCTTGAAAAACAGGCTTGAAAGGGGCGACAGGAGGCGGGTTCGAAAGAGCGCTCGACGATCCTTGCGATGCCGGCATCGCAAGGATCGCATCCACGCCTCGGATTCGTTTTCCGATCCTCTTTTTTTCGTTTCTCGCATTGCAAGTGTTTTTGTGTCATGATTATCATCTCTTGGCGTTGTACTCTTTACGGTAAGGAAGAGCGCATCGACGAGATCGATTTCGCACTCGAAGATGCAACATGAATCGATATGGCAACCAACCGAATCGCACGGAGGATTCGATCATGAAGACAATGCAAGGACTTTTCATTCGATGTCTCGCAGCGACTCTCGCGCTGGGCACGAGCATGTTGGCATTTTCCCAAGCGGCTTTCGCGTGGGAGCCGAAAAAGCCGGTGGATTTCGTGATCATGGCCGGAAAAGGCGGCGGAGCCGATCGGATGGCCCGTTTGATGCAAAGCGTCATCGAAAAAAACGATTTCGCATCGAAGCCCTTCATCCCCATCAACAAACCCGGCGGCAGCGGTGCCGAAGCGCTGCTGCATCTGAAGAACGCCAAGGGAATCGCCGCCGATCATACCGTGATGGTAACCCTCAACAGCTTCTACACCACCCCGATGCGCCAGAAGAATTTGGGAATCGATCCCCTATCCTTCACTCCGGTGGGACGCATGGCCGAGGATACCTTCTTGCTGTGGGTGCATAAAGACAGCGGCATCACCAATATCGAGGACTTCGTCAAAGCGGCGAAGGCCGAAGGGCGCGATTGGATCATGGCGGGGACCGGCAAGGGTCAGGAGGATCAGCTCCTCACCGACTTCCTCAACGGTGCCTACGGGCTGCAAATGAAATACGTTCCCTTCAAAGGCGGCGGTCGGGTGGCCAAGGAGCTGGCGGGGAAACACGCCCACTCCACCGTCAACAACCCCTCGGAGCAGCTCGGCTTCTACGAGGCGGGAACCACGATGCCCATCGCCTCCTTCACCCCGGAACGGCTACCGATGTTCCAAGAGGCTCCGACATTCAAGGAGCTCGGCAAGAACTTCGTCTACTTCATGCAGCGCTCGGTGGTCGGCCCTCAAGCCATGAGCGACGAGGCCGAGGAGTATTATCGGGGCGTCTTCAAGAAAGTCTACGACTCTCCCGAGTGGCAGAAGTACATGACGGATAAAAGCCTCCAAGGCGAGTTCATCACCGGTGATGAACTGATCGCCTACTGGACGGACAACAACGGCCGGCACGAGACGATCCTCAAGGCGATCGGGGAAATATAAGCCCGCGCCCTCAAAGCCACTTCGGTCAATCATCGAAAGGGATCGGCTCGATATCACCCAAGAGCCGATCCCTTTCGAGGCCGAAACTTTCTTTCGACGAATACCCCATTAACTGAGAATTGCCGAAGGTCGAATATTCGATAGCGGATTCTTTTCGCTGCGCGTACGAAAAGACGTGCGTTCTTGATGTCGATATCGATAGGAGAGTCATTTTCCGTGCGCCGAATGGAAATTATCATGGCCATCGTGATGGGGCTATGCTCCATCGGGCTGATGATCAAATCCGCCGAACTCGAAATCGGATGGATACCGGATGAGGGACCGGGCGGCGGAGCCTTTCCATTTTGGCTCGCCGCCGGCATGCTGGTTTGCTGTATCTGGATCGCCTTCAACTGGTGGCAGCGCACCTCCCCGCCATCCACCTCCGTCGAAGCCTTCATGGATCGCCCGGCGCTGATCCTGTTCATCATCGCCGCCGGTTCGTTGGCCTTGATGATCGGCTTGGTCCATCTGATCGGCATCTACGGCTCGGTCCCCATTTTTCTGGTCTTCTATCTTCGCCTGTTCGGCAACCACTCCCTCAGATTGACCTCCGCTCTGGCCTTGACCATACCGGTAGCGATCTTTTTCTTCTTCGAAGTCACGCTGAAGATCACCTTGCCCAAGGGCTCGATCGAATGGATCGAGCGCGTCATTTTCTTCCCGCTTTACGAAATCTTCTTGTGATGCGAGGCGTCTAGCGATGGAAATCTTGGATGCGCTGTTACAGGGATTCATCGTCGCCCTCGAGCCTATCAATCTACTTCTCGTTATCGTCGGGGTCACGGTCGGCTTGTTCATCGGAGCGATGCCGGGCTTGGGCTCGGTCAACGGGGTGGCGATCCTGCTCCCCACCACCTTCCTCGTTCCGCCGACCTCGGCCATCATCTTTCTCGCCGCCATCTACTACGGGGCGATGTACGGCGGAGCCATCAGCTCGATCATGCTGGGCATTCCCGGGGCATCGACCGCGGTGGCGACCACTTTCGACGGGCGCCCGATGGCCCTGCGCGGAGAGGCGGATCAGGCGCTGACGGCGGCCGCGGTGGCTTCCTTCGTCGGCGGCACCATCTCGGTACTCCTGTTCACCGGCTTCGCCCCCCCCTTGGCCGAGGTGGCGCTGGCCTTCGGCTCCCCCGAGGAATTCGCGTTGATGATGTTGGCTTTCGCCACCTTCATCGGGCTCGGGGGAGACGATATCCCCAAGACCCTCTTCTCGATTTTCATCGGCTTGGCGTTGAGCGCGGTGGGGCTCGATATCATCAGCGGCGAGCCGCGGCTGATCTTTTTCGATATCCAGGGATTCTTCCACGGCATCAACTTTCTCGTATTGGCCATCGGTATCTACGGCATCGGCGAGATGTTATGGACCATCGAATCGAGCCGGGGGAATGTCCGGGTCTCGAAAGCCATGGTCAGCGTCGATCGCATCTTGGGGGCCTTACGCCGCACCAAGGAGGCGGTGGGCGCCATCTTCGCCGGTTCCTTTCTCGGCTATTTCGTCGGTATCCTGCCCGCCGCCGGGGCCACCCCAGGCTCCATGATGGCCTACGGCGTGGCCAAGATGATATCGAAAAAACCCGATTCCTTCGGCAAGGGCAATATCTCGGGGGTCGCCGCTCCGGAGGCGGCCAACAATGCCGCCAGCACCGGCTCGATGCTGCCGATGCTGACCTTGGGAATCCCCGGATCCCCGACCACCGCCATCCTCTTGGGAGGGATGGTGATCTGGGGGCTCGAACCCGGGCCCAGGCTCTTCGTCGATCAAGCCGAGTTCGTCTGGGGGCTGATCGCCAGCCTCTACATCGCCAATCTTTTTGCGGTGCTCGTGAATATCGCTTTCATCCCGGCTTTTATCTGGGTATTGAAAATGCCCTTCACGATCCTCGCCCCCGTGATCTTCATCCTCTGCGTGGTCGGTGGCTATGCGCCGACCCAGAATATGCACGATGTCTGGCTGATGTTCGTTTTCGGCATCGCCGCCTATTTGCTGCGCAAACTCGACTATCCGATGGCCCCGGCGGTGCTGGCGATCGTCTTGGGCCCCTTGGCCGAGGTCTCGTTGCGCCAATCGCTGCTGATCGCCCACGGCTCGCCGATGATCTTCTTCGAACGCCCGATCGCAGCGACGATCATGGCCATCTCCTTCGTCCTCTTCGCCTTGCCCTTGGTGAAATACATCCGGGCCCGGCTATCGGATCGAGCGGCGGGGTTGTAGATGCCTTCGAGGGCGATGAGAGATTCGATGGCACGAGCCGGCAACGAAGAGCGAAACGCCCCTTCACGATCCCGATCATCTCTTTGACCGGCAAAAGCGCATATCGGATCCGAGATATCGGCCAAAACCATTCGAAACCGCCCCCCACTCGTCTTTTTCCGATGCCTGCATTCGGCGTCGACGAAGACCCTTCGAGGAAGGAATATCCCCCATGGCCAACGATACGACAGAAAAAGCATCGAATTCGCGCACCGCCCACGATACGCTGGCCCGAAAAAGCCGGGAGGAAACGATCGTCTCCGGTGGTCATCTGGTGGCCAAGGCGCTGAAATGCGAGGGGGTCGATACCATCTTCACCCTCTGCGGGGGGCATATCATCGATATCTACGACGGCTGCATCGACGAAGGGATCAAGGTGGTCGATGTGCGTCACGAACAGGTCGCCGCGCATGCCGCCGATGGCTATGCCCGCCAGACCGGAAGGCTCGGCTGCGTGGTCACGACCGCAGGCCCCGGTTGCACCAATGCGGTGACCGGCATCGCCACCGCCTTTCGATCCGAAAGCCCGGTGCTGCATATCGGCGGACAGGCCGCTTCGAGCCAACATCGGATGGGGGGCTTGCAAGATCTGCCCCATGTCGACATGATGCGCCCGATCACCAAGTTCTCATCGACCGTCGCCTCCACCGAGCGGGTTGCGGATATGGTGGCGATGGCCGCCAGGGAGTGCTTCACCGGGGCCCCGGGGCCGAGCTATTTGGAGATCCCCCGCGATGTTCTGGATCGCGAAGTGCCGCTCGAGAGCGCGGTACTGCCCGATGCCGGCAAATATCGGGCATCGATCCGCTCCGCCGGGGATCCGGCCGATATCGAACGCCTCGCCGATCTTCTGGTTCACTCCGAGCGTCCCGCCATTCTTTTGGGCACTCAGGTTTGGACCTGTCGCGGACACGAGGAAGCCTTGGGGCTCGTGCGATCGTTGAACCTGCCCGCCTACTTCAACGGCTCCGGCCGCGGCCTGCTGCCCCCCGGGGATCCCCATCACTTTCATCGCACCCGCGGGGATGCCTTCAAAAAAGCCGATGTCATCGTGATCGTCGGCACCCCCTTCGACTTTCGGATGGGCTACGGAAAGCGACTGAGCCCGCAGGCCACCATCGTGCAGATCGATCTGGATTACCGCACCGTCGGCAAAAACCGCGATGTCGATCTCGGGATAGTCGGGGATCCGGGAGCGGTGCTCCAAGCGGTGAGCGATGCCGTCAGCGGCCGCTCGGACAATCGCTCGAATACGCGCACCGCTTGGCTCGACGAGCTAAGAGCCTTGGAGCGCAGCAAGACCGAGCGCCTGATGCCGATGCTGACCTCCGACAAGACTCCGATCAGCCCCTATCGAGTGGCATGGGAACTCAATGAATTTCTCGGCGACGATACGATCTATATCGGCGACGGCGGCGATGTGGTCACCATCTCCGCCCAAGCGGTGCAGCCCCGTCGCCCGGGGCATTGGATGGATCCCGGGGCGCTGGGATCGCTGGGGGTGGGCACCGGCTTCGCCCTTGCCTCCAAGCTCGTCCACCCCGACAAAGAGATCCTTTGCTACTACGGCGATGGATCCTTCGGGATGACCGCCTTCGACATGGAAACCGCCAATCGCTTCGGCGCCCCCTATATCGCGGTGATCGGCAATAATTCGGCGATGAATCAGATCCGCTACGGCCAGATCGCCAAATACGGCGAGAATCGGGGCGATATCGGCAATCTCTTGGGAGATATCCCCTTCTCGCAATTCGCGCAGATGCTCGGCGGCTACGGCGAGGAAGTCCATGACCCCGCCGAGATCGCCCCGGCATTGAAACGCGCAAGAGCCGAAGTGCGAGGCAGCGGCCGCTCGGCGGTGATCAATATCTGGGTCGATCCCGACGAATACGCCCCGGGAACCAAAAACCAGACGATGTATAAATAAGGGGCTCGTATCCGGTTCCGGCACGATAAGGGCTCGAAATTCTCGAAAACCTTCGGCGATCGAGCCTTGCAAACGGCGGCTTTATCGCCAAAGCGCCCTCATGTTTCGATGGAGTACGTGTTTCGATGGACTACGTGTTTCGATGGACTACAAGGAAAAAGACTTCATGAGCAAAGCACTCGAAGGAATTCGCATATTGGATATGACCCATGTCCAATCGGGACCCACCTGCACCCAGCTGCTCGCTTGGTTCGGCGCCGATTGCATCAAAGTCGAAAGACCGGGGGTCGGCGATGCCACCCGCGGACAGCTACGCGATATCCCCGATGTCGATAGCCTTTATTTCACGATGCTCAACCATAACAAGCGCAGCATCACCCTCAACCCCAAAACCGAATCCGGCCAACGCATCTTCGAACGCTTGCTCGAAAAATGCGATGTACTGGTCGAAAATTTCGCCCCGGGGGCCATCGATCGGATGGGCTTTCCTTGGGAACGCATCCAGCAAATCAACCCTCGCATCATCTACGCCTCGATCAAGGGCTTCGGTCCCGGGCCTTACGAGCATTGCAAGGTCTACGAAAATGTCGCCCAATGCACCGGCGGCTCCGCAAGCACCACCGGCTTCGACGATGGGCCGCCGATGGTCACCGGATCCCAGATCGGCGATTCCGGCACCGGCTTGCATCTGGCATTGGGCATCGTCGGCGCCCTTTTCCAACGCGAGCGCACCGGGCGCGGACAACGGGTCAGCTGTGCGATGCAAGACGGGGTGCTCAATCTTTGTCGGGTCAAACTGCGGGATCAGCAACGCTTGGCCCACGGCCCGCTGACCGAATACCCCCAATATCCGAACGGTGAATTCGGCAGCGCCGTACCGCGATCCGGCAATGCCTCGGGAGGCGGACAACCGGGTTGGGTCGTCAAGTGCAAGGGTTGGGAAAAAGATCCCAATGCCTATATCTATGTCATCGCCCAAGCCGCGGCCTTCCCCGCCTTGGCCAAGGTCATCGGCCATGAGGATTGGCTGGAAGATCCGACGTGGAATACACCCAAGGCTCGGTTGGCGAAGCTCGATCGGATGTTCGCCGAAATCGAGAAATGGACCATGACCCGAACCAAACTGGAGGTCATGGATATTCTCAATCCCTTGAATATTCCATGCGGGCCGATCCTCTCGATGGAGGAGCTGGCGCAAGAGCGCTCGTTGCACGATGCCGGTACCGTGGTCGAGGTGGACCACCCCGAGCGAGGGACTTATTTGACCGTCGGCAACCCGATCAAACTCTCGGATTCATCCACCGAGGTCGAACGCTCTCCGCTATTGGGCGAGCACACCACGCAGATCATGCGCGAGGTGCTCGGTTTCGACGATGCCACCATCGAAAAAGCCCGGGAGGAAGGAGCGATCGGGAGCGAGGATCTTTGAAAAAAGGGGCACGCCCTCGATTCATCCGAGACCTTCGACGATTCGATAGAAAGTTATACGGAAAAGTGCCGAAGAAACATCTTGACATTTCGCTCAAAATAAGGTAGAGGTATAGGGACAGGTACGGAACTGATCATCACGGAGGAAATAACCATGAAAAAGATAGCAATGATTGCGGTGCTTTTCGGCTTCGCCGGTGCGGTGCACGCCGGCCTGCAAGAAGCGACGAATCAAGGCGGAATCGGCAATCCGCAGGCAAGCGTCGAACAACCGGTGATGGTTGCTGTTAGTACTTTGGGTGAATGCCAATTCCAATGTGACAACCACCACGATAATGGTTCGTCTGGATGGAAAGGGTGTTATGAGAGCTGCGACAACCACTTCAGCGGACAGGCTTCTGCAAAGCCGGAGACGATGCCGGCTGACAGCACCGGCGGAGCGTTTTTGGAGCCGGAGCCGGAATACGACATCAAACTAGGCACCGACCCGCTTTGCGATACCGACCCGTACTCCTGCTTTCATTTCGCAGATAACGATGCAACCGTAATTAGGACGGCGGAGACTCTTGGTGAAGCGCAGCAGGCGTTTCTCATTCCTATAATCATTATTTGCGTGTTCTACTGCAACTACAACGGGGCGTATGATGACTAATCGAGAAAAAAAGGGGCTCCGTACGAGCCCCTTTTTCTTCGGTGATCCTTCGGCGCTATTCAATATGGTTCTTTTAAAAAGCCGTGCTTATAAGGACTCGATATAAAAGAATCGAAAAAAATCGTTGCACTGACATCACCGGCAAAAAAGACCGCTTTATCAAATACGGGCTTCGACTCACCCTGCGCCCTCCGGCTCTTGTCGATGAAGACTCATAAGGCCATGATGATTGGCTGGAAGACCCGAAACGGTCGAGGACACTCTTTACAAGAGATCGTGGGATGGTCGCCGCCGGCACAGCGATAGGGTGATCGAAGGCTTCCCTATGAGCCGAGCTCGTCCGCCAGCGCTTGGGCTTGCGAGAAATCCAGCGTTCCTTCATAAAGAGCGCGGCCGATGATCGCTCCGGTGATCCCCTCGTATTCGACTTCGCACAGCGCGCGGATATCATCCAAACTACTGACCCCGCCGGAAGCGATGATCGGCACCGATACCTCCCTTGCCAAGGAGACCGTCGCTTCCAAATTCACCCCGTCCATCATCCCGTCCCGGCTGATATCGGTGAAGACGAAGGCCTCCGCCCCATCTCGTTCGAAGCGCAGGGCGAGATCGAGAATATTGTGACCTGAGAGTTTCGACCAGCCATCCACCGCAATTTTTCCATCGCGCACATCGAGGCCGATGATGATCCGGCCGGGGAATTCGGCGCAGACATCGGCGATGAAATGAGGGGCGGTGGCGGCGCGGGTGCCGAGGATGACGAAACGCACCCCGGCATGGATATAACTCTCGATTTTTTCCTCGTCCCGGATGCCGCCGCCGACTTGCACCGGTATTTCGGGATAGGCCTCGGCGATGGAGCGGATCACTCCGGCATTTTTCGGCTCGCCGGCGACCGCCCCGTCGAGATCGACGATATGCAAGCGCCGGGCACCGGCCTCGATCCAACGCTCGGCCATCGCCAGAGGATCGTCGGAAAAGACGGTCGCGGTCTCCATCCGCCCCCGTTGCAGGCGCACGCATTGACGATCCTTGATATCGATTGCCGGGATGAGAAGCATCGCATTTCCCCCTTTTCATAAGGAGCCGAAAGGCGGCTCGCACCGATATTGTCCATGCCGCAAGACCCTTCGCCCTTCGACGAATCCCGCCCCCTTGCGGGCAATGAACAGGCGATATCGCAAGCGACGATCGATCGCCGCCCTTATCCGAGGCCCGCATTGTGCGCCGAAGAAGGCGTCGCTCGAAAGCCCGAGCGAGGGCATCGACGCCGGCGCCTCGATCATATCCTCGGGCGCCCACCACCCTATCCCTCGAGCGGATATCCCTTATCAAGGCAGCCGAAAAAGCGCTTCATCGCCCTTCGAGGCTCGATGGCGTTTTTTCGATATCGGTTCGAGGCGAATGATGGCTCTTTGCAAAAGATCTTGTCGATGCCTTGGGATAAGTCCGGGTCGATTATTTTAATCGCCCCGGCGAGATCGTCAATCGATACCCCGCCTGCGGATCTACGATATCTCGAACGAGATCATGACAAGCGATATCGGAAAACGATATCGGGCGGCAAAGATGCGGCCAATGCCGCCCTTTCAAAAAATATCCGGCTCGCCGGGATTGGATCCGAAATCGCTTTGCAGATAATCGAAATCGCAGCCCTCGTTGGCTTGGGTGATATGACGGGCGAACATCCATCCATAACCCCGCCGAAAACGCGGCTCGGGCGCTATCCACGCCGAACGCCGAGCGGCGATCTCCTGCTCGGGAACGAGCATGTCGATGCGGCGCTCCCCCACACTGATACGCACCCGATCCCCGCTGCGAAGCAGGGCCAGCGGCCCCCCGACATGCGACTCGGGAGCGATATGGAGCACGCAGGCCCCGTAGCTGGTCCCGCTCATGCGGGCATCGGAAAGGCGCACCATGTCTCGCACCCCCTGTCGAAGCAGTTTTTTCGGGATCGGAAGCATCCCCCACTCCGGCATACCGGGGCCGCCTTGAGGTCCGGCCCCGCGAAGGACGAGAACGGTATCGGCATCCACATCGAGGGATTCGTCGTCGATGGCCGCTTTCATCTGCGGATAGTCGTCGAAGACCAATGCCCGTCCCTCATGCTCACGCAGGCGCGCCTCGCAAGCCGCCGGTTTGATGACGCAACCGTCGGGGGCGAGATTGCCCCGCAACACCGCAAGCGATCCCTCGTGATAGATCGGATCCTCCAAGGAGCGAATGACATCGGGGTCGAAGACCTCGGCATCGGCGATGCTCTGCCCGAGACTCCGGCCGCTGACGGTCATGGCCTCGAGATCGAGGCGATCCGAAAGGCGCCGCATCAAGGCGCACAAGCCGCCGGCGTAGAAGAAATCCTCCATCAAATAGCGATCGCCCGATGGACGAATATTGGCGATCACCGGGGTGGACCTCCCGGCGGCATCGAAATCATCGAGCGACAAAGGCACCCCGGCTCGACGAGCGATGGCGATCAGATGGATGATGGCATTGGTCGAGCAACCCAAGGACATGGCCACCGCCAGCGCATTGGCGACGGCGCGGGCATCGAGGATTCGATCCGGGCGAAGATCTTCGAGCACCATCTCGACGATACGCCTTCCGCAATCGGCGGCCATGCGAGGGTGGCCGGAGTCGGCGGCGGGGATCGAGCTCGCCCCCGGCAGGCATAATCCCAAGGCGTCGGCGATCGCGGTCATGGTGCTGGCCGTACCCATGGTCATGCAATGACCGTAGGAGCGGGCGATCCCGCCCTCGACTTCGTTCCACTCCTCGATTCCGATCTTCCCCGCCCGCCGCTCGTCCCAATACTTCCAAGTATCCGATCCGCTCCCCAAGACTTCGCCCCTATAGTTGCCCCGCAGCATCGGCCCCGCCGGGAAAAAGATGAAAGGCAGCCCGACGCTCAAAGCCCCCATCAACAACCCCGGGGTGGTCTTGTCGCACCCTCCCATCAACACCGCCCCGTCGATCGGATGGCTGCGCAGGAGCTCCTCGGTCTCGATGGCGAGGAGGTTGCGATAGAGCATGGTGGTCGGCTTGACGAAGGGCTCGGACAAGGAGAGCGCCGGCAGTTCCAAGGGGAATCCTCCGGCTTGGAAGACCCCGCGCTTGATATCCTCGACCCGATGCCGAAAGTGCTGATGGCATTGGTTGATATCCGACCAGGTATTGACGATGGCGATGAAGGGCTTGCCCTCGAAGTCCCGGCGCGAGTAGCCCATCTGCATCGCCCTGGAGCGATGGCCGAAACTGCGCAGATCGTCGGGGTCGAACCAACGCCCGCTGCGAAAGATTTGGGGTTTATCCGGCTTTTCTTGGCTCATATCAGGCAAATCCGGTGGCAAGGGCGAACATCGATACGATGATGCCGGCGGCGGCGGCAAAGCCGACGATACCGGGCCACACACCGTAAGTGCGATCCGTTTCGCGCCAGTCTTTTTCGATCATTTCGTCGATATTCCTCGAAGTGGCCGAGATCGACATCGACCTCGCAGGCAAGGATTGAAGCGGCGATGTCGACCATCGGCGAGTATACCCACCATCGAAAGCCTCGCCCGAAAGCGCACAATTGCGCAAGCAATGCGGTGCGGATCGCTCGAAGCCGAAGGCGTCAACTACCGAGCCACTGGGGCAAGAACAAGGCGATCGGCGGAAAAAACATCACCAGCATCAATCCGATGATTTGCAGGGCGATAAAGGGGAGCACGGCAACGAAAATTTCCTGCAGGCTGATTTGCGGCGGGGCCACCGATTTCAACCAAAAACATGCCGGACCGAAGGGCGGAGAGAGAAAATAGATCTGGATGCTCATCACGAAGAGGATGCCGAACCAGACCGCCGCCCAATCGGAATCCAGACCCAGTTCCGGGGCCATCGCCGTCACCACCGGGGCGAAAACCGGCACGGTGATGAAAACGATGGCGATCCACTCCATGAACGTGCCCAGGATCACGAGGATACCCATCATCACGAAGATCACCCCGATGGCGGGCAAGCCGAGATCGAGCAGGAGGCTGCGCATGAAATCGCCGCCGCCGATCAGGTTGTAGATGCCGACGAAACTGACCGCCCCCAAGATCAACCAGATAATCGTGCCGACCGTGCTCATGGTGCCCGAAAGGGCGGCCTGCAACAGATCCCAATCGAAGCGATTGCGCACCGCCGCCACCACGATGGCCCCGAAGACCCCGACCGCCGCGGCCTCGGTCACCGAGGCGATCCCGGCATAAATCGATCCCATCACGCAGGCGATCAGGAAAATGCACAGGATCACCGCGGTCATGCGGGAGCGGGAAAGGCCGGATTTCGAACCGGTCAACTTCGCGACCTCCGCCGCCGTGGGGGCCAAGGCGGGATTGAGATGGCAGCGAAGGAGCACGAAGGAGGCGTAGAAAAAAGCCAACATCAAACCCGGTACGGCCCCGGCCATGAAGAGATCGCCGATGGCGACCTCCGCCGTCAACCCGTAGACGATCATGATGATGCTCGGCGGGATCAAGGTCGCCAGCGCCCCGGAGGCGCAGATCACCCCCACCGTCAGTTTGCGGTCGTAGCCCAAGCGCAGCATCTGCGGCAAGGCGACGAGCCCGAGCATCACGATCTCGCCCCCCATCACCCCCGACATCGCCGCCAAGATCACCGCCACCACCACGGTTTGCACCGCGACCCCGCCGCGTAGATTGCCGGCGAAGATCGACATGGCATCGAAAAGATCCTCGGCGACCCCGGCGCGCTCCAAGATGGAAGCCATCAGCACGAAAAGCGGCACCGCCACCAGCGGATATTTTTCCAACAAGCCGAAGGCGTTGGTCGATACCAGATACAGGCCCTTGGGGCCGAAAAAGAAGAGCGCGCAGATCACGGAGACGATCAAGGTGACGATGCCCAGCGGCATCCCGGTGATCATCAGCAGCACCAAAGCGGCGACGATGATCAGGCTGAGCCAACCGATCCCCAGCCCCCGGATATCGACCATTTGCGAGGGATCGAGGGCTTGCCCCAGTCCCGAGAAAAAGCGATCCGGGGCGGCCAGCGCGCTCGCATCATCGCTGTAATGGGCGACCACGATGGCCAACAGGCGCAGCGCGATCAGGGCCAGAACGATGAGCACGATCCCCTTGGCCAGCGGCGTTTCGAAATGACGATAGAGATTGACCGAGAGCTGCGAGAGATAAAGAAGGGCGCCGATGGCCAATACGCTTTTGAGCAACATCGGCTGCGGGGAATTGAAAGCGCTGCCCGCCCGCTCGATCAGATCGATCGAATCCAAGGCATGGGTCAGGGCATCGCAAAGCAGCAGGAAAAGCGCCGCCACCCCGACCGTCATCGCAAAGAGATCCAAGCGCCACCTGGCCCGCTGACCGATCAGGATGTAGATCACGGTGATGCCGATATGGCGCCGCTTCAAGGTGACGTAGCCTGCGGAGATCATCCACGCGAAGGCGCACAGCACCATCACCACTTCGAAAGCCCATTGGGTGGGAGCGGAGAAGACGTAGCGCATGACCACCTCGTACAAGGTGATCGCCGCGCACAGGATGTAAAACTGAGCCACGGCGAGACCGCTGAAATGGCTCAGATGGTCGATCGCCGTATATCGATCCTTCGTCGGGGGGATGTGCCCGGGCTCTTCCGGCGTCGGCGACGCCGAGCCGAGCAAGCCGGACAAGCCCGTGGATGAAGTGGACATCGAAGGCTTACCCCAAGGCCGTCCGAGAAAAGAGCGGGCGCTCGATCCCAAGTCTCATGCCAAGGCTCATTGCGATGCCTCTTTGCGCCGGAGCCCGATGCAAAGTCATCCGATCACCCTTCCCAGTGCACCCGATTGCGAAATTCGGCTCCGATTCGCTCGATCCAGATATCGGCTTCCTTGGCAGAAATCACGCCGTTGTCGACCCCCTCCTCGACGAAGGGGGCGAAGCTCGCCGTCAGGGTATCGATCAGATCGACCGGATCGAATCCGAATTTTTCGCAAATCGCCGCCAAATTCATCCCCTCGTCTTCCATCAATACATGCATTTCCCGATGAGTGATGCCGAGATAGGCCTCCAGCACATTTTGAATGTCGGCGTGTCCCCGATGGAGCCCCAGCCTGCCGTCCCCCCATGCGGCAACGACCAATCGCTCGAGGTCGGCCTTGCTGTCGACGGTCCCGTCGAAACCGGAGCGAGCACCGGGGCCATGCGCTTTCATATTCACGATCCTCTCTCCCGTGGCCGAGGAGACGATATCCTCGGCCGAGGTGCAGGCCGTCAACCAAAGGGCGATGAGCGCCGATATCGACAAGGCCCTCAAGGCTTTCATTCCCCGCTCCTTGGAAAGGGAGCCAAGAGGTGCAAGCCCCTCGGCGACCGATGATCGCCCGCCCCGGGCAGCCGTCTTCGCCGCCCGGCGACGAGTCGATCCTGCAACCGGCTTACGCTCGCTGCCTTGCCAGGGAGGATTCCTTGGCAAGGCAGCATCCGAAGACGACGCTCTTTTTCAATCAAAGCATCGACCCCCTCGCCTTCGCCTTTTCGCGCGTTCGAACGATCAAGGCTTGTCCGATCCGGCCAAGCGAGAGGATTTCTCGCGATTGGGCATTCGAGCATCCGACTATTTGAGCAGGCCGTAACGCTTCATGAAGTCGATATGAGCCTCGTAGGCCTCCTTGGCCAGATCGGACTGCTCGGCGAAATCGGCCCATGCGGACATCGCGATTTGGCGAAATCGATCGCGCTCGGCTTGCGGCCAATCGACGATCTCCTCGACCGTCCCCTGCCCGGCCCGATCCTTCGCCACCAAGTTGCGATCCTCGATATCGGCGGTGCGTCGAAGGTCGGTATAGGCCGCCAGATACCATACTTCCAGGATCGAACGCTCGGCTTCGCTCAAATCGTTCCAAACATCCTTGTTGACGATGAACTGCAATACCGCCTGACTGTGGATGCCGGGATAGATCGGATAACGAGCGATCTTGTGCATCCCCGAGGCGTTGTTATTGACATAGGCGCTGGCATCGGCGGCGTCGACGATGCCCTTTTCGAGCGAGGTATAGACCTCGGAGAAGGGAATCGCCACCGGGCTCGCCCCCGCCCGCTTGAAGACCTCGGACGCCAGACCCTCGGGAGAGCGGATTTTGATCCCTTCGAGATCGTCGACCCCGCGAATGGGCTTCGTCGATACCAATGCCTCCCGGGCGTAAGGGCCGCAGCCGATGACGTGAATCTTGCCCTTGCCGTATCGATCATAGGCCTTTTGCAAGATCTCCTTGCCGCCGCCGTTCATGCAGAAGATCTGCACCTGATCCGGATTGTCGTAGCCGGCGATGAGGTCGCCGAGCATCGCGAAAACGGGATCGCGTCCCGAGAAATAGGAAACGGCATTGAGGTCGCCGTCCAAGATACCCACGGCCACGGCATCGATGGTCTCTCGATGCGGAACCACCGAACGGGTGGGGAGGATTTGAAGTTCCAACGAGCCCCCGGACATCTCCTTGACCTTGGGCGCCCAAACCTCGGTCAGCTGCCGATAGGTGAAATCGCCGGCATTCTGGCTGGCTTGAAGTTTGAGCACCTTGGCCGCCTCGGCCGAGGCCGAAAGGGCGCAAAGGGCGAGCGCGCCGAGCGCCGCCATCACGATGCCTCGAGCGGATATCGAACGATCCTTCGTCATCGTCTTATCTCCTCTTTATCGATCTTCGCCCCCGATCGACGGCTCGTCTTTGCGCAAGCGTTTTTTCGATCGGCGGCCGTTATTCCCCGAAAAAGCGCCCATCAGACCTTGCCCTTCCAAGGAACGAGTGATTTTTCGAGCCGGCGCATGGCCAAGTCGAAAACGAAAGCCACCGCCCCGATGACCACGATACCGAGAAAGACGATATCGGTGGCAAGGAAGCGAGCGGCATTGAGCACCATCACCCCGATCCCCGCCTTCGCCGCCACCATCTCCGCCGCCACCAAGGTGGTCCAGCCGAAGGCGATGGCGACCCGCATCCCGGTGAGGATCTCGGGCAGTGCGGCCTTGATCACCACTTGCCGGATCACCTGCCCCCGGCTCGCCCCCATCGAATAGGCGGCGTGGATCTGCTCGATCGAAACCGATCGCACCCCGGCGCGGGCGTTGATGGCGATCGGCGCGAAACAGGCCAGATAAATCAAGAAGATCTTGCCGGATTCACCGATACCGAACCAGATGATGGTCAGCGGCAGGTAGGCCAAAGGAGGAATCGGGCGGTAGAACTCGATCGGGGGGTCGAAGACCCCGCGGGTGAAGCGGCTCATGCCCATCGCCACCCCGATGGGTATGGCGGTGATCGCCGCAAGGAAAAACGAGGTGAATACCCGATAAAGACTCCACAGAATATGCTCGTGCAGGGCGTGCTCGCTGAATCCGTGGCAGGGAGCGCTCACCTCGTCCAAGGCCCCGATGAAGACCAAAAACACCTCCGTATAGTGGCTCGTGCAGGCGATCTTGTTGAATTTCGAGATCACCATCTCCGGCGATGGCAGGAAAAGCGGACGGATCAGTTCGAGATGGGTGATGAGCCACCAGCCCCCGAGGATCACCACGATGGTGACCAAACTGATGAAGGTGCTGTTGCCTCGCCCGGGAGCCCCGTATTGATCGACGATGGGAAGGGAGGCCTTGCGAGCGAAGGGATTGAGGCTCACGGCGCACCTCCGGCGGCGGTGGTATCGGCGATCTCGTCGACTTCCTCGCCATGGATGATCGAGAGGATCTCCTCTCGCATGCGAATGAATTCAGTGGATGATTTGATCTTGCGGGCATCGCCGATTTCGAGGAAGCGATGGCAGAAATCCAAGGAATATTCGTGGGTGATCCTTCCCGGTCGAGGAGACATCACCACCAAGCGAGTGGCCATGAAAAGCGCCTCCTCGACGCTATGGGTGATGAAAAAAACCACCTTGTCGGTGGCTTTCCACACTCTCAATATCAGTTCTTGCATATTCTCCCGCGTGAAGGCATCCAACGCCCCCAAGGGCTCGTCCATCAACAACATATCCGGATCGCAAGTAAGGGCCCGCGCCAACCCCACCCGTTGCTGCATGCCTCCGGAGAGCTGGTAGATCGGATAGCGTTGGAAATCGGATAGCCCCACCAGCGAGAGGTTCTCTTGCGCCCGCCGGCGGCGTTCGGATGCCGGGATCCCTTGCAGCATCAGGCCGAACTCGGTGTTCTCGACCACATTCAGCCACGGCAGCAAGGCATGCTTTTGAAAGACGACCCCCCGATCGCGACCCGGCCCGGTGATCGGATGACCGTGATTGAGGATCTCCCCCGAGGTGGGGGTGAGAAAACCGGCGATGACATTGAGCAAGGTGGTCTTGCCGCAACCCGAGGCCCCCAAGGCAACCACGAATTCACCGCTTCGAAAATCGAAGTCGATATTGTCCAGAGCCTTGACCGTACCTGCGCCCTCGAGTGCCGGGAATTCCATCGAGACCCGAGACAGGCTGATCACCGTCGCCATGCGCGCCCTCCCCTTGGCATCGGATTCGATGGCCGCCCATCGCCGAAGCCCTCGATCTTCGGCAACATCCGAATCCGCTTTTCGCTCCCCGATTCCCTCGCCGATGCTCTTGGAGCATGCAAGGAAGGAGACGATCCCCCCTTTTTAGGATCGGATCGAGGATCTCGCAGCCTTCGACAAGGGGGTCGAAAAAATCGACCCCCTTGCCTTTGACCACCTTGCCTTTTCGGGATCGAGATCCGAGGGAGGGGTCCGCGAAGGGCGGATCGCTTCGGAGCCTTTTCGAGCGAAATCGAATGGAAAAACGATGGACCTCGGTCGATCGAGCGCCGGATCAGCACCCCCCGTCCAAGACCATTTGCGCGAATTTCGGGGTCGCCGAATCCGCATAGCTATCCAATACCCCATCCAGCTTGCCTTGCGATACCAAAAACTCCGACGCCGCCATCAACGCATTTTGCACCCCGCCACCCAACCAAGTCTGCGATACCTGCTCTTCCAAGGTCGGATAATCGTAGAGCGAGAGCACCATCCCCACTTGGCTTTCGTCCCCCGATACCGCCTTGGCCACCCCCATCGCCTTCATCGTCCCCGGGCCGTAGTCATCGGGATTCGAACGATAATCCGCATCCGCCGACGAGACCATCTTCACCCACTCGCAGGCGAAATCGGGGTGTTCCGAGGTGAACCCCTTGCGCGCCACCATCGCATCGAAGGTCGCTTTGCCCCAATTGCTCAAATCCCCCGAGGTGAGCAGTATCCGGCCCTTCTTCTTCATCGCCCCCAATGCCGGATCCCATACGAACCCGCCGTTGATATCCCCTCGCTCCCAAGCGGCGACCATATCCGGCGGCGACATATCCAATACATCCAAATCCCTCGGGGACATGCCGAACTGCTCCAAGGCGAACATCATGTGGAAGTGCGTCGTCGAGCCGAAGGGCACCCCGATCTTCTTGCCCTTCAAATCCTGCGGGGCCACGATCGTGTCGTCGACCACCAAGGCCTCGGCATCGTTGATATTGTCGTAGACGTAGATCACTTGCAGATCCACCCCCCGGCTATATCCCGCCGCCGTCGGCGAGGAACCGTTCAAGGAAATATCCACCGAGCCCGATGCCATGGCGTTGATCACCTCGGTTCCCGATGTGAACTTCACGAACTCGATGGTCTTGCCTCCCAAGCCCTTTTCCTTCAACTCGTCCATCTTCGCCTTCCACGGGCCGTAGACCAACTGATAGCCCACCGTCACATCGGCCGAGCGCGCCCCTTGCAAAGGCGCCAGCATCGTGAACGCCAGCGCCGCCCCCAGCGATATCCCTATCCGCTTGTTCATCTCCTTACCCTCCTCGAAAAATGATCTTTGTAGGTGGATGCTGCCGAAATGCGCACTCGATGGTTCGAATCCGAAGCGTCGAATCCGACCGATCGAGAATGAAACGAAACCGAGTATACGCAAAAGGGCAGCGCCCATCGTCGTGTTCGATCAAGTCGCCGCGGACTTCTAACCCCTCGTTCTTCGCCGGCTTACGCCCCATCGCCTCATCGAAAAAGGCGGATTCCTTCGCACCGATATCGATTCGATCGAGAAAAAGGGGTACCGGACCTAAAAGAGCGCGATATGCGTTTTCAAAACCAAAAACATGGCCTTTCGGGTCATAATGGCTTCGCCGAGCGATCGACGGACCGAACCTCGATCGCTCGCAAGCGATGCCGATCAATCCCGAGCGCCGCCCCGGCGCCTCGGGCTGCACGAAAATCCGACGCATCATCATGGGTGAGCGAAGCCATTCGACCCCCGACAGGAGAACCGATTCGATGGACATCAAGAAAACGATCGTCACAATCGTCGCCGTCTTCACCACCGTCGCCGGAACGACGGTCGGCGCCGAGACCTTCCGCTACTCCACTTCCGGCGACATCTTGGGACTCGACCCCTATACGAATAACGAGGGGCCGACCAATACCATGAAATCCAACCTCTACGAGGGATTGCTGCACCGTTCTCACGATCTCTCCCTACACCCCGCTCTGGCCACGGACTGGGAGCAAAACACGCCGACGCAATGGCGCTTCAATCTGCGCAAAGGGGTGACATTCCACAACGGCAATCCCTTCACCGCCGACGATGTGCTGGCATCGCTGGATCGCATACGCCAGCCGGATTCCGACATGACCTTCGCGGTCGCCTCCATCGACCGGATCGACAAGATCGACGATCACACCATCGATATCATCACCAAGAATCCGGATCCCACCTTGCTGCTCAACCTCCCTCTTTTTTGGATCATGGATAAAGAGTGGCTGGAAGAAAACGACGCCTTCACCCTCGAGACCGGAGCGACGGTCAAGACCTTCGCCAACCTCAATGTCAACGGCACCGGACCCTTCATGCTTTCGGAGTGGGTACCCGATACCCGCACCGTGCTGCGGCCCAATCCGAATTGGTGGGGCACGCCGACTCATAACCTGACCGAAGCGGTCTTCACCCCCATCGGCAACGCCGCCACCCGCGTCGCCGCCTTGCTCTCCGGCGAAATCGATCTGATGTATCCGGTTCCCTTGCAGGATATTCCTCGATTGGAAAACACCCCGGGAATCACCGCCTTGCAAGGGGCGGAGCTGCGCACCATCTTCTTCGGCTTCGATCAACATCGCGACGAACTGCTGGATATGCCGGGATCGGGCAAGAATCCCTTCAAGGATGTCAGGGTGCGCAAGGCCTTCTACCAGGCGATCAATATCGAAGCCATCAAACGAGCGGTGATGCGCAATGCCTCGATTCCCGCAGGATTGATGATCGCCCCCGGAATCAACGGCTATCAAGCGGATATGAACGATCGCTTCGCCTACGATCCGGAAGAATCCAAGCGCTTGCTGGCCGAGGCCGGCTACCCCGATGGCTTCGAGGTGACCTTGGATTGCCCGAACGATCGCTATGTCAACGACGAGGCGATCTGCATCGCCGTGGTGCCGATGCTCAAACGCGTCGGAATCGACGTCAAGCTCAACGCCCAGACCAAATCGTTGCACTTCCAAAAGATCGGCCAGACGGAGAACTGGAATACGAGCTTCTTCATGCTCGGCTGGACTCCGGGCAGCTACGATGCCCACAATCCCCTCAACCAGCTGATGAGCGTCGACGGCGAGGGCCAAGGCACTTGGAACAGCGGGCGCTATTCCAATCCCCGGGTCGAGGAACTGACCGATCTCGTCGCCAAGGAAACCGATACCGCCAAGCGCAACGAAATGATCCGGGAAGCCTTCCAGATCCACAAGGACGAGGTGGGACATATCCCGCTGCATCAACAAGCCTTGGCGTGGGGGATCGGCAAGCGGGTCAAGGAAGTCAAGCAGCGTCCCTTCAACGATGTCGACCTGCGCTATGTGATCATGAACTGACAAGGGGGATCGAATCCCGTCGGCCCCGGGGTATCGGGTAGTCGGGTCTCGGGGCTCGGAAAACCGCAAGCCCTTTCATGCAATATCGCGCAGGATCGAGACGGTGCTTCACGGACGAGGAGCGATGCCGACCGAGTGTCGGCCCGCTCCCTCGTTCTTTTTCCTGGAATAAAGCGCCTTCGGGCGCAAGTGCCCGATATCGGTGAGTTTCGAGCGATCGAGCCCGATCGGCTCGGACCTCAGTGATCGAGAGCCTCGCCCACCCGCAGCCTTCGACAAGGGATCGACTCGATGCTCGCTTTCATCATCCGGCGTCTTTTCCAGTCTCTGCTCGTGATGGTGGCGGTGGGATTCATCGCATTCTCTTTGTTCAACTTCGTCGGCGATCCGGTCAACAACATGGTCGGGATCGATGCCACCATCGAAGAGCGCCAACGGATGGCGGAATCCTTGGGGCTCAACGATCCCTTCCCGGTGCAGTTCGCGCGCTTCGCCGCCAATGCCGTTCGGGGGGATTTCGGCCAATCCTTTCGCCTTTCGGTCCCGGTGGAGGATGCCATCGCCGAGCGCTTGCCCGCGACCTTGGAACTCGTCTTCGTCGCCGCCTTGCTCTCCCTCGCCATCGGGGTACCGCTCGGGGTCTATACCGGATTGCACCGCAACAGCCCCCTGTCGCGACTCCTGCTGACGGTCTCCTTGATCGGCATCTCGCTGCCGACCTTCCTGATCGGCATATTGCTGATCCTCGTCTTCTCCGTATGGCTGAATTGGCTGCCCTCCTTCGGCCGCGGAGAGACCGTGGATATCGGCTGGCAGAGCAATCTCGTCTCGCTCGACGGTCTACGCTCGATCATCTTGCCCGCCTTGACCTTATGTCTTTTCCAGCTGACCTTGGTAATGCGCTTGGTGCGGGCCGAGATGCTCGAAGTATTGCGCACCGACTACATCAAATTCGCCCGCGCCCGGGGGCTGACCAACCGCGCCGTCCATTTCGGCCACGCCCTCAAAAACACGCTGGTGCCGGTGATCACCATCACCGGCTTGCAGATCGGCAATCTGATCGCCTTCGCCATCATCACCGAGACCGTCTTCCAATGGCCGGGGATGGGCCTGCTCTTCCTGCAAGCGATTCAGTTCGTGGACATTCCGGTGATGGCCGCCTATCTATGCTTGGTGGCCTTCATCTTCGTGCTGATCAATCTGGTGGTCGATCTCCTTTACTACACCATCGATCCCCGTCTTCGCATCGACAAGCGCGTGCACGGTCAATAACGATGCCATTCACTGACGACCACGAGCGGCGGCAACCGGGGACGACGGATCTCGCTGCCGCGGCCGAAAGCGGCGGGACCCTCGCCCGAGCGCGAGATCGTTTGCACCGCTTCGTCGACAGCGATGTTTTCTACAGTTTTCGGAAATCACCGATCACCGTGGCGGCCTTCGCGGTGACCTTGCTGTGCTTCGTCTGCGCTTTCGGGGCGCCGTGGATCGCCCCGCACGATACCAACGATGTCGCCACCTTGGATCTGATGAACGCCGAGCTGCCCCCGGTATGGCTCGAAGGAGGGGATTGGCGATATATCCTGGGGACCGACGATCAAGGACGCGATGTGCTCTCGGCGATCATGTTCGGGATGCAGGTCTCCCTGATCGTCGGCTTTGCCAGCGTCATTTTCGCCATGGTGTTGGGGGTCGGCTTGGGTTTGATATCGGGCTATGTCGGCGGTCGCCTCGATCACTTCATCATGCGGGTGGCGGATGTGCAGCTCAGTTTCCCCTCGGTATTGGTGGCCCTGTTGCTCTTCGGTTTCGCCAAGACCGTGCTGCCCCGAGGGATGCAGGACGATGTGGCGATATTGGTGCTGATCTTCGCCATCGGCCTTTCCAGTTGGGTGCAATTCGCCCGCACCGTGCGGGGCTCGACGATGGTGGAGAAAAACAAGGAATACGTTCAGGCGGCGAGGGTCATCGGGCGGCGTCCGCTGCCGATCATGCTGCAACATATCCTTCCGAACGTGATGGGGCCGGTATTGGTCATCGCCACCATCAATCTCGCGTTGGCGATCATCACCGAGGCCACGCTTTCCTTTCTCGGGGTCGGGGTGCCGCCGACCCAGCCCTCCTTGGGCACCTTGATCCGCTTCGGAAACAACTTTCTCTTTTCCGGTCAATGGTGGATGACCATCTTCCCGGGAACGGCATTGGTGGCCCTCGCCTTGGCGGTGAATCTCCTCGGCGACTGGCTGCGCGACGCCCTCAATCCGAAACTGCGATGAATACCCGCGCCCCGGTCCTCGAATCCGCCGGCAGCGCGAAAGCGCCGGTCCTCCAAGTGGAAAACCTGCGGGTGGAATTCCCGACCCGGCGCGGCACTCTGGTGGCGGTGGACGATATCTCGTTTCGGATCGATCCCGGCGAGGTCTTGGGGGTGGTCGGGGAATCCGGAGCCGGAAAATCCCTGACCGGGGCGGCGATCATCGGTTTGCTCGAACCCCCGGGACGCATCGCGGGCGGACGCATCCTTTTTGCGGGCGAGCGCATCGACACCTTGGGTCGGCAAGAGATGCGCCGTTTGCGCGGGCGCCATATCGCGATGATCTTCCAAGATCCGCTCACCTCCTTGAATCCGCTCTACACCATCGCTCACCAACTGATCGAAACCATCCGAACCCATCTCGATATGAGCGAAAGGGCCGCCAGAAAACATGCGATCGAACTGCTCTTCGAAGTGGGGATCCCCGATGCCGGGAAGCGGGTCGATGAATATCCGCATCAATTTTCCGGGGGCATGCGGCAGCGGGTGGTGATCGCCCTCGCCTTGGCCGCCCACCCCCGATTGATCATCGCCGACGAACCGACCACCGCCCTCGATGTCTCGATTCAGGCCCAGATCATCACCTTGCTCAAACGCCTGTGCGTCGAGCACGGGACCTCGGTCATGCTGATCACCCACGATATGGGCGTCATCGCCGAGACCGCGGATCGGGTGGCGGTGATGTACGCAGGCCGGATCGCCGAGATCGGGGCCGTGCAACAGGTCATCTTGGGTGCCATGCATCCCTATACCCACGGACTGATGGGCTCGATCCCGATGATCGATCGCGATATGGATCATCTCGTGCAGATCGACGGCGCCATGCCGCGGTTGACGGAAATCCCTCCCGGCTGCGCCTTCAGCCCCCGCTGCAAAGAGGCGATGCCCACCTGCTTCTCCGAGCGACCGGATCTGGCCCGGGTGGGCGACGCCAAGGTCGCCTGTTGGCTCTTCGAAGGCGACGAAAAGACCGGGCGAAGGAGCGAGGAGGCCAACGCGGCGGGCAAAGGCTCGGATCCGGATGCGGCGAGACTCGAAGCCGAGGCGAACAGCGATATCGCGGATCGAGCGAAAGAGCGAGCGTCTGCGGGCGCAAGCGATATCGATCGAAAAACCGACGAGATCGAAGGACGAACGGCGACCATGGCCGATGGCACCGACGATATCCTTGTTCAGGTCAGCGATCTGGCGCGGGATTTCGATATCTCGCCTCCCCTTCTCAATCGCATCTTCGAAGGTGGCAAGCGATCCGTGGTCCAAGCGGTGGATCGAGTGGATTTTTCGATCCGAAGCGGGCGCACCTTCAGTTTGGTCGGGGAGTCCGGCTGCGGAAAATCCACCGTCGCTCGCCTCATCGTGGGGCTTTATACCCCTTCGGGGGGACGCATCGAATTCGAGGGCCGGGATCTGGCTCGGATCGACGGACGAGGCGAGATCGAAGGCATCCGCAAGCGCATGCAGATGATCTTCCAAGATCCCTATGCCAGCCTGAATCCACGCTGGCGGGTCGAGGATATCATCGCCGAACCGATTCGGGCGGGCAATCTGCTGCAAGGGCGAAAAGCGATCGATGCCCGCATCGCCGAACTCTTGGTGCAAGTGGGTCTTTCTCCCCTCGATGGCAGAAAATTCCCCCACGAATTCTCCGGCGGACAACGCCAACGGATCTCGATCGCCAGAGCGCTGGCCAGTCGCCCGGAATTCCTGATCTGCGACGAACCGACCTCGGCTTTGGATGTCTCGGTCCAGGCTCAGATCCTCAACCTGATGAAATCCTTGCAAAAAGAACTGGGACTCACCTGCCTGTTCATCAGCCACGATCTGGCGGTGGTGCGACATATCTCCGACGAAGTCGGGGTGATGTATCTCGGGCGACTGGTCGAGTGGAGCGATGCCGCCACGATCTTCGACGCCCCGATGCATCCCTATACCCGCATGCTGCGAGATGCGATCCCCGATTTGAAGATGACCGGGCAAGATCGCATCCCGGTAGCGGGAGAGGTCCCGAGTCCCTTGAACCCTCCCTCGGGATGTCATTTCCATCCCCGCTGCCCGCATGTCGAGGAGCGCTGCCGAAGGGAGATCCCGCAATCGACCCGAAGAGACGGTCGGCTGGTCGCTTGCCATGCCTTCGAGGAAGGAAGACTCCCGCCCTCGAAATCCTCGATACCCGACGACTCGATCAGGAATCCCGAATGAGCATCGATATATCCCTCGATTTGAACGGTGACGCGGTATCGGCGACGGTCGAGGAACGAACCCTGCTGGCAAGCCTGCTGCGCGATCGTTTCCGCCTCACCGGCACCCATATCGGATGCGATACCAGCCAGTGCGGGGCCTGCGTCGTCCATGTCGACGGGCGCTCGGTCAAGAGCTGCGCGATGCTCGCAGTCCAGGTCGACGGCTGCGAGGTGCGCACCATCGAAGGGCTGGCGAGCGATGGCGTCTTGCATCCGATGCAACAGGCCTTTCAGGATCATCACGGCCTGCAATGCGGCTTTTGCACCCCGGGCATGATCATGAGCGCATTGGATCTCGTGCGGCATCATCCGCAGCCGGACGAGGCGACCGTTCGTCGCTGGCTCGAGGGCAATCTATGCCGCTGCACCGGCTATCACAATATCGTCAAGGCGATCATCGCCGGGGCCAAAGAGATGCAAAAAGAGATGCAAAAAGCCGATCGCCCCGATCCTACGGCGGCGATCGATTAGCGGCATCTTTCGCCTTGTTCGAACGGCGATCCCGTCCAAGAGAAAAAACCATGTATTCCTTCGGCTATTTCCGCCCCTCTTCCGTCGAAGAGGCCCTGACCAAACTGAACGAGGCCCCCGAAGCCAAGATGCTGGCCGGAGGGCAAACCCTCTTGCCGACCATGAAGCAGCGCCTCGCCCGCCCCTCGGATCTGATCGATCTTGCGGGCATCGAATCGCTGCGCGGGATCCGGCGCGAGGGCCATCGGATCAGGATCGGGGCCATGGTCCGGCATTCGAAGATCGCCGAATCGAGCGATATCCGCCAATCCCTCCCGGGATTGGCGGCCCTCGCTGCGGATATCGGGGATCCCCAAGTGAGGAATCTCGGCACCATCGGCGGCTCGGTGGCGAATGCGGATCCGGCGGCGGACTATCCCGCGGCGCTGGTCGCTCTCGATGCCATCGTCCATACCCACGCCCGCGATCTGCCCGCCGATACCTTCTTCACCGGCATGTTCGAAACCGCCCTCGACGAACGAGAAATCATCACCGGAATTTCCTTCCCCCTTCGCCCCTTGTGCGCTTATCGAAAATTCCCCAACCCCGCCTCGCGCTATCCCTTGGTCGGCGTCTTCATCGCCCGCGCGCTAAACGAGGCGGGCGACCATGAACGGGTGAGCGATGCGGTGCGAGTGGCGGTCACCGGTGCCGGATCGAGCGTTTTCCGGGTGAGGGAGATGGAAAAAGCGCTTTGCGAATCCTTCACCCCGGAGGCGATATCCGAGATATCGGTCGCCGCCGACGATCTCAACAGCGATATTCACGCCGGCGGCGAATATCGGGCTCATCTCATCACCGTCATGGCGATGCGGGCCGTTGCCGATATCATCGCCGCCCGATCAAACCCGTCCTTGGTTCGATAACGATCCCCGCCCGAGAAAAACCATGACCCGATCCCGACCCGCTCCCCGCTTCTTCGTCGCCGCCCTCGTCTTGGCGATCGCTTGGCTATCGATGCGCCCCTTGTCCGCACAAACCGTCGATATCCAAGGACCGCCGACGAGAGCCCTCTTGGTCGAGCTCTTCACCTCCGAGGGCTGCAGCAGCTGTCCTCCGGCGGAGAAATGGCTCAACGCCTTGAAGGATCGAGACGATCTGTGGCAACGGGTGGTGCCGATCGCATTGCATGTGGATTATTGGGATTACATCGGCTGGCCGGATCGATTCGCCACCTCGAAGAACAGCCTCCGCCAGCGCACATACCGCAAGGACGGGCTCTCTCGCGGGGTCTACACCCCCGGACTCTTCGTCGGCGGACGGGAATGGCGGGGTTGGTTTCGAAACCGGGAACTCGATCTCGCCGAGGCCGGAAAACGGATCGGATCGATCCGAATCAAGGCCCGAGACGGGCATTTCGAAGCGAGTTTCGAGGCTCTTTCCCCGGCGGTGATCCAAGCCCCGGCCCTGGATCTGCATATCGCCCGCATCGGCTTCGATCTCGAAACTTCGATCCTCGCCGGAGAAAACCGCGGCCGCACCTTGCACCACGACTTCGTATCCCTTGGCCGAAGCGTGCATCGACTCGTGCGCACCGATGACGCCGGCGATATCTTTTGGCGAGCCCGAGGAGCCCTGCCCGAAGCGATCGTATCCGCCGAGCGAGAGGGGATCGTGGCTTGGGTGAGTCCGGCGGGAGAACTGCCTCCGATTCAAGCCGCCGGCGGCTTGTTCGACATCGAAGGGAACAAGGAGATCGCCGATCGGGGCGATGCTCTCGATTCGCCCACCCCAAGGCTTCGTACTTTCCCCGGACTTTGAGTATCGATCGGAATCGTCGGGGATATCGAGAGGCCTTTCGGCAAGACATAAAAAAGCGCCTTCGAAAAGGGGCGGATCATCTTCGCCGGCCCATCTTCGAAGGCGATTCGAGTGATACTCGGCGCAAGCGGTGCTAGATCAGTTGTCAAGGGCCCTCTCGTCAATCGATCAGCGACTTCAGTTCCAAGGCCTTCTCCCTCGGATCGAGGCGATCGATCTGCCGACTGCCGCTGCAGATATCGATTCGCAGGTCGTCCTCGTCGAGAAATATCATATAGAGCGAACCCACCTCCATCCTCACCCCGCAATCGCCACCGCCCATCCCGGTGCGAAGCGTTTCCCGATCCCCGATCTCGCCCTTTATCCGATAACGGGGCTCGAAGATCGCCTCGACCCGCTCCCACTCGTCCATGAGACCTGACGCTTCACCGTCGGCGGCGGATGCCCCTGGCGAAACTTTCGGCTCGATGATCCTCGCCTCCATCAAGCGCCCGATGAAAATGCGAGCGGATCGATCGACATGCTGATCGAGGGTCGCCTCCACGCAACTGCAAGCCAGCCCCGAACGGGGGGCGAGGGCCAAAACCGCCAAGAGCGCAAAAAGCGCATGTCCCTTCCATCGTTTCATTTCAGCCTCGCTCTTTGAAACGTTCGAATCGCATCGCAAGGCGATCGCGATGCGGACGATCTTGCATCCTCTCGGGAAGCGATATCTTCGTACCTTGCAATCCTACCAACGAATCCAGCATCGGAGCATGATCGTACCCGCTCAATCGCTCGGATAGATGCAAGCGATAATCGGCATCGATACCGATCAAATCCTCCTCGAACGCCGCATGATGCATCCTCGAAAGCAGCAATCCGTCTCGCACCTCGAAATGGGCGATGCGATCCGTTCGGATCGGCAAGATACGCGCCACCTCCACCAACTTCGCATCTCGCAGGCGCGATATGGCACAGCGATGGTCGTATGCTTGGCTGACCGCCATCTTGAACCATGTATCGTGCAGGCGCCGTTTATATAAAGACAGGGCGTAGCGGCGTTGACTCAAGTTAGGGGCGGGCAATATCTCTTGATCCGGAAGACCGAAGGAGATGCCCGCTTTGAATCCATCGGCATCCCAAGCGGTGATATAGCTCGGCATCAACACCTGATAACGCCCGGGGGCGACCCCTAAAAAGTAGATGATCCGGATTTCATTTTCCATCGCCGCGCGAAGATGACGATTTTGCGCCCGCTTCGGATCGCGGCTCATGAAGGCGTAATCCAGACTCTCTTCGCTTTCGAATACCCTTTTTCGGATATCTTGTTGATCGTCATACCAAACGCGTCCCCCGGGCCTGGGGAAGACGGTTTTGATCGAAAGCAAAAATCGCATCCTCGCCGGCTTGTGGATCCCCATCTGCGGATGAACGATGGTCATCCGCTGCCCGCCGAAATCGAATCCCCTCCTCAGCTCGATTTCCTCGATACAACCGTCTCGATCGACATTGTGGCGAACATGACGAAATGCCGCCCTTCGAATCACGGCATCGGGATCGTCTTCGATCATTTCAAAGCCCCCCATCGACGCTTTTTTCCGGCCTCGAATCTTTGTTTCACACCCCGAAGTTCACGGTGATCGGATGCCCTTTTTCATCGAGGCATGCACGATGAAAGGGCGATGAATTCCCCCGCAACGATTGTAATGATATGTTGCAATCCATTTTCTTTGCAGAGAAATAAAATGCAAGCCCCATCTCCCGGCGATCGCATCACGCTACGGGATGTATCGGATTATTTGAATTTGAAGACCGATCACATCCCCAAGGTCGAACGAATGCTCCTTGGGGAAGCCGCCCGATGATCGAAGATCGATTCTGTATCGATACCAGCGCATTGATTCATGCTTAGGGCTCCTATCCTATCCGGAATTTTCCGTCCTTTTTTAAATCGCATCGACGACCTCATCGATGCGGATCGACTATGCGCATCCATCGAGGTCCTGAACGAAATAAAAAAACGCAATGACGGTCTGTTGAGGTGGGCCAACGAGCGGCTTTCGATATTTGTCGATATCGAAGGAGACGATCTGCAGATCAAAGTTGCGGATATCCTGCGTCGCTACCCTCGCCTTGTCGATACCCGCAAGAATCGTTCGGCCGCCGATCCCTTCGTGATCGCCGTTGCCGGCCTTGGCGAACCCCCTTTCGTGGTCATCACCCTACAAGGCCCGACCAACGTTATCGAAAAGCCGAATATCCCCGATGTATGCGTTGATATGGGTCTTGATTGGATTTCCGATCGTGGACTTGATCGTTAGAGAGGACTGGCGCTTTTAGATCGCCCATCTCCGGTGATCGGAAGAATAGCGATAGCGATCAGCCGATCCAAGCCAGGTCAGGGCGCCGCTCATGCCATCTCGTCATGCGCTCGAAGGTGCGGCCGATGCGCAAGATGCCGGCTTCGTCGAAAGGTCGTCCGTAGATCATCAACCCCACCGGGAATCCCTTCTCGGTATATCCGCAAGGGACGCTCAGCCCGCAAAGATCGAGGATATTGCCGATCGTGGTATTCCTGAGCATCTGCAAATTGAACCTTGTATAGTCATCGAGGCTGCGCATCGCCTCCTCGACCGACGGCGGCGGGATCATCACCGTGGGGCAAAGCAGGGCGTCGATATCGGCCAGCCTGTCGAGCGCTCGCCGCCGCAATGCCTCCCAAGAGCGCACCGTCTTGATATATTCATGGGCCGGGATATCGCGCCCCCTTTCGATGCGACCGGCCACCACGGGATCCACCTTGGCCCCCTCGGATTCGAGCAGATCGGCGTAGACGGAATAGGCCTCGGCGGCGATGATCAGGCCTCGAGGATTGAGCTCCATGGCTTGGGTGGCCTCGTCGAAATCGATATCGACCACCCGAGCGCCGCATGATTCGAATGTGGCAATGGCATCTCGCACGCAGCGCTCGACCTCCGAATCGCAATCATCGAAAAAGACCCGACGGGGCACGCCGAGAACGAGATCCTTCGCCTTGCGATCGATCTCCTTGGAAACGCTGCCGAAGGTGCGCCCCGAGGTGGTGGGATCGTCGGCATCCGGGCCTTGAATCGCATCGAGCACAAGGGCCGCATCCATCGTTCGGCGCACCAAGGGACCGACGGTATCGAGGCTGTGGCTCAAGGGCTGCACCCCGGCTCGGCTGACCCTGCCGACAGTGGTCTTGAGTCCGGTGATCCCGCACACCGCCGCCGGGATGCGCACCGATCCGCCGGTATCGCTGCCCAAGGCCATCGGCGCCATCCCCGCCGCCACCGCCACCCCGCTGCCGGAACTCGACCCCCCCGGCACATGAGGGAGCGCATGCCATGGATTGTGCGGGGTTCCGTGATGGTGATTGATGCCGACCCCGCCGTAGGCGAACTGCACGGTATTGGTCTTGCCGAGCAGCACCATCCCCGCCCGATTCAAAGAGGCGACGACCGCGCAATCGCGCTTTGCGATATTGTCTTCGAGCAATGGAGAGCCGGCGGTGGTGGGCAACCCCGCCACATCGTAAAGATCCTTGGCCGCATAAGGAATGCCGTGCAAGGGACCCAAGTCGACACCCGCTTCGAAGAGATCGTCGGCGGCCTTGGCCTGCGCCAACGCCCGCTTCTCGCATACGAGCCTAAAGGCGTTGAGGCGGGGATTTCGTTCATGGATGCGGGCGAGAAAATGCTCGGTGATCGCAACCGAAGTCAAATTCCCCGCACGAAGATCCTCGGCCAGCGAAGTGCAGGTCTTTTCGTGGATATCCTGTTCGATGGGACGGTTTTTCTCTTTGGACATTTCATCGCTCCCGATCTTCGATAGGCCTTATCATCAATCGTTTTTTTCGTGATTCGAGCGCAAAGGGGGTAGCCGAGAAAGAAGGCGGATCCGACCTCCACGAGCGATCCCGCTTAGGTCGCTATCAACCGCAAAACCACAAACCCCGGTTGGGGATCACGAGGCGAACGAAGGAGGCCGACTCCAAAGCATCGACGGATCGACTATCCCCGGGGACCGTCGATACCACATACCAATGTGCAAGATCCATCTTGCGCTCGAAATGAATCCCCTCCATCGCATTCAATGCCGCTTCGAAATTCTCGCCCGATATCCCGTCCTCGACCAACGTTGCATATTGCGCACGGCCGTCGATGACATGCCCCGAGGCCCCGAAGATCGCAAGCTGCGATTGGGCGTAGATATCCAACACCCGAAGACCGAAGGATCCCACTCCATCGAAAAGCCCCGCCCCCAAACCGAAGGCGAAGAGGAAGGGCACCCCTGCCATCAACAGCGGGCGACGAAGATCGAAAGGCGACATCCGACGACGAGAAGCGTTCGGGGGCTCGGATACCGGGTTCGGCGGCACGGAAGTGAAAGAGGGATCGGACATGGCGTTCGCAGTCTACACCGCTTCTTTTCGTTTCCTTTTTGCGATGCCCGATCCGATGCCCGCCTCTTAAGTCACTCATCGACGGTGCATGAGACGAGGCTCGGCACCGGACATGGTCGATAGGCCTTCGACGATCGCTCCATGAATACCGAGCGAGGGCGCTTTTCAACGCTTGGTCTTTCTTTTCGACGACGGCGGGCGGTCGGAATCGAAAAGATCCGCCAGCTGCTCCATCACCGTCCCCCCGAGCTGCTCGGCATCGACCAAGGTCACCGCCCTTCGATAATAGCGGGTGACATCGTGGCCGATCCCGATGGCCAGGAGCTCCACCGTATTTTGGCTCTCGATGCGCTCGATCACCTGACGCAGATGCCGCTCCAGATAGTTGCTCGAATTGACCGAGAGGGTGGAATCGTCCACCGGGGCTCCGTCGCTGATGACCATCAAGATCCGCCGCTGCTCGGGGCAATCCAGCAAGCGCCTATGGGCCCATTCCAAGGATTCGCCGTCGATATTTTCCTTGAGCAATCCCTCTCGCAGCATCAACCCCAAATTGCGCCTCGCCCGACGCCATGGTTGACTTGCGGATTTGTAGATGATGTGACGCAGATCGTTGAGTCGCCCCGCATTGCGCCTCTTGCCCTGCGCAAGCCAGCGCTCGCGGGATTGCCCTCCCTTCCATGCGCAGGTCGTGAACCCCAAAATTTCCACTTTGACCCCGCAGCGCTCGAGGGTCCGGGCGAGGATATCCGCGCTCATCGCCGCCACCATGATCGGCCGCCCACGCATCGAACCGGAGTTGTCGATCAGCAAACTGACCACCGTATCGCGAAAACCCGTCTCGGTCTCGATCTTGTAGGACAGGGAATGGGCGGGGTTGGCAACGATCCGGGCCAAGCGGGCGGTATCGAGATAGCCCTCTTCCAGATCGAACTGCCAAGAACGCACCTGACGCGCCAGCAATCGACGCTGAAGGCGGTTGGCGAGCTTGCCGATGACGCTTTGCAGGTGCGTCAGCTGCTGATCGAGGGTGGAGCGAAGCCGGGTGAGTTCATCGGTCTCGCAAAGCTTGGAGGCATCGACGATTTCATCGAAATCGGTGCAGTAGGCGTGATAGTCCTCCGATGAATTCCGGTTCGCCGCGGGCGGCGATGGAAGGAGGGCTTCGCCGGCATCCCCGCTACCCTCCTCGTCGAGATCGATATCCCCGATCTCGGCGATATCCGCCTGCCCCTCTTCCCCCTCATCTTGGCCGGCATCGCCCGCCTCCAGGCTCTCATCCCCGCCGGGAAGCGACTGCGCATCGCCTTCGCCGGCATCGCCTTCCTCCTGCGCCCCGGATTGATCCTCGTCCGAGTCTTCCTCGCTTCGATCCTGCGGCGGATCGACCTGCTCCTCGGGGAATCCCAATCCCAACAGCAGCCGGCGCATCTCCTTGGCATAAGCTGCCTGATCGTCGACATGATCCGCAAGGGAGGCGAGATCGATCTCGGCCAAGGAGTCGATACGGGCGCGCCACTTCGCAAGGCAGCGATCGGAATCGGCGAAGGCGGCGGAGGCGGCCAAGGGCCGGCCGAGCATCGCCTCTCGCGCCAACAAGGCGATCATTTCATCGGCGGGCAAACGATCGCTTTCGGCGGTGGCCTCCGGCGCACCCTCCGATTCCAGCTTGCGAAGGTGAAAGGCCAACGCGGCATCCAAGTTGACGGCGACCCCGGCCATCGAGCGCGCCCCGATGCACTCGTACCGAGCCTTTTCCAAGGCATCGTAGATACGGCGAGCCGGAGGGGCTGCGGGCAAGCGGCGGGCATGGAGAGCCGAATCGTGATGGCGCTCCTTCAAGGCTTGGGAATCAGCCTGCCCTCGAGCCCGCTCCACTTGATCCCGGGGCAACGAGGCATCGAGGCGATCGATCCTGACCACGGTTCCCGAAGCGGTTCGATCCTTGGCGGATCCGCCTCGACCACCGCCGCTCTCGCCTGCGTACTCGACCTCGAGGGCCGGGTTTTGCCCCAGCGCCCGCACCGCGGCCGACGCCGATCGCCGGAATTCATCGAGTCGATCATCCTTTTTGGGATCGACGGCGCGAACCCGATTCGAGCGCTGCTTGACTTTCGTGCTCATGGCAAATAATCGGTGGGAATTTTGTTCTTCGGCAAAATCGCATCCGGCGCCGAGCCGGTGGCGCCAAGGAAATCCGCGAGCGATACGATCCTCGGCGGCCAAGGGTCGGTCCGATGCATCGGGCTCGGTGATTTCAATTCAACTTGGCCTCGACACCGGTCTCCGCAAGCTCGGTATCGAAGCAACGCTGGTAGTACTCGGCGAAGATCGGACGCTCCACTTCGTCGCATTTATTGAGGAAGGTCAGCCGGAAAGCGAAATCCATACTCCCTGCGAAAATGCGAACGTTCTGCGCCCATGTGATCACGGTCCGCGGACTCATGACCGTCGACACATCCCCGGCGGCAAAACCCGATCGGGTGAGCGCGGCGAGTTCGACCATCGCTGCGACCTGTTCGCGGCCCTCGGGGTTGTCGTATTCCGGAGCCTTGGCGATGACGATATCGCACTCCGCTTCATGGCGCAGGTAATTGAGGGTCGCAACCAGACTCCAACGATCCATCTGTCCCTGATTGATCTGCTGGGTTCCGTGATAGAGCCCGGTGGTATCGCCCAAGCCGACGGTATTGGAGGTGGCGAAGAGGCGAAAGGCGGCATGGGGATGCAGCACCCGCGATTGATCGAGGAGGGTGAGACGACCCTCGGCCTCCAAAACTCGCTGGATGACGAACATCACATCCGGCCGACCGGCATCGTATTCATCGAAGACTAAGGCGCAGGCGTGCTGATAGGCCCAAGGAAGAATGCCCTCGCGAAATTCGGTTACCTGCTTGCCGTCTCGCAGCACGATGGCATCCTTGCCCACCAAATCGATACGGCTGATATGGCTATCGAGATTGATGCGAATGCAAGGCCAGTTGAGCCTTGCCGCGACCTGCTCGATATGGGTGGATTTACCGGTGCCGTGATATCCCTGAATCAGCACGCGGCGGTTATGGGCGAAACCGGCGAGGATGGCAAGCGTGGTATCGGGATCGAAACGATAGGCGCTGTCCACATTGGGAACATGTTCGGTGGCTTCGCTGAAGGCCGGCACTTCGAGATCGCTATCGATATTGAAGGCCCGGCGCACCGAGACCTTGGTATCCGGCAGATGCCGAGGGGTGGATAGCGAAGTGGAAGGGGTCGTCGATGACATGGATTTTTCGGCTCGCTTTGGATAAGTGTCGGTCGACACTGCAAGAATTTGGAAGGCTTGTCGGAAAAGATCCGAAGTATCGGTGCGTGGATAAAACGACACCCCGTCCCCGATCCCTTAAGAATAAAGGCAAAGAGCCCTCGGCGCATCCATGGATCGCCGAAGGCGACGATGCGCGATGCCTTTGCGAAAGACGATGGTGCAGGGGATCGAACGGATCTCGATATCGCTTGGAAGACGAACTTTTTTTCGGGGGTCTTTTTTCGAATTCCCGGTGGATTTCCTTGACACTCCCGATCTTCATCCGCCACCCGCGGCCTTGCACGATCGGTCGAATCATCGAGCGATCGATGACAGGCCCCGAAGGAAGGCATTAT
This sequence comes from Thioalkalivibrio sp. HK1, assembly GCA_000583135.1. GTDB lineage: Bacteria > Pseudomonadota > Gammaproteobacteria > HK1 > HK1 > HK1. The sequence continues at coordinate 54,963 of JFBG01000014.1, forward strand.
CATTGCCTCGATACCGATTCATCGCTTGGATCGCATCGTTGCCGAAAAGCGCCGGAAAGCGCGAAAACGCTTTTTTACCCCTCATCGGAAGAAGGATCGCCTTGACCACCTCCTCCATCGATTCTTTCGGCCCCGATGCACGATATGGAGCCCATATCGAGGCGAAGGACAAGCGAGATCGCCTCGTGCGGGCCGTCGGTTGGTGGCTGATAGTCTGCGCCGGCCTCGTCAGCGTGATGGTCGTCGTCGGGGGGCTGACCCGCCTGACCGGATCCGGCTTGTCGATGGTCCGGTGGGAGCCGATCTCGGGGACGATCCCCCCGATCGGCGATCACGCTTGGCAGATCGAATTCGATGCCTATCGCGCCTCCCCCGAGTACCGATTGATCAATCGCGGCATGTCCTTGGAGGATTTCAAGGGCATCTTCTGGATGGAATATGCGCACCGGCTACTCGGTCGCGCTCTCGGCCTCGCCTTCGCCCTTCCCTTCCTCTTTTTTCTCGTGCGTCGGGCAATCCCCCCGGGGATGATCTTGCCGATCTCGGGTTTGTTCGTGCTCGGCGCCGCGCAAGGATTCCTCGGCTGGTATATGGTGAAAAGCGGGTTGGTGGACGAGCCTCGGGTCAGCCCCTTGCGCTTGGCGGCACACCTCGGATTGGCCGCCGCCATCTTGGTCGGGCTCTTGGCGTCGGGATTGCGAATCCTCGCCCCGCAAGCAAGCGCCCTTTCGAGGACGCGATCGGCCACCCCCGCAGGGACTTCGAGGGGCTTGGGTTTCTCACCTGGGTTCGCGCCGAAGACCGCACTCGCTCGGCGCTTGACGATCGCCGCAACAGTGATGGTCTTTGCGACCTTGATCGTCGGAGCCATCGTCGCCGGCCTCGATGCCGGGTTGGTCTATCCGACATTTCCGAAGATGGGGGCATTTTGGATCCCGCCGGGGATCCTCGATCTCTCCCCGTGGTGGAATAATCTTTGGGAGAATCCGGTCGCCGCCCAGTTCGTCCATCGCTGGCTGGCGATGCTCACCGTCTTGTCGATCGCCGGGGCATGGGTGGCGATCGTCGGAATCGAAGGTCGCCGCAAGGTCCGCTCGATGGCCCACGCCTGCCTGCTGATGGCCTTGCTGCAAGCGGGATTGGGGATTTCCACCTTGCTGCTCCATGTCCCCATCGCCGTCGCCGCCGCCCATCAATTCGGAGCCATCCTTTTATTGAGCGGCCTCGTGGCCTTGATCCACTTTCTCCCGGGATCATCCGAGCATCCGGCATGATGTCGGGGTGAATCGACGATGTACGAACTGCTGATCCTGCGCCACGCCAAAGCCACTTGGGAGGCATCGACCTCGGTGGATTTCGAGCGTCCGCTCTCGGAGCGAGGACGCAAAGAGGCGCTCAAGATGGGGCGCCATCTCGAACGATCCGGCTGGTGGCCGGATACGATTCTATGCTCGAGCGCGGTGCGTACCGTGCAAACTCTGGATCGGATCACGCAAGGGGCGGGGCGCTCGCAAGCCGGCGTTCTCTTCGATCCGAAGATCTACGGAGCCGAACTCGACTATCTGCTCACCCTGCCGGGGCGACATGCACATCAGGGGACGCAGCGGCTGATGATCCTCGGTCATAACCCGGGGCTCGAAGATCTGCTCGTCCATCTCGTAGATGCCGTGCCGAAAAAGACCAAACTGCTGCCGACGGCGACTTTGGCGCGGTTGAGGCTTGCGCGCATCGATCCCCTCGAACCCGCCTGCGCTACATTGCTCGATCGGGTGCGAGGGCGCGAACTCGAGGATTGATCGAAAAATCCCGAGGCTCGTCCAACGCCCGATTCTCATCGATCGTTCGACCGAGCCCGATGAAATCGAAAGGAAGAACGGGAATCGCTCGTTGGTTTCGGTTTGGTTTCGGTCGCGACGTGGTAATATAGTCCCCAACCCGAGCGCCGGGCATTGTCCCTGTCCGGGGTTGGCGGCAGTTCCGTGCCGATTCCACTGATTCAATGCGAAGGAGACTTCACGTGCAAACCAGAATTCCCCGGTGGGCTGCCACCGCGTGCGCTGCGACGCTGCTGACCTTGGGGGCGGGCTGCGCCTCTATCGAACAAGTCAAGATGCTCGAAAGCCAAGTCGAGGGCTTGATGGAAGATATCACCATGGCCGAGCGGGATATCGCCGCCGCCGAGAGGGAAGCCGCTCAAGCGAGGGCCGCTGCCAGCAAAGCCGGTGGCACCGCCAGCAAAGCGCTCGGTGTCGCCCAAAGCGCTCAAACCAGCAGCGAAAAAATCGAGCGGATGTTCGAAAAAGCGATGATGAAGTGATTCGCCGATCTTGAATCTTGAAATTCCGACGTAAAGAGAGGACGTAAAGAGAGAAAGCCGAACGAGCGATCATCGAAGTCTTGCCTGCCTTCGCACTCGGTGGAGGAACCGACGAGGCGGGCGGTGATCGGACGTTAGGTCGAAAGAATCCGACTTTCGATTCTCGGTGCGGCCACCTTATTCGGCCGCTCTTTCGATTGAATGGCGTCCTATCGGATCGAAGATCGGTTTTTTGTAGATGCCATTCTTTTGCCGGAAATTCGGTCTTCGTATCGTTGCCCGACAATGCCGCCACCCTCGTGGCGGCATCGTTTTTTAAAGTCAAGAGCCGCTCGAACCGTCGGAGGGAATCCTCGGATCGCTCGATCGTCGATCGAAAAAAACGCACGCTCTATCTATCAAGCATCGGCGATCAATCGATTTTCTCGTTGCGAGCGATATAGAACTCATAACCGTAAACGTTTGAGAATCGACGACGCATCTCGATCTCCCGGCGCTCGGCGGCGATCACCGCCAAACCCGCCTCATCCTTCGCATATTTTTCTTCGAGAGCGGGCAATCGCGCAAGAAGCGGGGTGTAGTACGGCTCCCACCAAGCGCTGTCGGCCACAGTGAAGTGATCGATCAATCGATAGCCGGCCGCTAAAATGCGCTCGGCCGCCCCCGCCCGATCGGTCATATCCGGATATTCCTCACCGAAAAAGGCGGCGATATCCGGCGGTCTATCGTCGGTCAGCCACACAAGTTCCGAAACCGCAAGACAGCCTGCGGGCTTGAGCAGTCGCTTCCACGCCGCCACGGCGTCGGCAAAGCCCATAATATAAGCGGACCCTTCCGCCCATATCAAATCGAAGGAAGCATCGGCGAAGGGCATGTCCTCCATGGACATATCGATGGGCGAGATACGATCCGAAAGACCGGCCCGGGCGGTGCGCATCTCGAGGGCATCGAGATAGGGTCGATGGGTGTCGATCGCGGTGATCTGCGCCCCGGGAAGGGACTCGGCGAGCACGAGGGTCTGCGCCCCGGGTCCGCAGCCGATATCGAGCACCGCCGGATGGGGGCCGAGCGAACCGCACGCCGCCAAGGCTCGACGGGTGGCCATGCTATCGCCCGGCCCTTGGCGCGGCAGATCGCGATGCACGTCGAAAAAGGCGGCCGGCAGCTCATCGATCATCGATAGATCCTCGCCAATCTGGGCTAGGCGACGACGCCACCTTTCGACGATCGGGAAATAACCCGAAGATCGGCGCAAAAAAACGCCGCCCCCTAGCCCTCCAAGGGTCGATGGCGAAAAACGATGGAGTCGCGCCAAGGCCGCCGACACCCTCGCCCGCTTGGCGTGAACGAGCGCAACTTTCGGGCTCGCCGAAGGACTTCCTCCATTCTTCCTTCTCGATCTTTTTTCGAAAGCGCACCGAAGAAGAAGAAGGCTCTTTATCGATCGATATTCATAGCACCGCAAACGCCGAAAAAAGGGATATCAAGCAGATATCAGGAGACCCCATCTTCTTCGGCCGGCGGGCGAAATCCGATCGAAACCGGGGTTCCGTTCGCCAATATCAAGCTTCTTCGTACCAAATCCCAATCCACTTCGAGAGATGCCATCCCCTTCGGCAGCAAGCGATGCAGGGCCTCGACGGCCTCCGAGAGATCGGGTTTCGCTTGGGCTTCGTCCACCTTGGCCTCCGGATGGACTTCCATATAGAGCCGATCCCCTCGCCAGCCCATCTTCACCCTTTGATTGACGAGGTTGACGGGCATCCCCTTTTCGGCAAGGGCATATAACTCGGGGATATCCTCGGGATAGAGGCGGATGCATCCGTGGCTGACCCGCATCCCGATACTGAAAGGGCGGTTGGTTCCGTGGATCAAGTAGGCGGGCAACCCGAGATAGACCGCATGGCTACCCAAAGGATTGTCGGGCCCGGCGCGCACGACCTTGGGCAGGATATCCCCTCTGGCGGCATGCTCGTCGCGGATGGATTTCGGCGGATACCAGTTCGGGCTCGCCTTCTTGCGAGTCACGGTGGTCTCGCCCAACGGGGTCTCCCACCCGACCCGACCGATGCTGATCGGGAAGGTGCGCACGGATTTTCCATCCTTGGAATAATGGTAGATGCGCATCTCGGGGACATTGATGACCAACCCCCGCCGCGGAGCGTTCGGCAAAACGAAGTGCACCGGCAGCTGAACCGGAGTGCCCTCGCCGGGGATCCATAAATCCACCCCGGGATTGGCGAGCTTGATCTCTTCGAGTCCCATGCCGAAACGGCGCGCGATATCGAGCAGGGTATCCTCATAACGGGCGCTATGGATCGAGGTCTCGCCGATCACGGATTGATCGCCCTCGGGGAGATCCCAAGCGTTGACCACTCCCCATGCGGGCTCGGATTCGGTGGTTTCATCGACGGCAACCGTCGCCCCGACGCTTCTCATTCCGATCATCGTCAGCATGATCGCCGCCGAAACGATCACCATCGAGATCGCTTCGAATGCTTGCCCGTTCGCACTTCTCATTATCCGATGCTCCCTTACACGATCCGTCCGACGACAAAGTGCGCCACCGACTCTTGGCCAAGTATACGCATTCGCCCGATCCGATGATCCGCGATATCGCGCGAGCGATCCGACGACATCGGCGATATTCCAAAATGCTCGATTTCAACGATCCGATGCTCGAAAGCGATAAATCATCCCTCGATGGGCAATCCCCGCATCGAGGAATTCATCGCCGACGGCTTCGAATCCGAGTCCTTCGTAAAAACCGATCGCATGGGTCTGGGCGTGGAGATAACAAGAGGAGTGCCCCTTGTCGCGGGCCACCCTCAACAGCAGACGAACCATGCGAGCGCCGATCCCCCGACCCCGCCAAGGAGCGAGCACCGCGATCCGTCCGATATGGGCATCGGGAAGCATGCGAGCGGTCCCCACCGCCGTCGATCCGGCGCAGGCAAGGATCTGCACGCATCGATCGTCCAAGCCATCGATATCCTCGTCGACCGAGACCCCTTGCTCCAAGGTGAAGACCGTATGCCGTACGGCTTTGATGGCTTCGGCGGCTTCGTTGTAATCGTGGATATCGATCGAAATCCCGGAACGATCCCCCGCCTCGTCCGGATCGGAAAAGGAGGAGTCGGATACTTCGATGGTCGAGTCTTGGCTCACGATGGCACCTCCTCGATTTCATGATGGCGAAGGGGGGAATTCTCGATCAAAAAGCGATGCATCGACAACCGAATTTTCGATGATCGACGGGCGCGAAATCCGAAAAAACCGATGGACGAATCCGCAACCCTTACCATTGCCCCGAGTCTTTTCGAAAAATACCTCGAGCGGGCGAGCGGATCGGTGCCCTTTCAAGGCTCGGTTCGCCAAAAGCGCGCGATACCCTCCTTACGCTCTTACGCTCACTCGAAGTCGAAAGCATTCCATCCGAAACATCCACAGGCGAAACGGGAGGCGACGATGCCCCGAAGGATTGCGGTCATCCCCGGCGACGGGATCGGCAAGGAAGTGATCCCCGAGGGGATACGTGCCTTGGAAGCGGCGGGCAAGCGATACGATATCGAATTCGAGTTCCGAACATTTCCTTGGAGCTGCGAAACCTTCATCGACAGCGGCCGCATGATGCCGCCGGACGGACTCGATATCCTGCGCGATTTCGACGCCATTTTCTTAGGAGCGGTGGGATTTCCCGGCGTTCCCGATCATGTCTCCCTGTGGGGGCTGCTGATCCCCATCCGGCGCACCTTTCGACAATATGTCGCATTGCGGCCGGTACGCCTGTTGCCCGGAGTGCAATCCCCGTTGCGCGCAACGCAAGCCGGGGATATCGACTTCGTGGTCGTGCGCGAGAACAACGAAGGCGAATACTCGGATATCGGCGGTCGGATCAATGCCGGAACCGAGGATGAAATGGTCATGCAAGAAAGCGTTTTCACCCGACGCGGCACCGATCGCATCTTGCGCTACGCCTTCGAGTTGGCATCGAAACGCCCCGCCAAACACCTCACCTCCGCCACCAAATCGAACGGCATCAAACATACCATGCCCTATTGGGACGAGCGTTTCGCGGCGATGGCCGCAAAGTATCCGCAGGTGCGCACGGATCAATATCATATCGATATCCTGGCGGCGCATTTCGTGCTCCGCCCGGGCTCCTTCGATGTGGTCGTGGGCAGCAATCTCTTCGGGGATATCCTTTCGGATCTGGGGCCGGCGGTGGCCGGGACCATCGGCATCGCGGCTTCGGCCAATATCAACCCCGAGCGTGAATATCCCTCGATGTTCGAGCCGGTCCATGGATCCGCACCGGATATCGCCGGTCGGGGGATCGCCAATCCCATCGGGCAAATCGCCTCGGGGGCGATGATGCTGCGACATTTAGGCTGCGATGGCGCCGCTTCGGCCATCGACCGGGCCATCGAGAGGGTCCTCGAGGAAGGGGAATTCCTCACCCCCGATATGGGCGGAGAGGCGACCACCACGATCTTGGGCAAACGTATCGCCGAGGCCATCGAATGAGGGAGTGAGTGAGCGAGTGAGCGCTCGCTTCGCTCGATGCGATGACTGAAAAATCCTTTTTCCCGGTCGCCTCGGCCGCGCTTGGCCATAAGATCTCGCTTACCCGAATCTTTGCACGGCTTTTTTCTTCTTCGGAGATATCATGAACCACGAATCCGAAAGGCTCCCCGGCCCCCGTTCCGGAAGGAGCATGGCGCTGGCAAGCAATGGGATGGTCGCCACCAGCCAAGCCTTGGCGGCTCAGGCCGGTCTTGGCATCTTGCAAGCCGGCGGCAACGCCGTGGATGCCGCCATCGCCACCGCCATCGCCTTGACCGTGGTCGAGCCGACCTCCAACGGTATCGGCAGCGACGCCTTCGCCATCGTCCACGATGGTCGAGGGATCCACGGGATCAACGGCTCGGGGCCCGCTCCTCGCCGTCTATCGGCCGAATCCTTGCGAGAGGCGGGCGCAACGACCTTCCCCGAGCGGGGTTGGACGAGCGTTTCCATTCCCGGAGCCCCCGATACATGGAGGATGCTGCACGAGCGTTTCGGAAGCGCCCCTTTCGATTCCCTCTTCGCCCCCGCCATTCGTCTGGCGGAGGAGGGATTTCCCGTATCCCCGGTCATCGCTCGTCTATGGCATGACGCTCGGGCGCTTTTCGAGGGCAAGGGCGACCCCGCCTTCGCCGAATGGGAGCGTATTTTTCTCCCCGACGGTCGCAGTCCGGTGGCGGGGGAGATCTGGCGCAGCCCGGACCATGCCCGAACCCTGCGCCGTCTCGCCTCGCAAGGGGTCCGGGATTTCTACGAAGGGGAAATCGCCCAGCGAATCGCCGAACATGCCCGCTCGAGCGGGGCGATGCTCGACGAGAGCGACCTTTCCGGCTTCCATTGCGAGTGGGTGGAGCCGATATCGATCGCCTATCGCGATCACGAAATCTGGGAAATTCCCCCGAACGGACAGGGGATCGCCGCCTTGCAGGCCTTGGGGATCGTCGCCGGCACCCCGATGCACACCTCGCCCCCGGGTAGCGAGGCGTGTTGGCACTATCAGATCGAGGCCATGAAACTCGCCTTCGCCGATGCCTACCGCCATGTCGCCGATCCGCATTTTTCGAAGGTGCCGGTGCAAGGCCTGCTCGACCCCTCCTACCTCGCCCGGCGAAGGGATCGCATCACCGAGCGCGCCGGGGATCACGGACCGGGAATGCCGCCCTCGGGGGGAACGGTCTATCTTTGCGCTGCGGATCGAGCGGGCATGATGGTCAGCCTCATCCAATCGAATTATCTGGGTTTCGGATCCGGGGTGGTGATTCCGCAAACCGGCATCTCGCTGCAAAACCGCGCCGCCTGCTTCAGCCTCGAGGCCGGGCATCCCAACGAAGCCGCCGGGGGCAAGCGCCCTCGCCATACCATCATTCCCGGCTTTTTGACCCGAGGCGGGGAAGCGGTGGGGCCCTTCGGGGTCATGGGCGGGGAAATGCAGCCGCAAGGTCATCTGCAGGTGATCAGCGCGATGATCGACCACGGACTCGATCCTCAAGCCGCGCTCGACTCCCGGCGCTGGCGGATAGCCGAGGGCGATCGGGTCATGGTCGAGGCGCAAACCGACCCCCGAGTCATCGAAGGCCTCGAAAAGCGAGGCCATCGGGTCGAGGTCGAGGATCACAGCCTCGATTTCGGGCGCGGACAAATCATCCGCCGCTTGGCTTCGGGAGCCCTCGCCGGGGGCACCGAGCCCCGCGCCGACGGAACCGTCGCCGCTTGGTAAGGCCCTTCGAAAAAAGGGGATTCGATGCTTTCCTCGAAGGGCGACGAGACGGATACCGGATCATGGCCTCGAGCGAAAACGATGATCCCGAGACCTAAAGGATCCGCAAATCCTCGAGGCCATCGAGAGCCCCGCCCCGGCCCGGGCATGATCGCCGACGAACGATGACTCCGCTCGAGCGCTATCACAGCGAGGTGATGAGCGGGCGCCTGCAAGCGGATCCGAGCCAATACCGGATGGTGGAATCCCTCGATCGCCTGCATCTAAGCCTCTTGCAGGCGCAATCCGAACCGACTCGAAGCGGTCTCGATTCTTTTCGTCGGTGGATGCGGCATCTCGTCGGCGGCGAGGAGGCAAAGGCGATCTCCGGCCAACCGAAGGGGCTGTATATCTGGGGTGGCACCGGGGTCGGAAAGACCCACCTCGTCAATCTCTTTTTTTCCGGCTTGGATATCGAGCGGAAATGGCGCATCCATTTCCATCGATTCATGCAGCGCATCCACGACGAACGCCACGGCCTTGGCGATCTGGAAGATCCCTTGGAGATCGTCGCCGAGGGGATCGCCGAGCGCGCGCAAGTGATCTGCCTCGATGAATTCCATGTCGCCGATATCGCCGATGCGATGATCTTGAGCCGGCTGCTCGAGATCCTCTTCGAACGCCGGGTGATCCTCGTCGCCACCTCGAATATCCATCCCTCGAATCTCTATGCCGGGGGCTTGCAACGTGAGCGATTCTTGCCCGCGATCGATCTGATCGAGCGATTCATGGAGGTGGTCCATCTACAAGGAGCCATCGATTATCGATTGCGGGCCTTGGAACAAGGCGGCATCTGGTATCTCTCATCCGATCTCGATCACGAAGAGGCACTCGAGAAGCGTTTTCACGATCTGGCCTCGCCCCCGATCGTCGAGGGCGGGAATCTTTGCATCCTCGGCCGGGAGATCCCCGTCTTGCGCCATGCCGAGGGGATCGCATGGTTCGAATTCTCCTACTTATGCGAGGGGCCGCGTTCGGTGAGCGACTATATCGAAATCGCTCGCCGTTACCATACGATCATGCTCGGCGGCGTACCCGCCTTCGACGATGAATATCGAGCCGATGCCTTGAGGCGCTTCATCCATCTCGTCGACGAGATTTACGATCGAAACGTCAACTTGATCATCGAAGCCGCGGTACCGACGAACCATCTCTATTCGGGAACGCGCTTGGAATGGCTTTTTCAGCGCACTCGATCGCGCCTGATCGAGATGCAATCGACACACTACCTAAGGCGCGGACATATCCCCTAAAACTCGATATGGCCATCGACGATCGCAAGCGACGATCATCGAGGCAAGACTATCGCTTCATCGCCGCATGAAATAGCGCACCAGCAGCAGGCCTGCGGCAAAGCCTCCGATATGCGCTCCGAAGGCGATACCCCCTTGCCCATCGGCCGTGGCCGAACCCAATATCTGGATCAAAAACCAGACGCCCAAAACGACATAAGCCGGCAGTTCGCGCATGAAAAAGACGACGCCGAGGGGGATCAACACCCTGACTCTCATCGTCGGATAGAGCCTGAGATAGGCTCCCATGATCCCGGAAATCGCCCCGCTGGCTCCGATCATCGGAATCACCGATGTCTGATCCGGCAGGGCTTGGGCAAGGGCCGCCGCCACCCCGCAAACGATATAGAAAAAGAGAAACCTCCGATGCCCCATTTCATCTTCGATATTGTCGCCGAAGGTCCATAAACAAAGCATATTGCCCAGAAGATGCAACCAACCACCGTGCATGAACATCGAGGTGATGATGGTGGCCATCGGGGATATGGCATCGAGGTGCGAAGGCAAGGAGGCATGACCGAACAGCACCGCCGGGATCAGCCCGAATTTGAATAGCGCATCCCGGTATTGCTGACCGTCGAGACCCGATTGCCACAGAAAAACGAGCACGCAAAGAGCGACCAGCACCCGCGTGACCTGCGGCGTGATCGATCGCGGATTATCGTCGTGTAAAGGTATCAAGGATCCCGTCTCTCGATCATGATTGCCGAGGGCCGCATAGTGAATCCCGAGCCTCTTTGATTTCACGGATTCTTATCGAAACCAATCAAGGATCGATCATCCCCATATCATCGAAAGATCGAATATCTTCGCCGATGAACGATGCCGATAGGCGCTAACAACCCTTCCATTAAAAAAATGTCGGTGGGCCCGGCAGGACTCGAACCTGCGACCAACGGATTATGAGTCCGCCGCTCTAACCAACTGAGCTACAGGCCCTTATAGCGAGTTTTTCAAGATCGCCGAAGCGGGGCGCGCGCTCCCCGCTCGGTGAGCGGCGATGATTATATACCCCTCGGGCGGCGGGTCGGCAATGACGAAAATCGAAATCATCTATCGATGTCGAACCGACACACCCAAAAAAACGATCTCGCTTTTCTTTCGAAGGGTATCGATCCGCTCCTTGACAAGCATCCCCCCAAGATCATGACGATCCTGGCTTTATAGAAGCATCCAAGGCCTTCAAGAATCGCCATGAAATCCCTGCAACTTGTCGGAGCGGCTCGGATGACGCAATTTACGCAAGGCCTTGGACTCGATCTGACGAATACGCTCTCTCGTTACATTGAACTGTTTGCCGACCTCCTCCAAAGTATGTTCGGCGCTCATCCCTATACCGTAGCGCATGCGCAACACCTTCTGTTCTCTGGGAGAGAGGGTGGATAGAACCTCGTCGAAGGCCTCTTTCAATGTCCTCGATGCGACCTCCTCGTCGGGGGCGACGGCATTGTGATCGGGGATGAAATCGCCGCGCCGGGAATCCTCGTCATCGCCGACCGGATCCTCCAAAGAGAGCGGATCTTTGGATATCTTTTGAACCTTGATCACCTTTTCCAAGGGAATTTCCATCTCCTTGGCCAACTCCTCCGGGGTCGGCTCGCGTCCCTTTTCCTGCATGATCTGCCGCGAGACACGCTTCATCTTGTTGATGGTCTCGATCATGTGCACCGGCACGCGAATGGTGCGCGCCTGATCCGCGATCGAACGGGTGATCGCCTGACGAATCCACCATGTCGCATAAGTGGAGAACTTGAACCCGCGGTGGTATTCGAATTTATCCACCGCCTTCATCAGGCCGATATTCCCCTCTTGGATCAGATCGAGAAACTGCAAGCCGCGATTGGTGTATTTCTTGGCGATGGAAATCACCAAGCGCAAGTTGGCTTTCACCATCTCATCCTTGGCTTCTTGCGCTTTGCGCTCGCCATCTTTCATCCGGGCGTGGATTCGCTTGATGGCGGATATCGGCACCTGCCGTTTCTCGCGCAGCCTGTCCAATCTCGACAATCGACGCATCACCTCTTCTTTGTCTTTCGATAGATGCGCTCCCCATGGATAACTCCGGCGGGCTTGGGTATCCCACCAGCTCTTGGCATTTCTTTCCCGACCGTCCTTGTTTTTGAACGACTCGAAAAAACGCTCGCGAGGCATCTTCCCCTTGCTCACACAAATATCGAATAGATAACGCTCGGCCTCCGCCACCACGATGAAATCATCCTCCAAATTCTTTCGGATGGTTCTCCGGTTTTCCAGATCCCTCCTGATTTTCTCCCCGACTTTGATGACCTCCGAATTCTCCAACTCTTTTTTCGCGCTCTCCCGACTCTCTCGGACTTTCGGATTGAATTTGAGATCGAGCACCTGCTTGATGATTTTGCCGCGCTCGGCAATCACTTGACCGCTCGCTTTTTTGCCGGACGTTTTTTTCGCGCTCTTTTCCTTGGCCACCGCTCCTCGATCACTCTTTTGGGCCTTCTTGACGGTCTTTTTCTCGGCTTTTTCCTCGATCGCTTTCTCGATCGTCTTCCTGATCGTCTTATCGAGGCTCTCCCCGGCTTTCTTCTCGATCCGCCTCCCACTTTCGATGACGGCACGCAGCTCGTCCAAGATCGTCAGATGTCGATCGATCCTTTCTTGGTTGGCTTTCAACGCCTCCATCCACTGACTGGCGGGGGGCACGCGACGAGCATAATTCCGATTGAGCCTCCACCAGTCGCTGCGGCCCTTCTCCTTGCCGTCCTTGCCGTAGAAAGAATCGAAAAAGCGATCGGGAGGCATCCCGGCCTCGATCACGCACCGGGCATGGAGGTTGCGTATCTCATCCAGCTTGGCCAGATATATCCGCACCTCTTCTTCCCGGTCTTGCAGGAGCTGCACCCATCGACAACCCCGGTCCTTGTATTCCTTGGTGCCGGCGTTTTTATTGGAGGAATTGACCCTCCACCATTGCTCGGAATCTCTTTCCTCGCCTTGCTTGTCCATGAACGATCCGATCAATCGGTCAAAGCGCATTCCCCCTTCGCGCACGCATAGATCGATCAATAACCCCAAGAATCTGTATGCCGACTCCTCGTTGCGGGCAAAAAAACCGATGAAGGAGGTCGTATCCGTTTCGGTCTTCGGCTCCTTGTCGGCGGTGGCTTTGCGCTCTTTCTTGGCGGGAGCGGAAGAGTCGGTAGCGGTCGCAACGGGGGCGGGAGAAGAAGGAGGGCGGGCATCGGCCTTGTGCGCTTCCAAGGCAGCGCTTCGGCTCGTTTTTTCACGCCGATCGGATGACTTGGCGGTCTTGGCGGGTTTAGTGGATTTGGCGGCCTTGGCAGGCTTGGAAGGCTTGGCAGGCTCGGCGGCCTTGGCAGGCTTGGCGGACTTGGCAGACTCGGCGGACTTGGCAGACTCGGCGGACTTGGCAGACTCGGCGGCCTTGGCAGGCTCGGCGGACTTGG
>JFBG01000015.1 GCA_000583135.1 Thioalkalivibrio sp. HK1
CGGATCCGGCTCCCAGCCCATCGATTTCAACACCACGGCGAAATCCAGTTCTTCTTCCGGATCGGGCTCCCAACCGATCGCTTCCAGCGCCGCCCGCAACGACATCACTCGACCTTGCTCGTTGCGACAAAGGACATAAGGGGCGAGCGCGGTCTTGACGCAATCCATCTCGACCGTCGCAAAATCCAACTCCTCTTCGGGGTCGGGCTCGAAACCCAACCCTTCCCGCACGGTGGCGAAATTCAGTTCTTCCTCCGGATCGGGCTCCCAGCCGACCGCCTCCAACGCCGCCCGCAGCGACATCGCTTGCCCCTTCTCGTCCTGACAGGCGATATAGGGAGCGGTGGCGGTTTTGGTGCAGCTCACTTCGCCGGCAATGGCGGAACCGGGCCCGGCAAGGAGAAAACCGGCCGATAGGATCATCGTCGAGATTGTTTTTTTCATCGCTTGCACCTCGTCGAAATCAACGCTTGAAGAGAAAGGGTCAAGATATCGTCCTTGATTCCACCATTAGATTAAAACGAGATATTTGTCAACACCACCGCTCTGGAGATCCGAGCCCGACCCTTCGCCTCCGAAAGTTGTTGAATCGTCTTTTCATCCACCAGCCGAAGGATTGAGGCACGCATGCTCCGGCATGATATCGGGCGAATTCTCGAAGGGGCGACGATCCGGCGGAAGGGGAAAGACAAGGGAAAAACGAGAGATCCGCCCTTGCGCCGACCCCGTCGCCCATCCTTCAATTATCGCCCAATCCATCACCCTTGACAGGGGCGATACATCCAAGGTCCGCAGGATGCAGGGTTTTTTGCCTTCGCATCCTGCTAGGTCGCCCCGAAGTCGAAATCCCAACCGCCGATATCGGCGAACTCGCCCGCCAAAGCGGTGAGATCGTCGCCCGCCGAGGAATACTCGGCCGCCGTTTCGGGTCCGAGGCGAAGCTGCAGGCGCTCGGCGACATAGCGGTAGGCGCGCACGCGGGCCCAAGGGTACATAAGGCCAACGGTCAAGACGATCAGCACATAGTTGGTGGCCAGCAATCGGGCGTAGAGCCGCCAATCGAGGGTGGATTCGATCGCGCTGTCTGCGCCGATGCGAAAGGATCGCCAGTACAAACAGGCAAATACGGAGCGGTAGATGGCGAAGATGCATATCGCATAGAGCGCCAACGCCACCAAACCCCATCTGCCGGCTTCGATGAACCAAAACCCGAGCGAGTATCTGAATCCGATCTCCTCGATATTGAACTGCGAGAGCGGGTAATCGCTCAACATGCCGATAACGCCGAAGAGGACGATGGTAAAAAGGATGGTCGCCAAGAGGAGCGTGCCCCAGCCGGCGTAATAGCTCTTGAGGGAACTTGTGAAAAAAAAGCGCAAGCCTCCGAACTGCAACTGGCCGATCTGGATGCGATGGTCGAGGTGCAGCAGCAGCGGAAAGAGGAACAGGGCGATGGCGGCGGCGATGTAAAAACCCGTGAAATAATCGCTCCAAAGACCCTCCGATGGGTAGTAGCTGTAAGTGATGATCAATAGAGCGTAGCCGAGGAAGAGTACCACCGCCCATCGGTATTCGAGACTGTAGCGAAAGCGAACCGTGCGATGTATCGTATGCCGGGCGATGAAGGTGCGTGCGCGCACCAAGGCGATCGGCATCAGCAGCAAGGTGAGGATCAAGAAGATGCCGATGCCGGACCAGTAGAGATCGAAGAAGATCTCGGCGCTGATCAAGGCCACCGAGATCGCAACGATGATGGCGCGGGAAATCAGGATGTCGATGGGCTGGGCGTCGAATTCCAGGTTGTGGTGGCCTATATAGGTATGCCCCATGAAAAAACGCCGGTCGCGCACCCTTGCCCAAGCGCTGTAGATGCCCAAGGTGATGATCGTCAGCAGCGTATTGGCGATGTAGAGCTCGAAGTACTGATCGGCGGAGCCGTCGAAGCGAATCGGGATGGCGGTCGGGGCGGCTTTTGAGTCGGATTCGGGCGTTTCTTCCAAGGCGCCTTCCGAAGGATCGAGGGTGGCGGCTTCGGGAACGAGGCCTCGGGTGATCTCGGTTCGATCGATTGAATGGCTTGAATGGCTTGAATCGTTCATGGTTTCTTGGCAAGGCGATGGTTTTTCATGACCGGCACTTTCTTTTATGAACGGCGCACCGCTATTCGAGGCTTTGCGAGCCGAGGCGATTTCAGCCTTCGAGGGCCGCTGCGCACTCTCTCGCATGGGCGATCCGTTCGGGGAAATCGGGGTGGGTGCTCAAAAAATCCCATAACCCGTCGCTCTCGCTCTCCTTTTGCGATTCGCCCCGACCTTCGGCTCGCTCCTCGGCTTGCTCTTCGATTGGCCCCTTTTCGTCATCGACACTCCTTACCACCCCTTCGAGGCGATCGAGAGCATCGGTGGTCGAGGTGGCGGGATAACCTGCGCGGGACAGGATCGCGGCGCTGACGCAATCGGCCTCGTACTCCGCCTCCCGCGAATACGTCAACTCCGCCAAACTCGGGATGTAGGCAAAAAGCGATGGGTCGGGGAATAAAAAAGCCGCGAGCACGAACCAAGCCGACGATGCCAGCAGCGCCTCGACACCGTGGCGCTCGGTCACATGCGCGATCTCATGCGCCAAGATACCGGCCACTTCGTTCTCGTTCAGCTTCTGGTAGAGGTCATAGGTGAAGATGATGGTCCCGTCCGGCAGCGCAAAGGCGTTGAGACGATCCTCGGTTCGGTCCAACAAGAAGCGAAAGGGGTAGTCGTCGCCCAGCGGGGCCGCCAGTTCCCGACCGATGCGCTCGATCTCCTTCGCGGCGGCGATCTCCTCTTGCCCCACGGGTTCGACATCGAACCACCAATCGATCTGCCCGTAGACGAGACTCCCCAGGCTATGGACCCATTCCTGCGGTAAATGAGGCGCCAGCCGGTCGGCGGCGCGCGGCACCACGACGAGGGACAACAAGGCGAGCACCAAAGCGCCGCCGAGCAGCAGCCCCGGCAGCCACAGATAGAGCCGCCGCTCGATGATCGCCCCCACCGGGATGGCTCTTCGGGCGATCTTTTGCGCCATCGGTCCGTCGGGGATCGACAGCGTGCCCATCCCGGGCACCGCCACCTTCAGCGGGACGCCCTCGATATAGCCGCTCACGCGGCATCGATCCAGCGGCAGGAGGCGAGAGGTGCCGTCGGCGAAGACAATCCGCAGCATCTGCGGACTGTCCGTGCTCACGGTGACATCGACGGAATCGATCTCTCCTTCGGCAAACCAATCGGCGGGGCAGGAGCCTTCTTCCATGCAGGTCGTTATCCGGGGTGTGGCGGGGGCTCGCAAGGCCTGTTTTTACTGCGATCCGCCGCCTGCGGGGTGCGTCTTGCCTAGATCGCGCCGAAATCGACGTCCCAGCCGGCGACATCGGCGAACTCACCGGCCAAGGGGGTGAGATCGTCGGAAGAGGAGAAGTACGCGGCCGCCGTTGCCGGTCCGAGCCTGACTCGCAGGCGTTCGGCGACATGGCGGTAAGCCCGCACCCGAGCCCAAGGATACATAAGACCCAGACTCAAGATGATCAGTATGTAGTTGTCGATCAGCAGCCGCGCGTAAGGCAACCACTCGAGACGGGATTCGATCGCGCTGTCCTCGCCGATGCGAAAGGAACGCCAGTACAAGCAGGTGAGAATGGAGCGATAGGGAGCCATGCACACCACATAAAGCAAGGTGGAAAGGACAGCGATCACCGCGCCGACGAGCAATTCACTTCCGGGATCGGCACGGATAAGGAGAGTAACGATGTAGTCGATGATGAAGATCGCCGCGGTCACGACGATGGATATGCCGATCGACCACAGTGAAGCCTTCATCATCCCCCGATAGTAAGGACCGATACGGCCCTCGTAGGAGAAGGGTAGTTTGCCGAGGAGCAGTTGGTCGATCTGGATGCGATGGTCGAAGTGAATCAACAGCGGATAGGCGAGCGCAGCACCGACGAGGGAGGCGAAGAACGGGGTCCAGTAGGTCGTGTCCTCGGTCGTGGTCACCAAGGTCGTGGTCACCAAGGTCGCGGTGTAGGTGATGAGGATGGCGAAAAAGGCGTAACCGAGGTACAGGATCACCGGCCGCCGATATGCCAAGCGGTAGCGAAAGCGAACCGTGCGGTGGATGGTATGCCGAGCGATGAACGAACGCCCTCGCACCAGCGCAAAAGGCATCAACAGCAAAACCCCGACCAGGAAGATGCCGACACCCGACCAGATGAACTCGAAACGAATCTCGGCGAAAAGCAAGCCCCCCAAGACGATGACGACGAGGATGCGAGAGACCAGGATGCTGACGGGGTGGGCGTCGAATTCCAGGTTGTGCTTGCCGATATAGGTGTTTCCTGAAAAAAAGCGTCGGGTGCGAATGCGCGCCCAAGCGCTGTAGATACCCAAGGTGATGATCGTCAGCAGCAGGTTGACGGTGAATAACTTGAAATACTGCTTGGCCGTGCCATCGAAGGAGATGGGAACGATATTTCGGGTCTCTTGGGTACTTTTGACGTCCGGGGCATCTGCGCTATTTGCGGCCACGGCGGCATCTTGAGTGTTCGAGGCCGAAGCGGTATCCGCAGCAGTATCCGAAACGACCTCCGAAACGGCGCTTGGAACGACATCCGCGGCGCTTTCCTCGCTATTTCGATCTCGGGTGGATAAATGGTTTGGATCGCTCATGGCTCGAAGGTTCGATATGACAATGAAAGGAACGGCGCATCGCCGACCTAAGCGGGATGCGGCATCGAAGGGTTTGGACGGGTATCGTTGGCCGGCGGCAAAATCGAGGATTGACGGATCGATATCTCGATGACATATTCTACCCCCTTTACCTCTTGCCGAGCCGAATCGAGGCGGGGCGTCCAAGGGGTGGAACGATATAAAGACCGAAGCGGGATCAATCCTTGCAATGTCCCGATACTTGCAAAATCGCCTCTTCGAACCCCGAAAGATCGAATGCGAGGGCGTGGGTCTTACCACCCTCATCGTCGATGCGGGCGTGCATCGTCCTCTTGCCTTGCCGCATCTCGTTCACGATCTCTTGCGCCCCCTCATCGAAGATGGAGGATGTGGATCGATCCACATACCATGAAGGGGAGGTGATCGAGGCTCGTTCATCGACCTGCAACACCACTTCGACGAAACCGCCCGAACCGATGAATTCATTCCAATCGATCGCAAGGCCGAGGGTCTTGACATCGCTTTGGCACACGATCATCAAACCTGCGCCGCTCCCGTTGTCAAGATGCCCCTTCGCGGCGCGAGCGATGAACGAAGTTCCCTGCCTCGTCACCGGATCGATGGTTTCGCCGTACCACCATCCCAAGCCGATATGACGCGTTCGTGCTTTTGCCGAAGGGGCAAACAGAATCGACACGATGAGCGCAGCGGCAATCACGCCGATCATCAATCGATGCACCGATCGATCCACCTTGCTCTCGATCAAGCGGCCACGGATTCGAAGGCGGCATGTCGTTCCAAGATGCCCTTGATATCGGCAGGATCCGTCGAAACGGCAAAAGCCCAGCGGCCGTATTTTCCATCCTCGTTGACGGCATCGATCCATTCGCCCATCGCTCGATGCTTGGCGCCGTCGGCAAAGCGCATCACTCCTTTGACTTCCAATACCAGCATCGTGCCGTTATGGAGCCGAATCAGGAAATCGGGGCGATAACGGCGCACCACTCCTTTATAGGCATAGAAGATCTCGAATTTGAGATGATCGTTCTTGACCCAAGCCTGAACCAGCGAACTTTTATCCAAATAACAAGCCTCCGTTTCTTCCCATGCACTATCGAAAACGCAGCGATTGATATGGCTTTTCAAGGTCCGCTCGCTGGGTCTGGACGTTCCCCAAGGCAGCATATCGTCGGTGCGACACAAAGGCCGCTTGCGATCTAAAACCAACTCCCGGCAAGCGATATTGCTCTGGCGAATGGCATCGATAAAAAAGTTGACAATTCTGGTCATGTACAAGGCGACGAAGAGCCGCTTGCGATCGGGTTCATCGGGCTCGGGGATGAAGCGCACCTTCTTCGAGCGCATGAATTCCTCCGCCAACAGGACCAACTGGCCGATCAGATGCCCCTGACCGCCTTGCCATTTTTCGCCGAATTCCTTGTAGGCCTCGATCGCGGCTTTGAAGGTCAGGGTCTGCAAACGCAAGCGATCGGCCAATACGCGCTTGAGATCGATACCGAGCAAATTACCTTCGTCCTCCAATCGGGCTCCCAAGGTCTTGGCCAACTCGGCGGCGGTGACGGTATCGAGGGTATCGATATCGAAGGGCTCGGTATTGTCCCAATCGACCTCCAAGCGACTCCTTTGGATATATTCGATGCGCAGCACATTGGGCCATTCGATACCGAATTCCCCGCGCCTTGACTTGATCGCCTCGATCCAGTGTTTGAGCGCCGGAGGCGACGAGGAAGCCCCATCGTCCTCGTGCGGCAAAAAGGAAAACGGCACGCCGAAGACATTGACATATTCCGGCTCGTACAGGCCGGTATCCTGATTGACATCGTAGGAGGCGCGCCGCAACCCGCGGCCGACCACCTGCTCGCAAAGCATCTGGCTGGTAAAGGCCCTTAGACCCATGATGTGGGTGACGGTCTTGGCATCCCAGCCCTCGGAGAGCATGTTGACCGAGATCACATTCTGGATCTTCTCCCCCGGCTCCCCGACACGCCCGACGGTGTTGATCCGCTGCCGCATCGCCTCCGCCCGCTGCCTTCTATTCTTGGGGTCGGGCGGCGCATCGATCGCGTCGACATCCGCCTCCTCGACCGTGCGTTCCTCGGCGTCTTTGAGCACCTTGGAATCGATATGCAACAGGCTATCGGCATCGCAAAGGGCGGGATCGACCGCCAAAGCGCCATGCTCGAAGGCGTATTTGATGCGAGCGGCGGTCTCGGTGCTATTTGCTACGGTGATCATCACCGGCGGGGTGTCGCCGTGCTTCCAAGCCTTCTTGGCCTCCAACCAATCCTCCCCCAGCAGCATATAGGCTTGGTTGACCAGATCGGGCAAGGGGGTATGAGGGGGGCGCCCGCTTTTGAGGTCGTTTTTCACATCGTCGCTGGAATAGATGTGGTAGAGCCTCGATTTGAAAGGCGCGGGATCAACCTTGGAATCGTCCCGGACCACGACGCGCGGGGTCTTGACCAATCCGGTCTCGATGGCATCGGTCAAACCGAAATCGCTGACGATCCAAGGGAATAGAGCCTCCTCGGTGGTCTTTTTGCCGCTCGGGGCGAAGGGGGTGGCGGAAAAATCGAAGCAGTTCGAAATACCGCGGATCCTGTGGATGCGATCGAGCCCCCCGACCCACTTGGTCGCCTCCTCGACTTGCGCCTTTTCGATACCCTTGGGGCGGGCTCCGGCCGGAACGCGCCAAGCATGATGCGCCTCATCGTTGATGACCACGATTTTGGAGGTGCCGGACATCCCGCCCAGTACCCGGCGCACATAGGCTCGATCGCTCATGGCCCCGCGTTTGTCGACACCGACCTTGCGGGCCATCGCCTCGCCGGTCTCCCAGTTGAGCGCATGCCAGTTGTGGATCACCACCTGCGCGTTGCCGAGATCGTCCTCCCAACCGCGGGGCAGGATATCGAACTCGCGGTAGTAATTGCCTTGGGTTCTCGGATCCAGCACCTCGAGCCGGCGGCGCACGGTCAGATTGGGAGCGACGATCAAAAAGCGCTTGGCGAAACGGGGATCCGAGGCATTGGCCACCTTGTTGCATAGCTGCCAGGCAATCAGCATGGCCATGACCACGGTCTTGCCGGTACCGGTGGCCAACTTGGAACACAGCCGCCGGAAGGGTCCGCCGTCGCCTTCGATATGAATGCCGCTCTGCTCGGCCTCATGGGTCTCGATGAGCCAGATCAGCGTCTCGATCGCTTCCAGCTGGCAGAAGAAAAAACGCGGGGCTCGCTCCTCGTCGCGCCAGTGATCGAGCAGTTTTTTGGTGGTGCCGCCAATCCCGGGATAGCCCTTTTCGCGCCAAGCATCGACCCGCCCTCGGATCCGATTGACCAACTCCAGCTCGATGAACCGCCCGCGATCTTGTTGCGCCGGGGCCGTGGGATCGGAGACGTAATAGCCCGCCGGGCGGCGGCGATCTCTTTCCAAGATCAAGCGATCGCTTTTCTCATCGAATACCCAATGCCCCTCGGGGGCATCGAAGGGCTTGTTGATGATGAGTTTTCGGTTATTATCGAGCATGGTTGATCGACCTTTGATTTTCGGGCGACGACTTTGGGCAGAGACTTCCGCAGCCGGCGTCGGCTTGGGTTCGAAAAACGCCTGACGAACATCCGGGGGCATCGACATCGAAGGCGCATTAAACTGTATCTTCTATCCTCGCTTACCAGTGCCGGGTACCGAGCCCGGGATACCGAGCCGCTCCCGACTCCCCCTTTTAGAAAAAGGGCTTGGAGCATCACGAGATGATCATGCACAGACGGCAGTTTCTCCAACTCACCGGCGGCGGCGCAGTGGCCGCTTTATGCCCATCGGTGGCCGCCGACATCGGATCGATCAAGCGATTGGCGATCCGCGCCCAGTCCGGTCGGGTGCATATCGTCGGGCCCGATTTTCCCGCCACGGCGATCTGGGGCTACGACGGCCAGGTCCCCGGCACTTCGATCCGGCTGGTGCACGGACAAGCCTTGGAAGCGAGCGTCCACAACGATCTCGACGTACCGACCTCGGTGCACTGGCATGGCATCCGATTGCCCAATGCGATGGATGGCGTCGCCGGCGTGACCCAGCCCGCCATCGCCCCCGGTGATTCGTTCGACTACCGATTCACCCCGCCCGATGCCGGGACATTTTGGTATCACTCGCATATCAACGCCCACGAGCAGGTCGGCCGAGGGCTATACGGTCCCTTGGTGATCGAGGAAAAGGAGCCGCCCGTCGTCGATCGCGATCTCGTCTTGATGATCGACGATTGGCGCTTGCTCGACGACGCCTCGATCAAAGAGGACTTCGAATCGGGCCATGATCGCTCGCACGCCGGACGCATCGGCAACGCTCCGACCGTCAACGGACGCTTTCGAGATGTCCTCGAAGTACGATACGGCGAGCGCCTCCGGCTACGCTTGATCAACGCCTCGAACGCCCGCAACTTCGCCCTCGATTTTGCCCCTTTGAAGCCCGATGTCATCGCCATCGACGGCCAACCGATCACCCCTTACCGCCCCGACGATGCAATTGTCATCGCCGCCGGGGGCCGAGTCGATCTGATCGTCGATATCTTCGCAGATCCCGGATCGATGCTCGAAGTGAGCGATAGTTTCTACCGCCGACCTTTTAGCCTCATCAAATTCGCGGTCGGCGATGAGCCGCTCAGGCAATCGCCATTGGAAACCGCCATCGCCTTGAACCCGGCGCAACTCCCGGAGCCGGACCTCTCCAATGCCAAAAGCTACGAGGTCGTCTTGGACGGCGGAGCCATGGGAGGCTTGGAGCGGGCGATGATGGACGGCAAATGGATGAACTTGTTCGACATCGCCCGCCAAGGCTACGCATGGGCATTGAACGATATCGTCGGCAACCGACTCGACATGCCCCCTCTGATCGACGTACCCTTGGGCACCCACATCAGCCTGACCATCGACAACCGAACCGCCTTTCCTCACCCGATGCATCTGCACGGCCATCATATCAAGTTGCTTTCGATCGACGACCATCCCGTCCCGCAACCCCATTGGGTCGACAGCCCCTTGGTAATGCCTCGACAAAAGTTGCAATTCGCCTTCGTCGCCGACAACCCCGGCAAATGGCTATTCCACTGCCACATCTTGGAACACCACGCCGCAGGCATGGGCTCGATTGTGAGGGTGTCGTAGATCCGACCGCATTGAAACAGCCGATCGATAACGCCGAAGCTCAAGAAAAGCCCTTATTCGTCGAATAGCGATGAGAGCCCGTCAAGGCGAGCGGCAAGACCGGCATCCACTCCCCTACTATCTTCTTTACGATGCGGACGACTTTTTCGGTCATTTTCATGGGGCCATCGAAGCCGACTCGTAATACCATAAAAACCGTCAGCTCAACTGCGAAATCCTCCATACAGTATTGGCTTGATCGGCAAGCCATCTTTGATGCTTGATCAGCGTATCCATATCCCACTTGGGATAGGAGGCGATCTTTTGGTTGATCTCGTAGGGGCTCGCTTTGAGCACTTTCTTTTTTTCTTCGAAGGACTCTTGCGCAAGGTTTTGACTCTCAGGCAACAAGGCGAGATTACCCAATCGATCGATCGCATTCGAATAGTCCGAGACCCCGAAATATTCTTGCCACTCGACACTCGGAGAATAGGGAAGCACATGCTCCAAGGTGATATCTTCCGGCGGTTCGGATCCGCTGAGATAGCCCTCGATTTTTCTTAGAAAAAACGAGGCCCGACGGCGGGATTTTTGAGGATAGGTCTTATTGGAAAAACCGTTCTTGAACTCATCGTCCGTCGGATAAACATCTTTCAACGAGAGAATCGAATGTCTCAGATCGACATTTTCATTTGTGATATTCATCGCCATTTCATTATATAAATCCTCCAAAGGACTCGGGGATTTTCCGCATATTACGATATATCGCACCGAAAAATCGATGACCTTCTTCATCAACTTGATATATTGCTCAATATCCATTCGATCGAGTCCGGCCATCATCACCCCGAGCGGCATCTTTATATTTAATAAATTGATCGATTTAACCAAATCCCTCAACTCCGATTCTCTATCTGCACCCCATCTTCCCCATAAATCATCATTGTGGCTATGCAATGCCGCGAATATCGGCGCATATTCCTTGATGTCCTCAAGATACGGAAAGACTTTATCCTTGCGATCGATATCATTCCGTAAATGTCTGAATAGATCCTTCATTCTTACGATCTTCTTCGTCATGGATCGATGACGTCTGATGAATTCGGAGAAGCCCGTCTCCCCCAACTCTTGAATTATCTCTTCCCATAAAACATCGAAACGATCGAACGCTTCTTCCGATCCGTCATCGTCTGCATCCAATGTGGACAGAAGATAGTTCCTCAAAAGATCGGAAACCGACAAGCGCAAGCCCCGAGCATTGAGTGTTTCGAATACCGTATAGGCATTCAGACTGTCTTTGACCTTGACCAAGGTGAATACCAGACCACCTGATATGTATTCAAGAATTTCGGCAACCCTCTCTCCGCTTTCCAAAGAGTCGAATCGCTTTTTGAAATATTCGAGCGCTTTTTCGATCCTCCTGTTCGAATCCCTCATACTCCTTCGATCGTCAACGTCTCTATCGCTTGATAGATCTTGAAAATATCGATTGTTTATGCGATTCAGTTCGAGTTTGGGAAAATCCCTCAAAGTAACCGGATCCTTGACACCGAAATATCTCTTCCGAAATAGATCCATGCGGGTTGTATTTCTCTCGATATCATTCCCCGAATCGATCAGGTGCCGTAACCGACTCAGCGCCGCCAAAATAACGATGGATAGGGTCGTCAATCGCTGCTGCCCATCGATGATACTGAAAACCTTCATATCATCAGGATCTTCTTGCAAGATCATATAGCCCATGAAGTGCTGCATCCGATCATCGGAGATCGATTGAATATCCTGCCAAAGCGCTTCCCATTGCTCGAGATCCCAAGAATAATCTCGTTGGAATTTCGGCACGATATACCTCTTGTCGTTCGACATGACCTCCGAATACGCGCTGTTGACGGTCTCGATGGCTATCCGGCGAAGTTGCATCGATGAATGACTCCAGATAATTACCAGCAAAGAAGCGAGCCTCGATCGTACCCGTCCAAGACACCTCGACACTCGGCTTCGAGGCTTTGGTTGGCCTTGGGGGACTCGAAAAATCGCCGATCATACGACCAAGAGCCTGAAAAACAAGCGAAATGCGCCAGATAAAGAGCCCTCCGCTCGATTCGTGTTATCATTCCCTTTGAATCTCGCTCGCCTTCACCCTCGATCGGGAGCATGACTTCCAAACCTTCTCGTTGACCCTCGTTCCGGGCCGTTAGCTCAGTTGGTAGAGCATCTGACTTTTAATCAGGTGGTCGCAGGTTCGAATCCTGCACGGCCCACCAAAACACCCCGAAAATCAATCGCTTACAAGCCTTGAGCCCTCCCCCTCGGCCTCGGTCGTTTTTCACGAAAACCCCTTTCTTTTCGGCGTTCGATGGGCAGGCGAGATTCCTCTTGCCGATGCGCCCCCGACCCCGAACGAAGCGCCGACACCTTCAATCCATCAAAAAAATGCGGAGCGCCTTCTCGCAAGTCGCTCGAATGGGAGGAGGGGTGGGCGAGACACCATCGCCCCGTGTGCGACGAGTGTGAAGCGGGCGCTGCGTCGAGCGCCTGCGAGGTGGGGTAGCGATGAAACTCACGCGAATACATATCAGGAATTTCCGATGCCTGCGGGATGTCGAGCTCTGCGTCGACCCCACCACGGTGCTCATCGGGGAGAATAATGTCGGCAAGACATCCATCCTCGAGGCGGTGCGAATCGCTCTGAGCCGCCGCTGGGGGCAAAGAGGGGGCGGCTTCGGCGAAAAAGACTTCTTTACGAAGGAGCCGGCAACCGAATCTCGTCCCGACGAAGCCATCAGTGTCGAGTTGGAGTTCGCAGAGAGCGAGGCCCGAGAGTGGTCCGAGAAGACTCTCGCTAATATGACTGGATATCTGCGGTATGACGCTCAAGCCAACCTGAATTCCGTATGTTTACGCGTAAAGTGTCAATTTGACAGCACTGCAGGCGATATCCAAACCACGTTTCGATTCATCGGACAAGATGAAAAGGAAGTGATCAGGAGGGTCGGGCGATCTGCAAATACGAGCCGTTTTTTCGACCATGTGCCTGTCTTCTCGCTCAATGCCCTACGAGATTCTCAGCAGGAGTTCCAACCAAGAGCCCACTTTTGGCGCAGTCTCCTGCGCTCCGTAAAAGTACCCGAGGATGAGTGGTCTTCGATCTCTGCCGAGATCGAGCAGCTGAACAAACGGGTACTCGATGCCGACCCGAAGATGAAATCCATCACCGACAAGTTATCCGAGATTCGCAATATCGTATCGAAAGCGAGCGCCGAATCCCTTGATCTTCGCGCCATGCCCCTCAACGAGTGGGATCTCGTTTCCCGCGCCGAGGTAATACTCCGTTCATCGAATACCGCACCGTGGCTGCCTCTGGCCAATCACGGACAAGGGGTTCAAAGTCTGGCGGTGATCTACCTCTTTCAGGCCTTTGTCGATCATCTCATCGGAGCATCGGACAAGTCGGATATCACCCCCGTGCTGCTCTTGGAAGAACCCGAAGCGCATCTGCACCCTCAAGCGGCCAGAGGCCTCGGCCGAGAAGTCATGGGGATCGCGGGCACCAAAATCATCGCCTCTCATTCCTCGCATTTCGTTGAAAAGATACCGATCAGGGCCCTTAGGGTACTTCGCCAAAGCGCATCGGGGACAGTGATCCGCCATCTACGAGACGAATTCCATGCCGAGTTGCCCGCAAACGATGCACTCTTGGACTTCGTAAGGGAGCATCCCGATTATTCCTTCGATACCACCAAGGGATATCTCGTCGTTAGAGGGCGAGTCGAGAAAAACGATCTTGCAAGACTGAGAGGCTTCTTCGGTGGAAAATCCATCGATGAGAAAAATCTCGAGGCCTTGGAGAGGCTATACCGGGAGAGTCAAGACTATTTCTCGGATGACGAGATCCGTGCATTTGAAGATCCGGTGAGGAGAATTCGAGGCGAGATCTTTTTCTCCCGTATTTGGGTACTCTGCGAGGGTATGACCGAATATCTGCTCCTTCATGCCTTCTTGACATTATTCGACTATCCTCTCGACGTCAACGGAGTCAGCGTCATCGATTTCAAGAACAGCGGGAAATCGGCGAGTACATTTGCCGTATTGGCCCGTGCTCTCGGCTTCCCGTGGATCATGACATGCGATGGCGATCAAGCGGGAGATGGATTTATCTCGTCTTTGAAAAACCGAGGATTCACCGACGAAGACATTGACAGGAATGTCATCCGAAATCCACATCGGAACTTGGAGGAATCGCTGATTCACTCCCATCTTCGATCCTCTTTGGTGGAGATCGCCGGAGAGTTGAACCTGTCAATCGATGCGAGCGTCAGCGACGAGGATCTAGCGGAGTCGATGAAACGCAATAAAAGCGAATTTGCCACTAGAATAGCTGAACGAGCATACCAAAAGACGATCGAAAAACATTCCTTGCCGGAATTTTTCACCGATATCTACGAGGCGATTCGCCGAAAAAATCAAGGGACTCTCGATGCCGATGAGTGAATTTGATACCGCCCTCGATACTCTATCAAAGAGCCAACGATGCGCCGTCAACTGGCAAGACGGTGCATTGCTCGTTCTTGCCGGTCCGGGTTCGGGTAAGACGCGAACACTCATCCTTCGCATCGCTCGGTTGCTTCTCGATACCCCCGATAGGCGATTTTGTGTGCTGGGGCTGACTTTTACGAATCGCGCTGCCGATGAAATGAGGCAGCGATTATTGGAATTGAATCCAGAACTGGAAGATAGGTTGTTTATCGGGACTTTTCACTCATTTTGCGTCGATGTACTAAGGCAAGATGGATTGCATGTCGGCATCAAGAGCGATTTCAGAATCTATTCTCTCGATCGAGACCGAGAACACATTCTCCAACGCTGTCTTCAGTCCGCTGTACCAAATGACGAGAGGCAATTGCTACGACGCTATAAGATTCTCCGTTATATCGATCGACTCCATGAACACCTTATCCCTCCGACAAGCGCCTACGACCATCTCCTACAAGAAGGAACAAGCGAGGATGGGAGTAAAGCCCTTGCTCATGCTTATGAAGCGTATCATGAAGGGATGAAGAGCAATAATGCCGTTGATTTTTCATCGCTCATATTCTTTACCTATACGCTCTTTAGTACTTACCCCAAACTAGCCGAAAGATATCAACGGGTCTACCCCTATTGGTGTGTGGACGAATTTCAAGATACCAACGAGGCGCAATACCGGTTGATCGCTCGAATGGCGACCGGTGGTTTTCGGAATGTCTTCGCCGTGGCGGATGACGATCAAATCATCTATCAGTGGAACGGAGCCGATTATCGGCGTTTGGAGCAATTTCAAAAGGACTTCTCGGCCGATCGAATTCAACTACCCGCCAACTATCGATGTCCCGGCGGTGTGGTTCGGCTTGCCAATCATCTGATCACTAACAACTCGCATCGCTCCTCGGATAAACAAGAATTGATCTCGATGAAGGACGAAGGCGAGAGAGAGCACGACGAGGGGCCTATCGATTCTTATGAGCTGCTTCGCTTCGATTCCGATGATGACGAGTTTCGAGGGGTTGCGAGCAGGATCGCCGATATCCGAGCATCGTCCACGCCCACCATTGCGGTTTTGGGACGATCTCGAGCGTTATTGGAAGGGGTCAAAGAGGAGTTGGATCGTGGAGGCATTCCTTCTTTCATTGCCCAAAGGCGAGATGAATTCGAAAGCCCTGCCTTTCGATTCATCGATGCTGCGCTCCATCAAAGTCTGTCCCGGGGGGATGAGCGATTCGTCGAGGATCTCGTGGGGGCTTTCTCGGCCGCCGTCGATCGCGAAGTGACATTGGAGTTGGAGGATGTGCTGGTGGCGGCGCAAGCCGAGCATGGTGATTATCTTCGAGGCTGGTTTCAACAGATGATGCTTCAACCGTTGTCGCAAGAGGCCAAAGCGCTCGTGCAATGCGTCAAATCAACGCTGATCGATAGCATCGACTATCGAACCTTCGTGAACGAGGCGATGGATTTTTTCGAAAGCGCTTGTATCGACTCGCCCGACGATCCCCTGCCTAAATACGAGGAGGACAAGAAGGCTTGGGAGGCCATCGAGACCGAGATTCATCAAGCCCTCGGTGAAAACCCCTCCCTCGATATGTTCTTGCAAGAGCTCGAACTTCGGTCAAAAGAGCCGCCGCCGGCAAAAGATGCGGTGGCATTGATGACCATCCATTCGGCGAAGGGCAACGAGTTTCATACCGTTTTTCTGATCGGACTCGCCGAGGAGGTATTGCCCTCGTGGCAAAGCCTGAAAAAAGGCGATGAGAGCCCCGAACTGGAAGAAGAGCGCAGGAACTGTTTCGTCGCCATCACCCGGGCCGAAAACCACTTGGTATTGAGCTATGCGCGGCGCTATCGGGGTCGGGAAAAGAATTCTTCTCGCTTTCTTAAGGAGATGGGGGTTATCCCCTATTCCCTTCTTTGATCGGATGGGGCGGGTAGTCGTCGTTCGGGGGTGAATGGCATTCGGGGGATTGGTGCTTTCTCGTATAAAACCCAAACCCACCGTCCATCGTGACCCTATAGACCTCATTGAAAACGACGCTCATTTGCAAGAGTCATTGCATACAGGTCGTAGTCGATGGCATCCCGGTAAGGAGGGAGGTGATTGTCAGCGCGATGCTGTCGTTATCGAGTTCTTCCATACTTTCGGATGACTTGCAATAAAAGCGCCGGCCGTCACCGGCCACGAGATTTTTTCCGGCTTTTTTCCCGGCCTTGGTGATGCGGAGTTTCACTGACGAAGGTGCCTGCTTCGAGGACTTGCGCCGATATTGGCGCGTTTTGGCGGCTTGACTTTTTAGCAAAGCCAACTTGATCCATCGTCGTTCATTTCTTTTTATGTGGCTGAATCTCGAACGCTATCTTTGCGTTTTCCGATGCCTTTTCGGATCGAAAAACGATCGTCGACAAAGCGCCGATTCGCCATCGGGGGATCATATTCCGTCGGGGCTTGTTTCGTTGCCGATATCGCTTTCGCTCTGTGGCGGTCGCTCTTTCTCGTCCGAGCCGCTTGCCGGTTTTCGTGCCGATGGGGGTAGGTCGCCGACGATGCCGGAGGCCAAGCGCATGGTGCAGGCTTTGAAGGGCGGGAGTCGTTCGGCCAAAAAGAGCCCGGCTTCGCGCAAAGCGCGTATCGGGGCCGCCGGATGGGTGAAGAGGTGGTGGAAGCCATCGAGGGTCAGCTGCATGGCCAGATTATGGCCGCGGCGGCGGCGTTCGTAGCGCCTTAGTACGGCGGTGCTGCCCGGGTCTTGGGTTTTTTTGCGGGCGCGGATGAGCGTTTGCGCCAAGGTCGCGGCATCCAAAAGCCCCAGATTCACCCCCTGACCGGCCAAGGGATGCACGACTTTGGCGGCGTCCCCGACCAAGGCGATGCGCTCGCCGATCAAGGATCGCGCATGCAGATGGCGCAAGGGGAAGGACGCCCTTTTCCCCGTGACTTCCACCTTTCCCAAAATATGATCGAAGGCTTGGGCGAGGTGCTCGCCCAAGGCCTCGTCATCGAGGGCGCAAAGGGTTTCGGCATGATCAAGCGAGGTCGACCAGACGATGGAAGAGGCGCTTTCGTCGGCCAGCGGCAAGAAGGCCAGCGGACCGTTCGGTAAAAAGCGTTGCCATGCGATCCGGCGATGGGGCAGTTCGCTTCGCACCTCGGTCACCAGCGCTCGTTGGTGGTAGTCGCCCGAGCGATGCTCGATCCCCGCGATCTGGCGCACGGCCGAATCCGCACCGTCCGCTCCCACCACCAATCGCGCTCGCAAGCGTTCCCCTCCCGTCAAGCGAAGAATCGCTTGACCCTTGTCGAGGACGAGGGATTGAGGAGCCTCTCCCCGGATGGTCTCCACCCCTTCGATGCCCTCGAGACGATCCTCCAAAGCCCATTGCACGCTCTCGTTGTCGATGACGTAGCCCAAGGCGGCCTCGCCGATCGATGCGCTGTCGAAGCGAACCGGGTGTCGATTTTCCCAAACCCGCATCCCGCGGATGGGTCCCGCTCTATCGGGGGGCAAGCGGACTCCCAAGGAGGTCAGGATGCGCATCGAGGCTTGGGTCAGTGCGCTCACCCGCAGCCCGAGACGCTCCGACGGGGGCGGGGTCCTTTCCCGGCGGCGTTCGATCATCGCAACGTGCATGCCATCGCTTCCGAGGGCGAGGCCCAAGGTCGCCCCCACGATGCCGCCGCCGACGATGATGACGTCGTATTTCATCGAGATCCCTCAAGGTCTTGATCGTCTTCGCCTTCGAGCGATGGCGCGGGCGTCGGCCGGATCCCCAGCGCGAGATCCGGCACCTTGCCTGCGAGCCCCGTCGCTTGGCGCGTCAAGGCCCTTTTGAACCCCGGCAGGAGGTCGAAGGCGACCAAGCCGGGGGCGCGCATGAGGGCGATGGGAGAAAAGCGGTGGCCGAAGAGGCGCACCAAGCCATCGGTGAAGCGCCGGGTGCGGGCGTGATCCGGGGCGCGCCAACGCCGGTAATCGAAAAGCGTTTGTCGATCGCCGCCGTCTCGGCCTTGCGATCGCGCCGCCATCACCATTTGCGAAAGACAGGCGGCGTCGCGCAGTCCGAGGTTGAATCCCTGCCCCGCCACCGGATGCAGACGGTGGGCGGCATTCCCGATCGACACGCTGCGCCGACCGATGATATCGCGGGCGTATTCGAGTTTCAGATCGAAGATGCGGCGTCGATCCGCGGCGCGAAATCCGCCCATTCGCCCGCCGAAAACGCTATCCAAGGCGGCGAGAAAGTCGGTTTCGCAGGCGGTGCCGAGCCGGTGAATGCGATCCGGCGAAGCGCAAAGAACCAATCCGTAGCGAGGTCCTCCCATCGGTAGCAAGGCGACGGGCCCCTCGGGGGTGAAGCGCTCGAAGGCGGTGAAGGGATGCGGGGTGCGAACGCTGACGACCGTGGCCAGGGCTCGCTGGGGGTAGGTTCGCTCGCAGGTAGCGACCCCCAAGGATTGCCGTAAGCCCGAACGACCGCCGTCGGCGATTGCCAAAAGCGAAGCGACGAAGGGGGTATCGGCGCGCTCGGACGGGGGAGTCGGGCGGGTGCCCGGGGGTGGATGCGAAAGGGATCTCGGGATCGACGGCGGGTCTTGCCCGATCGCATTTGGAAAGACCACATGCGGGGCGATCCCGTGGGCGAGCGGGCAAGCGCCTTCGATGCGCCCGCCGATGCGATGCACCCCGCCCGATGACTTCGAATCGACGGAGCGCCTTTGAACTCCTGGTGAGAGATCCCGCCGCCCCAAGGCCTTGTCCAGCGCTTGTCCCAACGATGCGGCATCGATCACCTTGCCGAAGCATTCGAGATCGAAACGCCCCGCTTCCAACCTCGCCGCGCCGAAGCGACCGGCCTCGGAGATATGGATCGAGCGGATCGGGGTCGCTCGCTCGGTCAGCGATTTTTCGATATCGAGGGCTTCGAGCATCCGCCACGAAGCCAAGGAAAGCGCCAGGGGGCGGGGGGTGAAGGCCCCGGGAGCGAAGGATCCGGATCGATCCGGTGCTCGCCGATCCCTTGTCGATGCCCCCGCCGACCCGGTTTCGGGATCGGATTCGTTGCAGGTCTTCGCCGCCAAGGAGAAGGATGGATCGACCAGCAAGGCTTTGGCCCCGCCATCGGCCAATGCGCATGCCAGCACCGCTCCGATGGCGCCGCCGCCGGCGATGGCGACATCGTAATGTTCGACGGGATCGTTCCGATTCATCGTTCGTGGTCGGGTGGGCTCGGCGAAATCCGGCTCGATTCCAAGGCCGGTGCCGGGGCCAAGCCCCGGGCGATCCGATGCGCGGATGCGATTCTAAGAGGCGCTCCCGGTACCGGTGATGGCCTCGATCTCCTCGATGGATTTCGCGGCCGCGGCCGTCAATACCTCGCCCCCGTCTTCGTTGACCAGCACATCGTCCTCGATGCGGATGCCGATGCCGCGCAATTCATCCGGGATATTGCGCTCGTCCGGCGCGAAATAAAGCCCGGGCTCGACCGTGGTCACCATCCCCGG
This sequence comes from Thioalkalivibrio sp. HK1, assembly GCA_000583135.1. Taxonomy (GTDB): domain Bacteria; phylum Pseudomonadota; class Gammaproteobacteria; order HK1; family HK1; genus HK1. The sequence continues at coordinate 19,887 of JFBG01000015.1, forward strand.
GGCCAACCCTCGCCACTCGCCCTTCACCCGATAGTCGCCGACATCGTGCACGTCCATCCCCAGCCAATGACCGGTGCGGTGCATATAGAAACGGGCGTAGCGATGGTTTTTCAAGATATCGTTGCGACGACCCTTTATGAGCCCCATGCCGGTCAATCCGTCCACCAAGGTCTCCACCGCCGCTTGGTGGACATCCTCCAAGGTATTTTTCGGGGCGACCGCGGCGATCGCCGCTTCTTGCGCCGCCAGCACCAGAGCATAGAGATCGCGTTGGGTCGGCGAGAACTTGCCGTTGACGGGGAAGGTTCGGGTGATATCCGCGGCGTAATATCGATACTCCGCCCCGGCGTCGATCAGCAGTAGTCCGCCGTCTTCGAGCACGCAGTCGTTGCTGACATAGTGCAAGACGCAGGCATTGGCCCCGCCGGCCACGATCGAGGGATAGGCGGGGGAGCGGCAACCCGAGCGCATGAACTCGTGCATCAACTCCGCCTCGATCTCGCACTCGTTCATCCCCGGGCGGCAAATACGCATGGCGCGCTCATGAGCCCGGGCGCTGATCCGGGCCGCTTCGCGCATCGCGTCCATCTCCGTCTCGCTCTTGCGAAGGCGCATTTCGTCGACCAATCGATCGACGGGCACGATATCCGCCGGGGGCTGCATGCGAGATCGAATACGAAGCGCGGAGATCCATTCGATCATCCGCCGATCGAGCGCCGGATGATTGCCGATGGTGTAGAAGATGCACGATCGTCCGTCGATGAGATCCGGAAGGTGGCGATCGATCGATTCGATATCGAACGACTGCTCGACGCCGTGGCGACGGCGCACGCCTTTGAGCCCCAAACGCTGTCCGTCCCAACGCTCGGCGTGGGCGTCGCGGTCGCGACAGAACATCAAGAACTCCCCCTCTTCGCGATCCGGGATCATCACCGCCACCGCTTCGGGTTCGTCGAATCCGGTGAGGTAGTGGAAGGTGCTTTCGGGGCGGAAGGGAAATTCCACATCGCGATTGCGCGGGTGGGCGGGGGAAGTCGGCAAGATAGCGATGCTGTTTTCGGGCATCATGCCCAGCAGCCGCTTTCGGCGTTGTCGGTATTCGTTCCGATGCATGGGATTGATCGTCGCCGGTTGGAGTGGATAGGTAGCCGATGGGGCTTTGAAAGATCGTGCAGAATTCGAAACCGCTATGCTATCACTTGCCTTCGGTGCGGTTCTCGAAGTGATACGCTGCGTTGCGGGGAATCGTAGCGAAGGATAACGATCGGATGATGCGATGATTCGTTCTCGCCCCGTCAAAAAGAGGCGAAGGGGATAAGCCATGAGCGGTGATGAATCCGAAGTGGTTACTATCCGGGTGCTCGGTAAGGAGTATTCGGTGATCTGTCCGCCCGGGGAGCGCGAAGGGCTGTTGTCCAGTGCATCGTTGTTGGACGAGCGTTTTCGCGAGATGCGAAAAAGCGGAAAAATCATCGGCACCGAGCGGATGGCGGTGATGGCGGCCCTCAATGCGATGCATCAGGTCGAGAAGATCAAGTCCGAGCAGGCCGAGATCGTCACCAAGGCCCAAAGCGAGGTCGAGCGCATGGAGGCTCGGTTGAGCGAGGCCATCGCTCGGTTCAAGGCCTCGAACAAGGACGAGGGGACGGAGGTCGATGCGGATCCGGATCGTTCCTACCGGGATCGCTCGACCGATCCGGAATGGTTCGGTCTGGCATCGCCCGATCCGCTGATATCGGATACGCTTGCCGAGCCCGAGGCCCCTTCGATGGGATCCGAGCCGTCCGCGGCCGACGCTTCGCAGGCGAACAAAGCCCAAGACGAGCCCGCCGACGCTTCGCTCTCGAGCCCTGATATTCTCGATCCGGATGATTTCGGTCTCGATCCGAGCCGATCACCGGATCCCCTTTTTCCCGCGCCGGGAGACGATGATCCCCCGGTGCGCCCGACATGACGCCCCTGCGGGCATTCGACTGCGCTAACCACCTCTCGAGCCTGATTCCAATGACAACGGGAGCCGGGACTGATGCGCTGTTGTGCAACGCGCTTTTCGCGCAAGGCCTGATGCGTATCACTTGGCGCCCACCTGAACCGAAGAGGTTCAGAGGTCATTGCGCACGAGGATGTTTGCAGGGTGCGTCATTTTTTTCTTCTTCTCCTTGGGCATCGATGCGAGCCTTTCTTTTCGCAGATTCCCCGATCTCGGGCCTCGTCGTCGGATCGAATGGCGAACCGTCGATCCTCGGATGGCTCTCCAAGGGATATCCGAGCGTTCGGTGAATCGCAGCGCCCCTTCGAACGGCCTCGATGCCTCGCCGGGGACGATTGCCCGAAAGGAGCGGATCGAGCGGGCGAATCTTCGGCGGGCGCTGCGTCGGCGTCGGCGGGCGCTCCCGGCGGCATTTCGCCTTCGGGCGTCCAGAGCCTTGGCCCGGCAGATTGCCAAAAGCCCTTGGTTTCGCCGCAGTCGTCGTATCGCCGCCTATCTTCCAAGCGAGGGGGAGATCGATCTCTCGCCGCTGATCGATATCGCCCGCAAGCGAGGCAAGCGCGTCTATCTTCCGATCATGCACGGGCGCGGTCTTCGCTTTTTGCCCTTCGATTCGAATACCCGATTGATTCGAAATCGCTTTGCGATCCTGGAGCCCTCGCTTTCGATCGCCCGTGCAATCCACCCTTTTTATTTGGATCTGGCGCTGCTGCCGGTGGTGGCCTTCGATGCGCAGGGCAATCGCCTCGGGCGGGGCGGCGGTTATTATGATCGCTGCTTCGCCGCCCGGCAGCGTCATCGTTTCTTGAGAGGGCCGAAGTTGGTCGGTACCGGCTATGCTTTCCAACGGGTGTCAAGGCTTAACCGCGCGCCTTGGGATATTCCTTTGGATGCGATCGCAAGCGATGCCTTTTTCACCCCGATCGAAGGCCTGCGGATAAGCCATCACCTGTGATCGAGGATCGAGTGCGAGATGCCTTCGAAACGCGAACCCCGCCGTTATTGGCTGATGAAGACCGAACCGAGTGAATTCGGTATCGACGATCTGATCGCCCTTTCGAACAAGACCGAGCCTTGGGATGGGGTGCGCAACTACCAAGCGCGCAATATGATGCGCGATGAGATGAAAAAGGGAGATCGCGTCTTTTTCTATCACTCCAACTGCGAGACGCCGGGGATCGTCGGGATCGTTCGAGTGGTCAAGGAGGGCTATCCGGATCCGACCGCATTCGATCCCAAGGATAAGCATTACGATCCGAAGAGCGATCCCGAAAACCCCCGCTGGTATCTGGTGGATGTGAAATACGAGCGCAAGCTCAAGCGCACCATCACCTTGTCCGATCTCAAGGACAAGGCGGCGTATTTGGAGGGTTTGGCGTTGGTGCGGCGGGGCAATCGCCTATCGGTGATGCCGGTCGACGAGCGGCACTGGGAATATATCCTATCGCTGGAATGAGGCTAAAAATAGAGGATCGACGATAGCGGACGATATCATCGAAAGAGTCGAAGGGTCGATTCGTCGATGACTTCGAGTCGATGATCTCAAATCGGTGATCTCAAGATGATCTCAGGGGGATATCGAGTCCGCTTGGCTAGCGCAGGAAAATCTTATAGGCGGGGTTGTCGGTTTCCTCGGCCACGATATAACCCACTTCATCCAAGAACGATTGGAAATCGCCCCGTTCATCGGGCGGCACTTGCAGGCCCATCAACACCCGGCCGTAATCGGAGCCGTGGTTTCGATAGTGAAACATGCTGATATTCCACGGCTTTCGCCCCATGCGGGTGAGAAAGTTCATCAACGCCCCGGTGCGCTCCGGGAAATCGACGCGGTAGACGATCTCGTCGTCCACTTGGGGGGCGTGCCCCCCCACCATATAGCGGACATGCAATTTGGCGATTTCGTTATCGGTGAGATCGAGGACCGGATAGCCGTTATCGCGCAAGGAGGAGACCAAGGCTTTTTTATCCTCGTTCGAATTTTGCACCTCGATCCCGACGAAGATATGGGCATCGTGATCGTCGGCATAGCGATAGTTGAACTCGGTGATGGTGCGGGTTGCGACCAACTCGCAGAATTTGAGCAGGCTACCGGCCCGTTCGGGGATGGTCACCGCAAACAGGCATTCTCGTTGTTCGCCGAGCACCGCCCGCTCGGCGATATGACGCAGGCGATCGAAGTTCACGTTCGCCCCGCTGATGATCGCCGCATAGCACGGGCGGCGGGAGCCGGTCGCATTGGCGTGTCTGGCGGCGTAGCGCTTCATCCCCGCAACCGCAAGGGCCCCCGCAGGTTCGGCGATGGAGCGTGTATCTTCGAAAATATCCTTGATCGCAGCGCAGATCTCGTCGGTCGATACCAGCAGTACTTCGTCCACATATTCGCGGGCGAGGCGGAAGGTCTCGGCTCCGATCCGTTTGACCGCGGCGCCGTCGGCGAAGCTGCCGACATGATCCAAAACCACCGGCTCTCCTGCGGCCAGCGCGGCATGGAGGGTGGGGGCGTCTGAGGGTTCGACCCCGATGACCCGGGTTTGGGGCCATAGGGATTTGATATAGACCGCCACCCCGGCGATCAATCCGCCGCCGCCGACGTCGACGAAGATTGCATCCAAGGGGTCGGCGTGTTGCCGAGCGATCTCCATCGCCACCGTTCCTTGGCCGGCGATGATCTTCGGATCGTCGAAAGGAGGGATGAAGGTCAGTCCGCGCTCGGCGGCGATCTCCAGCGCCCGCTCTTTGGCATCGTCGTAGGATTCGCCGTGCAGGATGGTTTGCGCCCCCAAGCGCTCGACCGCTTCCACCTTGATCAGCGATGCGTTTTTCGGCATCACGATCATGGCCCGCACTCCCAAGCGGCGCGCCGCCAATGCCACCCCTTGCGCGTGATTGCCTGCGGAGGAAGCCACCACTCCCCGGGCGCGCTCCGACTCTTCGAGCGACATCAGTTTGTTATACGCCCCCCGGATCTTGAAAGAGAAGACCGATTGCAGATCCTCGCGCTTGAGCGATATGTCGCAGCCCAAGCGTTCGGAGAGCTTGGGGGCGGGATCCAAGGGCGTTTCGCGGGCGACATCGTAGACGCGGGCCCGCAGAATTTCCGCGATGTAGTCGATATTCATGCGAAGAGTCTACGAATTTATCCGATCAAGAATCAAAGACGTTCTGAGTCGTCGCTCGACGACTCCTGAGATTTCACCGGATCATAATGGAAGATGAGCGTCGGCCATGAATCCTTGGGGTTTTGGGCAATCGATCCTCGGTCATCGTATCGAGCCGCGAAATCGACACTCGATCCGGGCTCGTTTTCGGCTCATGCGTTCGCTCGATGATCATCCGCCGGCCGGATCCCGCAATAATATTCGTGCATGTCGGCGCAGGTGATGATCTCGTCGCTGTTCTCGGCGGGTGCCACCTTCGCCCGCTCTCGCGCTTTTTTCCACGGATCTTCCAGATGCGAGAGATCGCTGAGCCATTGGGCGCTGCGGTCTGCGTAAAAATCAAGGACGGCATCGATGGTCGCCTTCGCCTCGTCATCCAATCGATCGGAATCGCCCTCGATATCGTCGATGCCGACCTTGAATTTCCCGCGATGGATACGGTAGAGGGCGGGGCAGACCGGGCCATTCATCCAAGCCTCGATCCTTTCGTCGAAGAGCGGCCTTTCATCCCAGACCAACGACCAGCATTGTGCGTAATACACCAGTTTTTGCAGCTTCATCGCGGTCATATCGGATCGCTTTTCGAGGATGTATCGAGCGACATCGAAAACGGAAGGATTCATCGGATGGCTCCCTTTTATCCATCGCAGGTTATATCAGTCCGTTATGTCGGACTGTTTTTCAGGAAGTGTATCGGTAATGGTAACCCTTCGGGATGCGATCCGAAGGGTTTTCGGGCGGGCATCTACGAGTACGAGCGAGGATCGAAATGAATCGAGAAGAGAAAAAACGCGCGGCGGCTTGCGCGGCATTGGAGTTCGTGATCCCCGGGGAGCCGGTGGGAGTGGGCACCGGTTCTACCGCCAACGCCTTCATCGAGGCGCTAGGCGGGATTCGCGGGCGCATCGACGCTGCGGTCGCAAGTTCCAAAGAAACGGCGAGTCGGCTTGCCGCCGCCGGGATCCGGGTGGTCGATCTGAATGCCGTTTCCGATTTGCCGGTCTATATCGACGGCGCCGACGAGTGCACCCGTCATCGCCATTTGATCAAGGGCGGGGGCGGGGCGCTGGTGCGCGAGAAGATCGTGGCCGAGGCTGCCGGGAAATTCATCTGCATCGTCGACGATTCCAAGCGAGTCGAACGGCTCGGCCGCTTCCCCTTGCCGATCGAGGTGATCCCGATGGCCCGCGCTTTGGTCGCGCGCAAGATGGTGCGATTGGGAGGGCGTCCCGAGCGTCGAGTGGGTTTTCTGAGCGACAACGGGAACGAGATCATCGATATCCACGATCTCGACATCCTCGATCCCCCGGCCCTCGAGGCCGATCTGAACCAGATCCCCGGGGTGGTGGCCAACGGGATCTTCGCCCGCCGGGGGGCGGATGTGATCTTGATGGCCACCGAAGAAGGGATCGAAAGTCTTTGAGGGTTGCGGCGAAGGGCGCCCGAGATCGCTCTTTCGCATCCAAGATCGTTCGAACCGGCATCGCTTGGGATCGATATCGAAATCGGCGAATTCGCCTCCCGGGGCTTACGATTCCGGGCGTTCTTTCAAAGGGCGACAGGGGAAAGCGATATACACTTTTCGCGGATCCGAATCCTTGGAGCCGCCGAAAGATCCGCGCTCGGTTTGCAGCGGCGACGGATCACTCCCTTAACTTCTTGCTTCACTCCCTCCTTCTTCGACCTCGACTTCCTGTCCGTGTTCACCACCTTCGCCCCATCGACCGCGATCACCGTCCTCGGGGTGGCATTCGGTATGAATCTCCTGGCGCGCGGGGTGGGCGAGACCTACGCCATCTTCCTGCTACCGCTGGGCGATGAATTCAACTGGTCGCGCTCGGAGCTCACCAGCGTCTACTCGGTGCTCATGATCGCGCAAGGATTCGGGGCCCCTTTGGCGGGATCGATCGCGGATCGCTTCGGCCCCAAAGGCGCCTACCTCTTCGGTCTCGTCTGTCTCGGCGGCGGCTATTTGATGGCCAGCCGACTCGATTCCCTGTGGCAGTTCTATCTTTGTGTCGGGGTTCTCGGCGGGATCGGGGCCGCAAGTTTGGGGATGATCCCGACTCAGGTTCTGATCAGCCGTTGGTTTCGCACGCGGCTGGCAACCGCGATCGGCGTTGCCTACGCCGGGCTCGGTAGCGGGATCATCCTGATCGTGCCTTTGACCCAGATCGCCATCGACGGTCTCGGCTGGCGGGGCGCGTATGCCCTGCTGGGAGCGACGCTGCTCGGCTTGGTGCTGCCGATCGTGATCGCGCCGTGGGATAGATGGTGGCGAAAGCGAAGGCAAGCGCCGATTTCGGCATCGCCGGCGATGAGCGTGGATCGCAAACCCGGATCGCAGGTCGCCGGGGCGCAGGTCAGGACCTTGCGCACGGCCATGCGGGAGCGGATCTTCTGGGGTCTGTTCGGTATTTTGTTTTTCACCTCCTGTTCGATCTTTTCGCTGACCATCCAGCTCCCCGCCTATCTCGTTTCGCTCGGATATTCCGCGGTCGCCGCCGCGATCGCCTTCGGCGCGCTGGGCTTGCTCTCGACCGCCGGGATGGTGCTTTCCGGGAGCTCCGTGGATCGGATCGGAAGGCGCTCGACCGCCACCGCCGCCTACATCCTCACGCTTGCGGGCGTCGCCCTGTTTTGGTCGATGGCGCTGTGGCCCGCTCTTGGCATCCTCGTCTTCGCGGTCGCCTTCTTCGGGGTATCGATGGGATCGCGCGGTCCGATCGTTTCCGAGCTTTCGGCCAGACTCTATCCGGGCGGTCGGGGCGGGGGGATCTACGGCATGCTGGTTCTCGGGATGGGCTTCGGGGCGAGCGCCGGCTCCATCGTATCGGGATTGCTATTTGACTTGACCGGTGGTTATGCGGCAATATTCGCATTCTCCATGACATCCGCCTTGCTCGGGATGGCTTGGTTTTGGCTGATACCGGCACTTGCGACGGGCAAGCGTCAAAGTGCGTGACATCGAAGCATGAGACGACGATGCAATGCGCAGGGGTTGACCGCCGGTGCTTTTACGGGCATGATCGCACTTAGACCGGTCGCCTTGGTCGAAGTGACATCGTCCAAGATGACGTTCTTGCTTGCACTTTCCTCGGGACGAGCGTAGAATCCCACGGAACAATTGCGGTAGTTCTTCCCCGGAAAGCCGGAGGCGGAATCCCTAAATCCAATCCCCCTGAATCCGCAGGGAGAGGAGAACGAAAAATGACTCACATCAAGATGGCTTTCTCCGGCGCCGGTTTGGCCTTGTTGCTGTTGGCAGGCGGGGCTTCGGCGCAAAGCAATAGCAACTCGCCCGTCAGAGCGCATATCTTCGCCATTCCACCGACGACGGCTCAGGACGATGCCACCATGCGTATTCGCTGCAAGGAAGCGGATACCGCCTGCTCGGTCTGGCTTGACTGCACCGCTCAAAATGATGGCTCGACCTATGGCGGCTTGCTCAACGGCACGATCCCGGCCAAAGGTACCCAAACCCTCTACGCTCAGGATATCGTCGATATCTCAGCCGGAGGCAACTGGGCGGGCAAAGGCCGTTTGGCCTGCGCCGTGCGAAGCGAGCAGATGGTGAGCGCGCAGATCTGGACCCGCTCCGGCGATGGAGTGCTGGTCAACAACAGCGCCGCGATCCGCAGCGTCAACAACCAGGCCGATATCGAATCGATTCCGGCACCGGGTATGGCCGATATCTCGAATATCCGTATTCGTTGCACCCCCGAGGGTGGTTCGGCGGATTGCACGAATACGAGGCTCGAGTGCACCGATGACGAGGGAATGAGGTATACCGGAACCCTCGATACCATCGCCCGGGGCGCGGTGATGTTTTTCCAGACATCCACCTTGTCCGAAATCATCGACCATACTTGGAGCGGGATGGGCTTTTCCTGCCGCATCATCTCGACCCAGCCCTTCACAGTTCAGGTGCTGACTCGTACCGGCGGCGGTGGCGCTCTGGTCAATAACAGCGCAACCGGAAACGAGAGCTGATATCGAGTCCCCTATCGATTAGCGGGCTTTGAAAAGCCGGTCACTTACCATAGAGAAGTGACCGGCTTTTTCTTTTTTTGGGCGAATGTTCTTCCAATCGCAAAATAAACGAGGGATCGTTTCTCTCCTTCGTCGAAAGGCTCGGTACCGAAATCCGCAGTTCTCGGTGCAAAGCGCACCCGCTTTTACGCACTCGCCCCTCGCCTTCGAGCGATCTTCGCCGATCCCGCTTTTCTTTCCGGCCGAGTGTCTTTAGTCGCCTTGCACCGAGAGGGTCAAGGCGGGCATCTTCGCCGCTTGATCGTTATTGTCAGGTCTTGGCACGGTCTTTGCCATATCGCTTTTCGATAGTGGATTGCCAAGCGATGCCATCCAAAGAACCCGGCCAAAGATCGCGGGGCAACGATCACGGCATGCGATCGAATCTTCGAAGATCGGTCGAGGTCGAAGCGCTCGCCGCTGCGGTTCGGCCAAAAGCCAAGACGATCCCTTATTCGGTTCGTTCTCGATTCGAAGATCGAGAACCCCTTATCACAGGAGGATTCCAATGAACGATGTCGTGATTGCCGCTGCGGTTCGCACCCCGATCGGCGCCTTCGGCGGGGGGCTTTCCACCCTGCCCGCCCATGAGCTCGGCCGGATCGCCGTCGAAGAGGCCTTGCGCCGCGCCACCGTCGAACCGGCGGATGTCGATGAAGTGATCATGGGACAGATATTGAGCGCAGGTGCCGGACAAAATCCCGCTCGCCAAGCGGCGGTCAACGCCGGGATCCCGGTCGAACGCACCGCCTACGGAGTCAACCAGCTTTGCGGATCCGGGTTGCGCACCGTCGCCCTCGGATATCAGGCCATTCGAGTCGGCGATAGCGAAGTGGTCGTTGCCGGGGGGCAGGAGAGCATGAGTCAATCGCCTCACTGCCTCCACCTTCGCAACGGCAAGAAAATGGGCTCGGCGGAGCTGGTGGATACCATGTTGAGCGATGGTCTGCTCGATGCCTTCAACGGCTATCACATGGGCAATACCGCGGAAAACGTCGCGAAGAGGTGGCAAATTACCCGCGATCAACAAGATCGCTTCGCCGCGGATTCGCAAAAGAAAACCGAGGATGCGCAAAAGGCGGGTCGCTTCGAAGAGGAGATCGTGCAGGTCACCGTCAAGAGTCGCCGGGGCGAGAGCATCGTCAAGGACGACGAGCATCCCAAGCACGGCACCACGATCGAGGATCTTGCCCGGCTGCGCCCGGCCTTCGAAAAGGAAGGCACGGTGACCGCAGGCAACGCCTCCGGCATCAACGACGGCGCTGCGGTTTTGGTCTTGATGAGTCGCAAGAATGCGACCGAAAGGGGAATCGTACCCTTGGCGCGGATCGTTTCATGGGCCACCGCCGGGGTCGACCCCTCCGTGATGGGAACGGGGCCGATCCCCGCCAGTCGTCGCGCCCTCGAAAAAGCCGGGTGGACCCCGGACGATCTCGATCTGATCGAGGCCAACGAGGCCTTTGCCGCCCAAGCGTGCGCGGTCAACAAGGATCTCGGATGGGATGTCGAGAAGGTCAATGTCAACGGCGGGGCGATCGCTTTGGGGCATCCGGTGGGTGCATCCGGCGCTCGGGTTCTGACAACCCTCCTTTATGAGATGCGTCGGCGGGATGCGAAAAAAGGACTCGCCACGCTGTGCATCGGCGGGGGGATGGGCATTGCGATGTGCGTGGAGCGCGAATGAACGGCTCCGCTTTTCGCTTAGGCCAAGAAAAGCGATGATCCGCCTCGCCTCGAGGGGAGAGCGGATCGCTTGTCCTCGCTTCATAAAAACAACGAAGAACGCTTCTTATCGGAGGAAGAAAGATGACACGAACGGCGATAGTTACCGGTGGAACCCGGGGGATCGGCGCTGCGATATCGATGGCCCTTCTCGATGCGGGAAATCGGGTTGCCGCCACCTACGCCGGCAATGACGATGCCGCCAAGCGTTTTGCCGAGAGCACCGGGATCCATACCTTCAAATTCGATGTATCGGATTTCTCCGCCTGCGAAAGCGCAGTGCAAAGGATCGGCGCCGAGGTCGGCCCCGTCGATATCTTGGTCAACAACGCCGGGATCACCCGAGACGGCACGATGCACCGCATGTCATTCGATCAATGGAATGCGGTGCTGCAAACGAACCTCTCCTCTTGCTTCAACATGTGCCGCTGCGTCATCGAGGGGATGCGTGAACGCGGTTTCGGGCGGATCGTCAATATCGGTTCGGTCAACGGGCAGGCGGGTCAATACGGGCAGGTCAACTACGCCGCCGCCAAATCGGGGATCCACGGTTTTACCAAGGCCTTGGCGCAAGAAAGCGCAAATAAAGGCATCACCGTCAATGCCATCGCCCCCGGTTATATCGATACCGATATGGTAAGAGCGGTTCCGGAGAAGGTCTTGGAGAAGATCATCGCCACCATCCCCGTCGGTCGCTTGGGCCGGGCCGAGGAAATCGCCAAAGCCGTCCTTTTCTTGACCGACGAGGAGATGGGATTCATGACCGGCTCCACCTTGTCGATCAACGGCGGCCAGCACATGTATTGAGGGCGTTTCTTGCCGATCAAGCAAGAGGGTCTTTGGCGCAAAGACGCTCTTGCTTGATCGATATGGGGATCGGGCTTTAGCGAAGCGGGATATCGTTATCCCCCTTTCCGCTTTGGTAGTCCAAGGAGAGCGCATCGTAGCGCCGGCTGATGGCGTCGATGCGCGCACTGTTGTCATCGGCGAGTTCACGGATCGGAGTGGCGGTGAAAAAGGCATTGCGCCGATTGAGCCCCGTTGCCGGCGAGAAGAGCTCTCTTAGCATGCGAATATCGTGCGGGATCGCGAACTGGGCTTCCGTATCGCGATAATCGAAGAGGAAATACACCTCGGGGATGCCGCACCAGCTGATCGCGGCCGCGCACATCGGACAGGGTTCGTGGGTCGAGAGCAACAAGCAGCGATCGGGGGATGGTCTTTCGGGTAGTCGGTGGTATTCTCGAAGGGCAACCATTTCCCCGTGCCACAAGGGGCAGTCGGTATTTTCCTCGTTGGTCCCGGCGTTGACCAAAGAAAGGTCCGATCGCAGCAAGACCGCCGCTCCGAAAACCTTGTCCCCGGCGGCCACCCCGCGCTCAGTCAGGGGCAGGATATCCTTTTCGATGACATCCAGCAGGCGGCTCGCCAATCGGGGATCGTCCTTTTTTCCATTGATATTCATCTCAATCGACACTCCCTCGGTGTTCCTTGCTCGATATTCCTTATCCGAAATAAGCGGGACGTTCGAGCCTGACCCTCGATCGGATCCTTATCGACCCGCTCGTTATCGGCCATCGATCGACTATCGAAGATCAAAGCCTAAGCTGTCGATGGCGGCTTCGACCCCGCCCTTGCCGTAGGGTACATCGAAATGCTGAAATGCCAGTTCGATCGACCCCAAAGCCCCGAGCAGCATGGCTTCGTTGACCCAGCCCATGTGTCCGATGCGAAAGGCGCGCCCCTCCAAAGGACCCAAGCCCGAACCCAGCGACACCCCCGGTCCGTCGCGGACCCATTGCCGGATTCGATCGATATCGAAATCGGGATCGATGCGGATGGTGGTGACCGCATTCGAGCGTTGATGCGGCAAAGGCACATTGAGCTCGATCGATCCGCTCGATGCCCAGCGCTCGACCGCCCCATGCACCGCCCGCGCCATTCGAAGGTGGCGGGCGAACACCCCATCCAGACCCTCCTCGAAAAGGATATTCAATCCCTCGCGCAGCCCCCAGATCAAGTGCTCCGGCGGCGTGCCGCAAAACTTCATATAGAACTCGTCCCCGGTGCGCACCTGCCAATCCCAATAAGCCCTTCGGGGGGCGTCGGAGCGTCCGCCGACCTCGATGGCGCGCTCGCCGACCGCGGTGAATGCAAGGCCGGGGGGCGCCATCAGCCCTTTTTGCGAACCGGCGATGGCGACATCCACGCCCCATTCATCCATCCGAAAATCGACCGTGCAAAGGGAGGCGACCACATCCACCAATAACAAGGCGGGATGGCCGGCAGCATCGATCGTCTGTCGCAGCGCGGCGATATCGCTGGTCACCGAGGTTGCGGTATCGGTCTGCACCGCCAGCACCGCCCGGATGGGATCATGACGCTCCCGATCCGCTCGAAGCCGTTTTTCCACCGCATCAAGGTCGATGGCGCTTCGCCCGTCGCCGGCGATCTCCTCGATCTCGGCCCCGAGCCGGCGGGCCATCTCCGCCCACGCTTTCGAGAAGACCCCGGTATGGGGGACGAGCAGACGATCTCCGATCCCGATCAAATTGGAAAGCGCCGCTTCCCAGGCCCCGTGGCCGTTCGCCGCATACATGAAGATGTGGCTCTCGGTCTTGAAGATCCTTTTCATATCCTCGATGGTCGATTCCGCCAGGGCGACGAATTCCGGATCGAGGAGATCGACGGCGGGACGATTCATCGCCGCCAGCACCCGATCCGGGAGATTCGTCGGGCCCGGCGTCATCAGAACATTGCGACCGTAGCGCGGTCCGCAGGCGGATCCATGCCCGCTTTTTCGCTTCGTATCCTTTGACCTGTCCATCATGCCATCGCTCCCCCGCCGGCTCGAAAAGAGTGGATGGGATAAACCCCCAAGATCGTCACCACGCTCGAATAAAAGCGTAATTCCTCGAGCGCCTGCTTCACCTGCGGGGAATCGACATGCCCTTCGAATTCGGCATAGAAACGGGCCACGGTGAATCGGGCATCGACGATATAGCTCTCGAGCTTGGTGATATTGACTCCGTTGGTGGCGAATCCTCCCAAGGCCTTGTAGAGGGCGGCGGGCACGCTGCGGACTTGGAAGAAGATGGAAGTCATGCACGGCCGATCCGGTGTCGGATGCTCCGGCGTGCGAGACATCAAGACGAAGCGCGTGGTGTTCTCGCGCTGATCCTCGATATGCGAACGCAGGATCGAAAGGCCGTAGATCTCGCCGGCGAGGTCGGAAGCGATGGCCGCGGTTTGCGGATCTCCGTTCTCGGCGATCTGTTTCGCCGCCCCCGCGGTATCGGCGGTGGCGACCGGTCTCAATCCGAGGCTGCGTATCTGTTGCCGACACTGACTCAAGGCCTGTACATGGCTTCTCACGCTCTTGATATCGGCCAAGGACGCCCCGGGTACGGCGAGGAGATGGTGGTGTATCGGCTGGAAATGTTCGTCGACGATAAATAGCCCGGAGTCGGGGAGCAGATTGTGAATATCCGCCACCCGTCCGCCCGATGGGTTCTCGATGGGGATCATCGTCCGCTCGACCGCCCCCTCGCGCAAGGCGGCGAATGTCTCCTCGAAACTCGCATAGGGTACCGGCTGCATCTGCGGCCGAGCCTGCCTGCACGCCAGATGGCTATACGCCCCGAGTTCGCCTTGGAATCCAATCTTTTCGCTCGCCATCGTTCGATCGATTGCCTTTTATCTCGGTAGTGATCCAAAAAAAACGCGCTTTTTTTCGCCTTTCGAAAAACTTGGGTGCCCGAGGATTTACAAGCACTTGCGAAACGCGCTTAGCAGGGCGTCGCGCACGGCATCGGGACGCTCCGCCATCAGCATGTGACCGCAATCGGCAAGTTCGGTGACATGCGCTGCGGGCAGGGAATCGATCAGCGCTCGGGCTCCTTTGGCGGGGGCCATCACATCCTCTTCGCCCAAGATCAGATGAACCGGGCAGGTGGTCTTCGCCGCGCTTTGCAGCCCGTGCCGGTATTCGTTGCAGGCATCGAGGTCGTTATGGAGAACGCCGGGTTCGGCGCGCTCGAGCAGACGCTCGGCGGTGCCGGTCATCCACATGCCCGGTGAGGGGTTGCCGCCGATCCGCGCCGCCTTGCGATGCCCCCAGCGGCTGATCATGTCGATGGCGTCATGATGATTGTTCTTCGCCGCTTCGAGCAGGCTATCGCTGACCGCCATCGGCACCGCGCAGCCGACCAAGGCGGCGGCTTCGATTCGATCCGGCGCCGTGCCTGCGACCTCCAAGGCGACCAGGGAGCCCATGCTGTGCCCGGCGATGAAAAATCGTTCGCAGCCCAAGGCATCCGCAGCGCGAAGTATCCATTTCGCCATGTCGACGATATCGGGCAGCGCCTTGCCTCGAGAGCGACCGTGCCCCGGCAGGTCGATGGCCGCGACGTTGAAGTCATGATGCGCGAAATACCGGCTTTGGTGGATCCAAACGCTATGGTCGAGCCCGGCGCCGTGCACGAAAAACACCGTCGGCAGGCGGGTCTCGTGAGCCCTCGATCCGGTATAGAGAAAGGTCGATGCCCCGTCGATCTCGATATTCACGATGCTTTATCCCTTTTGTCCGGCGGGCGTGGACGAAACCTTGTTCTTGCGCGCGATCGCGCGTTGCGCTCGTTTGAGGGCCTGTTCCAAATCCTCGAGCAGATCGTCGATATCTTCGAGTCCGATCGACAGGCGCACCGTGCCTTCCGACAAGCCCGCCGAAGCCAGAGCCTTGCGATCCATTCGGTGGTGGGTGGTGCTTGCCGGATGGATGACCAACGATTTCGCATCCCCGACATTCGCCAGATGCGAAAACACTCGCAGGGATTCGATGAAGATGCGCCCGGCATCGCGCCCGCCCTCGAGCTCGAAGGAGAAGACCGCCCCGACGCCTTTGGGCAGGAGTCTTTTCGCCAGCGCATGATCCGGATGATGCGGCAGCTCCGGATATCCGACCCTCTTCACCATCTCGTGGCCATCGAGGAATTCGACCGTTCGCCGGGTGTTGGCGACATGACGATCCATCCGCATTCCCAGAGTCTCCACCCCTTGCAGGATGTGGAAGGCGGTGGTCGGGCTCATGCAGGCCCCGAAATCGCGGGCTCCCTCCTTGCGGGCGCGGGAAATGAACGCCGCCGGTCCGTACTCCTCGGTGAAGACCATGTCGTGGAATCCGGCGTAGGGCTCGCTCAAGGTGGGGAAAAGGCCCGATGCCTCCCAATCGAAGGTGCCGCCGTCCACCAAGAGCCCGCCGATGGCCACTCCGTGCCCGCCCAAGAATTTGGTCGCGGAATGAAAGACGAGATCCGCTCCGTGGTCGAAGGGGCGCAGGAGCCACGGAGTGGTGAAGGTCGAATCGATCAGCAAGGGCAGGCCAGCAGCGTGCGCGATGGCGGAGACCGCAGGGATATCGAGCACATCGAGCCCGGGGTTGCCCAGACTCTCGCCGAAGATCAAGCGGGTCTCGGGCCGGATCGCGGCTCGAAAGGCATCCGGATCGCGGGGGCTGACGAAGGTGGTCTCGATGCCGAAGCGCGGCATCGTATAGGTGAGCAGATTATGCGAGCCTCCGTAAAGCGCCGAGGAGGCCACGATATGCTCACCGGCGCCGACGATGGTGGCGATGGCGAGATGCAGCGCCGCCTGTCCGCTGGCGGTGGCGATGGCCCCGACCCCGCCCTCGAGGGCACAGATGCGCTCTTCGAGCACCGATGTGGTGGGATTGGTGATGCGCGAATAGACATGCCCCGGGCGCTCGGCATTGAACAGCGCCTTGGCATGATCCGAATCGCGAAAGACATAGGAGGCGGTCTGGTAGATCGGGGTCGCGCGGGCTCCGGTGGCGGCATCGGGCTGCTGACCGGCATGCAGGCTCAAGGTATCGAAGCGGATGGGTTTGGGTGCGCTCATCGCGCCGTTCTCCTTCGCTATTGGGTTGATCGCGCAAAATCGGAAAATCTACAGATAGGGTTTTTCGATCACGCGCCGGGGTCCAGCAGTTCGATCCAATGCCGTACCGGGGCCTTGGCCGCGTTTCGAAGGTGCAGCAGGCAGCCGATATTGGCGGTGGCGATCGCCTCCGGCTCGTCGGCCTCGAGTCTTGCGATTTTACGCCCGAGCAATTCGCCGCTGATCTTCGCTTGCAGGATCGAGTAGGTGCCGGCGGAGCCGCAGCAAAGATGCCCGTCGACGACGGGGACGAGATCGAAACCGGCGCGAACGAGGATATCCTCGACCACGCCGTTCAATCGCTGGGCGTGTTGCAAGGTGCACGGGCAGTGGAAGGCGATGCGTCGGGGGCCGGATTTCGAAGGGGACGGCGTTGCCGTCTCGGCCGGATTCGGCTTTTCCTCGGTGTTCGTTTTCGTTATCGCCTTCGGAGAGATCCCCGATCCGAGGAGATCCTCGGCGGCCAAGATCTCGCTCAAATCCTTGGCCAGCGAAGAGACCCTCTCGGCCTTGGAGGCGTAGCGGGGATCGTGGGCCAGACTGTGCCCGTATTCCTTGACCTCGGCGGCGCAAGCGCTGGAGCTGATCCCGATGGCCTCGGCCCCGGCCTCGATCTCGGGCCACCACGCATCGATATTGCGCCGCATCATCTCCAATGCCTCTTCGTGCGCCCCCAAATGGCGGCTCGCCGCCCCGCAGCAGCCCGTTGTCGGCATCCGAAGATAGCTGATCCCCAGCGCATTCAGCACCCGCGCCGCCGCGGCATCGATCTCCGGGGCCGCCGGGCCCTGCACGCATCCCGCCAAAGCCGGCACTCGCCGGGGGTGGACCGGCGGCGGCCAGTGTCCGGCGGTTCGGGCGGCGGGAATGCGGCGCGCAAAAACGCGCGGTAAGAAAGGGCGCAGGAGCCGCCCGATGCCAAGGAAAAATGCGAAGCGGCGGCGGTAGGGGATCAGCCAAAGAAGGAGGCGTCGTCGGAGTCGATCCATCGCCGGGCGATCGAGCCTTTTTTCCACCACATCCTTGCCGATCTCCGCCAAGCGGGCGTAGCGCACCCCCGAGGGGCAGGTGGTCTCGCAGGCGCGACAGCCTAGGCAGCGATCCAAGTGGGTGCGGGTGCGCTCGCCGGCGGGCGCTCCCTCCAAGAGTTCTTTGACGAGATAGATGCGTCCTCGGGGTCCGTCGAGTTCGTCGAAGAGCAACTGGTAGGTGGGGCAGGTCGCGGTGCAAAATCCGCAGTGGACGCATTTGCGCAAGATGGCATCGGCCTCTTGCCCTTCGGGGGTGTCACGGATGAAAGCGGCAAGACGAGTGCGCATCGACAACGGGCTCCTCAATCGATGATAAAGGCCTTAGATCCCCGGATACATCCGACCGCGGTTGAAGATGGCGCCGGGGTCGAAGGCGGCCTTGATCCGCTCGTGGAGAAGGCGAAGATCGGAAGGTAAGGGATCGAAGATATCACCGCTGCGATCGCCGCCCCGAAAGAGCGTTGCATGCCCTTTGCACCGCTTTGCGGCGAGGCGGATATCCTTTCCATCGTCGGCGCCGCCACGGATCCAGCGCAAGCCCCCGCCCCAGTCGATGAGACATTCGCCTTGCGATCGATCACCGTTGCCGATATCGAAAAGCGAGGTGCCCGGCGGCAGCGATACCCGCCACAAGGGATCGCTCGCTGCGAAAAAAGGGAGTTTTTGCTCGCGCAGGGCGGCCCAAAAATGCTCCCCTTCGGGCTCGACGGCGGATTCGCATGCGGGATCGGAAGCGGGATCGAGATCGATCTCGAATCCTTCATGGTCGATGACATCGCCGATATCGTCCCCGCCGAGGATCTTGGCCGCGCTCTCGACCCCGCGCACGCTTCCCCAAAGGCGCACCCGAAGACGCCCTCGGCTATGGCAGGCCCCGGAGATCGGAAAAGGCTTCGCCGCCCACGCATTGCAGCGTTCGATGGCTTTGACGGCCTCCATCTCGAAAGAAAGGGTGCGGATCGCCTTCGGTCTCGGCAAGACCTTCAAGGAAATTTCGAGCAGGATCCCCAAGGTGCCCCAAGCCCCGGTCATCAGGCGCGAGACATCGTAGCCCGCGACATTTTTCATCACCTCACCCCCGAAGCGAAGGATCTCGCCCCGACCGTTCATCACCTTGGTGCCGAGCACGAAATCGCGTACCGCCCCCGTATAGGGACGGGCGGGACCGGAGAGCCCGGCGGCGACGGTTCCGCCCAAGGTGGCATCGGCTCCGAAGGCCGGGGGCTCGAAGGCCAGCATCTGAGAGCGCTCGGCCAGAGCGCTTCGCACCTCGGCCAAAGGGGTGCCTCCCCGAGCGGTGAGCACGAGCTCGGTGGGCTCATAAGAGACGATTCCGCGATGATCCCCGACCGGCAAGGCCTCGCCCGAAGGTGTGCTTCCCAACCAATGTTTGGTGCCGCCGCCGATGATCGACAGCGGCGCCCCTTGGGAAACGGCGGCTAGCACTCGCTCTTTCAGGTACTCGCTCGAATCGCCGTCCATTTTCGAAGATCGTCCGCTGCTTGCCTTCAAAAACGCTCGATATCGGCGAAGGGAAGCACTCCGCCTTTCACATGCATCGCCCCGTATTCGGCGCAGCGTTGCAAGGTGGGGATGGCCTTGCCGGGGTTGAGCAGCCCTTCGGGGTCGAAGGCCGCCTTGAGGGCGTGGAATTGGGCGAGTTCGAGGGTTTCGAACTGTACGCACATCTGGTTGATTTTCTCGACCCCGACCCCGTGTTCGCCGGTGATCGTTCCCCCGGCCTCGACGCAGATTTCGAGGATGCGAGCCCCGACCGCCTCGGCTTTTTCGAGTTCCCCCTCTTTGTTCGCATCGTAGAGGATCAGCGGATGAAGATTGCCGTCCCCCGCATGAAAGACATTCATGATGCGAAGACCCGATGCTTGCGAAAGCGCCTGCATCGCATTCAGCACCTTGGGGAGTTCGCGCTTGGGGATGGTGCCGTCCATGCAAAGATAATCCGGCGATATTCGACCGGCGGCGGGAAAGGCGGCCTTGCGCCCGGCCCAGAAGCGGGCGCGCTCCGCATCGTCTTCGGCGATCCGCAGCTCGCTGGCCCCGCAAGCCTCGAAGATCCCTTTGGCATCGACGATCTGATCCATGACCTCCTCCTCGATACCGTCGAGCTCGCAAAGGAGGACGGCGGCGGCTTCGGTCGGGTAGCCGGCTTTGCAGAAATCGTCGGTGGCTCGGATGGCGAGGTTATCCATCATCTCCAATCCCCCGGGGATGATCCCGGCGGCGATGATCTCCCCCACCGCTTGGCCTGCGCTTTGAATATCGTCGAAGGCCGCCAGCAGCACCTTGGCGCAGGCGGGTTTCGGCAGCAGCCTCACTCGCACCTCGACCACCACCCCGAGCAGCCCCTCGGATCCGGTCATCAGCGCCAGCAGGTCGTAGCCGGGGGAGTCCAGTGCCTCGCCGCCGACGGTGATCTCGTCGCCGGCGATCGTGATCACCTTCAATTCCAAGATGTTATGGACGGTGAGGCCGTATTTCAGGCAATGCAGGCCGCCTGCGTTTTCCGCCACGTTGCCGCCGATGCTGCAGGCGATCTGCGAGGAGGGATCCGGCGCGTAATAAAGGCCCAAGGGTGCGACATGCTCGGAGATCGCCAAGTTTCGTACCCCCGGTTGCACCAATGCCGTGCGGTTGATTCGATCGACCTCGAGGATGCGATTGAAGCGCGCCAAGACCAGCAGCACCCCGTCTTCCAAGGGCAGAGCCCCGCCCGAAAGCCCGGTGCCCGCACCCCGGGCCACCACCGGCACCGAGGCTTTGGAGCAGATGCGCATCACCTCTTTGACTTGCTCCACCGTATCGGGGAGCACCGCCATCAGAGGCAGTCGGCGGTAGGCGGTCAGCCCGTCGCACTCATAGACCTTGAGGGCCTCGGGCTCGTGGATCAGGCACGATTCCGGCAGGAATCGGCGAAAGGCATGCAGCAAGGCGAGGCGACGCTCCTTCCGATCGAAATCGGGGGGGGTGCCAAGAGGCGATGCGCCCGATGCGGATTTGCCCGGTGAGAGCGTGGTCGAATGAGAGGGGTTCATCGTTTTTCGGTGGCTTTTCGGATTGATCATCGAAAGATCGAGATTCGAAAGGTCAAGACAATGTGCGCAGCAAAGCGAAGTATAAAGGTGGGAGCGATGATTGCCCGCAGCATCCGGATCCACATCGAATCCTTGCGCGGCGATGAGAGCGGCGATGGGATGGGCGATGGGATGGGCGATGGGATGGGCGATGAGACCAGCGCCTTGATCGCCTCGCCTACTCGAAGAGATTGCCCCGACAGATCCCGATAAGATGCCAAAAGAGATGAAAAACCCGCATGGCAAGTGATAAGGTTCACCCGGTCAAGGGCCATCGGCAACCCGCCTTTGCGATGCCGCATTGTCCGCATCGATCGATAATACGCATCGGATTCCCCCTCGTCCTTGCCTTCGTTTTCAAAAGGAGCCCGCTTCGATGTTCGATTCCGGCATGCATTTCGGTTTGGGGGAGGAGATCGAGGCGCTAAGGGAGAGCGTTCGCCGATTTGCGCTCGAGAGGATCGCCCCCATCTCCGCCGATATCGATGCCCGCAACGAGTTTCCTCAAGCCCTTTGGCAGGAGATGGGGGCGCTGGGTTTGCACGGCATCACGGTGGAAGAAGACTCGGGCGGGGCGGGGATGGGCTATCTCGCCCATGTCGTGGCAATGGAGGAGATAAGCCGCGCCTCGGCCTCGGTCGCCCTTTCCTACGGTGCCCATTCCAATCTTTGCATCAATCAGATCCGGCGAAACGGCAGCCTTGAACAGCGCCGGAAATACCTTCCTCGATTGATATCGGGCGAGCATGTCGGGGCGCTGGCGATGAGCGAATCCGGTGCCGGGTCGGATGTGGTCTCGATGCGGCTCAACGCCTCGAAACATAACGATCGCTTCGTCTTGCAAGGCACGAAGATGTGGATCACCAACGGCCCCGATGCCGATGTGCTGGTGGTCTACGCCAAGACCGACCCGAAGGCCGCCGCGCGCGGCATCACGGCCTTCATCGTCGAGCGCGAATTCCCCGGCTTTTCCGCTTCTCCCAAGCTCGACAAGCTCGGGATGCGGGGCTCGAATACCAGCGAGTTGGTCTTCGATGATTGCGAGGTGCCCTACGAGAACGTTTTGGGCGAGGAGGGTCGGGGGGTGGAGGTGTTGATGTCCGGGCTCGACTTCGAGCGGGTGGTGCTCGCCGGCGGACCTTTGGGGATCATGGCCGCCTGCCTCGATCTGGCGATGCCTTATGTGCACGAGCGCAAGCAGTTCGGTCGCTCCATCGGCGAGTTCCAGCTGGTGCAGGCGAAGCTGGCCGATATCTACACCGGGGCCAATGCCTGCCGCGCCTATGTCTATGCGGTGGCCGCCGCTTGCGATCGCGGCGAGGTCACGCGCTTCGACGCCGCCGGTTGCATCCTCTATGCCGCGGAAAAAGCCACCCGCATCGCCCTCGATACCATCCAGCTTTTGGGGGGCAATGGCTATATCAACGATTACCCCGCCGGTCGCTTGCTGCGCGATGCCAAACTCTACGAGATCGGCGCCGGGACTTCCGAAATCCGCCGGATGCTGATCGGCCGCGAGCTCTTCGAGGAAAGCGGCTGAAAGGGCAAGGCGAGGGCGAAGCGCCCTGCGGATACGATCGAAATGCAATGCGAAATAAAAGGCTTGGCGAGACGAAGAGCATGAACGATCGACATCCCTTTTCGAAAAAATCGGATTCGAAGAAGTCGGATTCGAAAGGCGATCTTGGGCTTACCGCCGAAGATCTCCTCCATGCCTTCGATCACCTGCGCCAAAATCGTTCGGCCAAACGACCCTCGCCGCATAAACCCTTGATGGTGCTCTTGGCATTGGGAAGGATCCTTCGAGGCGATCGGCGTTTCATGGCCTATAGCGACATCCAAGGACCGGGCACCTCGTTGATCGAAGACTACGGGCTGAATGCAAGGCAGCCCGATCCCTGCCTGCCCTTTACCCACCTTTCCGGTGACAGGGCGGGCCAAGGCAGGCTATGGGAGATTCGGGATTGGGACGAGATCCAAAGAAGGTTGAAAGAGGATCCGGCAACCCGAGAAAAGATCGAGCACCAATCCCCCTTGATGCTCATTCGAAGCCCTTCCCGGTTGAAAAAACACGACGTCGAAGCGGGCTTCACCGCCCCCGTTTACCATCTCCTCAAAGGCAATCACCGGCTGATCTTCCAAATCGCCCGACGCCTGCTCGACAAGGAATTCCCCGAAACCCTGCACGCCGATATCCTCGCTCGGGTGGGGCTCGACGAGGCGCTCGACGAGATGGACCATCGAGAGGCTATCGTCAAGCGTCGCCCCCGAGATCCGAGATTTAGAGAAGAGGTATTGGTCGCCTACGGCTATCGATGTGCGGTATGCGACTACAACATTCGACTCGGCAATACATCCCTCGGGGTCGAGGCCGCCCATATCCGATGGCACGCCTATCGAGGCCCGGATCGGATCGATAATGGATTGGCGCTTTGTACCATCCACCACCGGGCGCTCGATAACGGTGCGATCGGAATCGACGAGGGGATGAGGGTGATGGTCTCGGATCATGTCAACGGCGATCGGGATAGCTGCGAGCGATATTTCCATCGCTTTCGGGGCAAGGAGATCCACCTTCCCTACAATGCCGACGATCGACCGGATCCCGATCATCTGGAATGGCATCTGGATCGGGTTTTCAGATCGAGAAGGCGCCGCCCCCTCGCATCGGAGCCTTTGCCATGAGAGCCAGCGAACGATGAGCGTCCTTTCCTCTTCGGTCAACCCGAACTCGGAAGTCTTTCTCGCCAACGACCGACGCATGGCGGCGTTGATCGACGAAGTGGCCGTCGCCGCCGAGCGGACCATGCAAGGCGGTCCGGAATCCTCCCGCGATCGCCACCGGCGGCGCGGAAAACTTCTGCCCCGAGAGCGCATCGCTCGCTTGCTCGACCCCGGATCTCCTTTTTTGGAGGTCGGTCTGTTCGCCGCGCACGATCTTTATGAAGGAGAGGTGCCGTCGGCGGGCATCATCACCGGTATCGGCCGCATCGAGGGTATCGAATGCATGGTGGTCTGCAACGACGCCACCGTCAAAGGCGGCACCTACTACCCGATGACCGTCAAAAAGCAGCTCCGCGCTCAGGAGATCGCCGCGCAAAATCGCTTGCCCTGCATCTATCTGGTCGATTCCGGCGGCGCCAATCTTCCCAACCAAGAGGATGTCTTTCCCGATCGCGATCACTTCGGGCGCATCTTCTACAACCAGGCCCGGCTCTCGGCGCAGGCGATCCCCCAGATCGCCGCGGTGATGGGTTCTTGCACCGCAGGCGGCGCTTATGTTCCGGCGATGAGCGATGTGAGCATCATCGTGCGCAAGCAAGGCACGATCTTCCTGGGCGGCCCGCCCTTGGTCAAGGCCGCCACCGGCGAGGTGGTCAGCGCCGAGGAACTAGGCGGTGCCGACCTCCATGTGCGTGAATCGGGGGTTGCGGATCATCTCGCTCTCGACGATGCCCACGCCCTCGATCTGGCCCGACGCGCGGTCCATCGCACCGCCCGGACCAAACCCCTCGGCTTGCCGATGCAAGCCTCGGTGCCCCCTCGCTACGATCCTTGCGAGATCCCGGGCTTGGTCCCCGATGATGTGCGCCGGCCTTTCGAAGTGCGCGAGGTGATCGCCCGCATCGTCGATGATTCTCGTCTCGACGAGTTCAAGGCGCTCTACGGGCAGACGCTGGTTTGCGGCTTTGCGCATATCGAGGGGATCCCCGTCGGGATCCTCGCCAACAACGGCATCCTCTTCGCCGAATCCGCACAAAAGGGGGCGCACTTCATCGAGCTGTGTGCGCAGCGCTGCATCCCGATCGTTTTTTTCCAAAACATCACCGGCTTCATGGTGGGGCGTAAATACGAGGCGGGAGGCATCGCTCGAGACGGCGCCAAATTGGTGATGGCGGTGGCATGCGCCCAAGTGCCGAAGATCACGCTGATCTTCGGGGGCTCCTTCGGCGCCGGGAACTACGGGATGTGCGGGCGGGCCTTCTCTCCGCGCTTTTTATGGACATGGCCGAACGCCCGCATCTCGGTGATGGGGGGCGAGCAGGCGGCGGGGGTGTTGGCCACCGTCCGGCGGGAATCGCTCGAACGCCAAGGCGGCAAGTGGTCGCAAGCCGAGGAAGAGGCCTTCAAATCCACCATCGAGGAGCGCTTCGAACGCGAGGGTCGTCCCCTTCACGCCAGTGCCCGCCTGTGGGATGACGGCATCATCCACCCCTCCAAGAGCCGGGAGGTTTTGGCCCTTTCGCTTTCCGCCACGCTCAACGCCCCGATCGAAAAGACCCGCTACGGCGTGTTTCGCATGTGATATCGAAAAAAGCGCTCTCGATAAAAAGGCAGTTATACGGAAAAGCACCAATCCCCGGATGACAGGCCATCCCACCGCCGCCCTTTTCCGGTTTCCCATAGCCGCCGGCGCATCATCCAGGCTTTGTCGAGCGCTTCGGTCGCAACGCAGGTGTCTTTCCTTGAAGCCATGGAGCCATCCGCCCCGTCGAGTGCACGGGGCGGGCGTTTGCGCTGGCAGATGGGTGCAGGCTACGAGGTGGATTGGCGAAGGGTGGGCGGATACTCACCCGTCCAGTCAATCAGCGCAGGTGCTCGATGCCTTCGACCGTCGTTTGCGCATACACGCCCGAGACGAGGCATTCGCCGCTCGGTACTCGGGGTCGTTTGCATAGCGGTCACGGCGGGCGGCGTTCACCTTCGATCGATGTGGGTCGGTGGATGGATAGGGGTGCTATTCCGCTTCGCCTCCCGCAATTTTCAACGGGTCCAATCAACCCTTGAGTACGTCAACATCGGATCGAAGGTTGGATATGTCCACCCGCACCGCATCGATGCGGGCGATCATGCGAAGTTCGCTATCACGGATATCCAACCTGACCGCGTCGAGATCCGACTTGATGAGCCAAACCCCCGACCCGACCGCAATAGCAATCGCACCGACATACCCTAAGAAAGTTCGCAAATCCATAACGCCCTCCCTTCGCTCGGTGCTCTCGGCTCGGTGTATGGATGCGCAGGTGAAACCCAACGATACCCCGCCCGTACCTGCGCCCCTCAGTGCTACGATTTCATAGCATGATTGTACGCTATATCAGATAGCGCAGGTGGACGCACTCGAACGGATGGAGGTGCAGGTGGGCCGATACCGCATCGAGCGCACCCGCAAGGATGGATATCGTTTTCGATACCCGCTCGACCGACTGACCCCCCGATCGATGATGGTGTCACCTGCGTCCCGGCTCCGCCTCGATTACCCGCATTCAGCCCCCGAGCGTTAGCCCGCTTCCGTCGGCGTTTGCCGGGGAAATCCATGCAATCTAAAATGCTACCTGCACACAAATGCGTTTGGGATATCCTATGATCGAAGTCGAGCGCGGGCGTTCGGAGCACCTGCACTCATCCACCTATCGAGCGCAGGATGCGTTATGGATTGGCAAACCATCGGGGTATTGGGGGGATCGTCATCACGCTCATCGTGGGTTTTTGGCGGGTCATCACAGAAATTCGAGCAGTCGATGGGCGCATCGATACGGTCAAGGATGACCTAGCGAACCTGAAAGCCGAAGTCGGGTATATCAAAGGTCGGTTGGACCCATGCATCCTTTGCATCCTTGCTGCGCATGTGAATATCCACCCGAACACAACCACACACCGAGCGGGGTGACCCTCAGGGGTGCCCGCCCCCAAGCGGTCGATAGCGTAAAAATAGGAAATTATATCGGATAGTGCCGAGAAATATATCTTGACATTTCGATCGAAATAAAGTAAGGGTATAGGAACGGGTACACAAGTGATAACAACGGAGGAAGTAGCCATGAAAAAGATAGCGATGATTGCGATGCTCTTCGGCTTCGTCGGTGCGGTGTATGCCGCCCCGCAAGAAGCGACGAGTCAAGGCGGAATCCAGTATCAGGCTTCGGTTGAACAAGAGTCGCCGATGATGACGGCGGGTAGTCAGTTGAGTCAATGCAAGTGGCAGTGCGACGAATACGAAGACGGGTCGCAGTCTTGTTACGACACTTGCGAGAAGTTTCACGGCGGGCAGGCGTCCATTGATACCGAGCAACCGACGATGCTGGCCTACGACGATTCCCAGCAATCCGACCCGTGGAGCGGTGAAGGTGGTGCGATGTTGAAACCGCAGTTGGACACCGACCCGCTTTGCGATACCGACCCGTGGTCTTGCTTCAATTATGCAAACAACGATGCGACCGTGGTGCGCACACCGGAACAGACGGCTTTCTTGTTTGCCGTGTTCGTATACGGGGCGGTATGCGCAATCACGAACGGCGGGACGGGGTGCAACTAATCCATCATAGGCGTCCGAGAATGGGGCTCCGTACGAGCCCCTTTTCTTCGGTTATCCTTCGGCACTATTCGATATAATTCCCATTACTATCGATTGGCCCATCCGGAGCAAGGGATCGCCGGCGGATTCGTTTATAAAGAAGT
>JFBG01000016.1 GCA_000583135.1 Thioalkalivibrio sp. HK1
GCTGGCTCTTAGCGGCATGTTCAATCCCGCATGACCGTCCGCCATCGCCGACCCTGCGACTAAAAGGGTCGAAAGAGCCACGATCCTCGATATTGCTTTCATGCTTTTTTCTCCTTTACAAGAGATTGGCTTACCTCGGCAAAGTCGTTTGCCGATCTTCGAAGGGCATCATCGCCCGATCCCGACCCCCTTGTTTTCGATTGACGATCAGCCCTTGTCGAGAACTTGGGGCCAGTTGCCATCGGCTTTTTCGATATTGCCGGGGATATCCTGACGCCACTTCCCCCTGACTCCGAGCGAATAGTTCAGGTAGAGCTTGCCGTCTTCGATATGCCAAGCCTCGGGGACGGTGGATGCGGTATAGCCGTTGGCCACCGCCCACGCGCAATAACCGCCGTATCGAGGGGCGAACGCATCGGGGTCGGCGGCAAAGCGATCTCGATTTTCCGCGCTGGAAAAATGCCAATCGACTCCCTTCCAGCGGTGAGAGAATTCGGCCGATCCGGCAACCGGCTTTCCTTCGCTGAAATAAGAAACGGGATCGGTCCCGTCGATGGCGATTCCGTCATCGGCGTAGATCGGCTCGGCGGCTTTGCTGGCATCGATCGACCAGAACCCGACCACCCCTACCAAGACCAGCGCGATCGCAAAAGCGAGTGAACGACCACTTGACATTGTCATGACGCATCTATCCTTATGGGTGTGAAAATCCTTGGCCTGCGAATCGTTCAAGCCTCGATACCGATGGATGTCATCGACATCCGGCTTGGCTTCGATTCGTCGATCGAGCGATTTCCGGTTTTTTGCCATCGGCAATTATGCACAATACCGCATTTGCGATGTGGCACGGACAAATCGGGCAAGATCCGGCTTTTCAAGATATCTCGTCCACTTCCTCGGTGCAAAATGCCGCCGATGACGAGGCTCGATGAACCCGAGCGAATCCGAGGCGGATCGAGAACCGAAGGTCTCGATGTCGAATGCTCGAAGATCTCCGCCGGCCATCGACGACGGCGGGGGTATTTTCAAGCGCTTGCCGACGGCGCGGGCGCTTGAATCGTTCGCTTAGGTCCCCCGCATCGAGAGCATCTCGATGTCTGTCGTGTCGGCATCTGTCGATGAACGATGACGAGCGATGCCGTTTTTCGCCCTGACCAATCAGCCGGAGGCTTCGATGGATCCGCAGTTCAAGGCCCTCCTCGATGACTATTCGATCGAGGTCATGCCTCGTACCGCATCGAAGATCGATGATTTTCGATCTCTTTTGCCCCCCGGCACCCGCGTTTATATCGCCCATGTCGATGGCACGGATATCGATGATATGGTCGCCACCGCCAAGCGGATTCATCTTGAGGGTTTCACGCCGATGCCGCATTTCCCGGCGCGCATCATCTGCGATCGAAAGACCTTGGCTTTGTGGATCGCACGCTACCGGGAGGAGGCGAATGTCGACGAGGGCTTGATACTCGCCGGGGGGGCCGCCAAAGCCGAGGGCGATTTCGCCTCTTCGATGCAACTTTTGGAAACAGGCCTGTTCGGTGATTTTCGCCGCTTGCATGTCGCAGGCCACCCCGAGGGGAATCGGAGCATCGATCCCGATGGCGGGGAAAGCCAAGCCATGGCGGCGCTGGCGTGGAAACAGCGATTTTTTGCTTGCACGGATGCCGAGTTCGCGATCGCCACCCAGTTTTCCTTCGACCCCGAGGGGATCATCGCTTGGGCCGAGCGCTTGCGAGACACCGGCATCGACATGCCGATACACTTGGGGCTCGCCGGTCCCACCAAACTTCAAACCCTGATCAAATTCGCCATCGCCTGCGGGATCGGCCCCTCGCTCTCGGTGCTTCAAAAACGCGCTTTGAATTTCTCGAAGCTCCTTTTGCCCTTCGAACCGACATCGATATTGGATCGTTTGGCGCAATACAAGCGGGAGGATCCCAAAGGGAATATCGAGAGGATCCACTTCTTTCCCTTGGGCGGCATCCGCAGATGCGCATCGTGGATCTTCGAACACGGCGGGGCACCACCCGCAGCCGCCTTGAATCCATCGAGAGCGGATTAGCGGATCACTCATCCTCTTTTTTTCGATCGCACCTCTTTTTCCATCGACCGCTGCCAAGACGATCGGCAAGCCATCGATGCGGATGAATCTCGATGAGGCACCGACCGAGGCGCATGGACCTTGGTCCGTCGGCGGGCGCCGGGCGATGGCAAGGCCGGCGGCTCGTCTTCGACCCCCTCCTTTCGCTTCTTGAAGCGATCGAAGGAGCGAAGCCGAACAAAGCCTTGTCTTTCCTCGTTTTTTGTGCATAAAAATGGGGGTTATATCGAATAGTGCCGAAAGATAACTGAAAAAAAGGGGCTCGCACGGAGCCCCTTTTTTATTCGCCTACCTTAGAGTTGGTTGATTATCCAGATAAGAATCGGGATGGCAACCTGCATATTCTCCTGCACCACGGTAGCGTCATGATCCGCCAGATGGAAGCAGGAGTACGGGTCGGTGTTGCAAAGCGGATCGGTGTCGAGTTTGATGTCATATTCCGGCTTCAACATCGCACCGCCTTTATCGAATTCGGTTTGCCCCGAAGTCGATGGCCCAATGAACGCGGTCTGCGTCTCTTGCTCGACCGAAGACTGATATTGGATTTCGCTTTGACCTGTCGCTTTTTGCGGACCGGCATGAACCGCACCGACGAAGCCGAAGAGCATCGCAATCATCGCTATCTTTTTCATGGCTACTTCCTCCGTGGTTATCACTTGTGTACCCGTTCTTATACCCTTTACTTTATTTTGATCAATATGTCAAGCTATATTTTTCGGCACCATTCGATATAACCAAAAAAATGGGGGCGACTTTAAAGCCGCCCCCAAGGTTTTGGCAATATCTGCAAAGATCCGCAGGCTTTGAAAGCGAGCGCGATTTTTGCCGATCGCTTAGCCCTTCATCCACCAACGCTTGACGAAGTGGCCGCCGTCCATCTCCCAACCCCCTCCGATCTTCTCGGGGACGCCCACCATATCGTTGGTGGCCGCGATATCGCTGCCGAAAGCGGGGATGATGGTACCGCCTTGCATGCTGATCAGCTGCTGCACTTCCTGATACATCTCGGTGCGCTTGGCCTGATCCAACTCCCCTCTCGCCATCACCACCAGCTCGTCGACCCTGGGGATGCTGATCACCGTATCGTTCCACGGTGCGCCGGTGACATAGGCGATGGAGAGGATCAGATCCTCGATCGGACGGGGGCCCCAATAGCAGGCGCAAAAGGGCTTTTTATTCCAAACATCGCTCCAATAGCCATCCTTGGGCTCGCGGATGATATTGGGTCGAAGCCCGATCGCCTGCCAGTTCTCGGCGAAGAGCTGGGCGGCATCCACCGCACCGCCATAGGCGGTATCGGAGGTGCTCATATCGAACTCGGCCCCTTCCAAACCGGACTTCTTGAGATGATCCCTTGCCTTGTCGAGATCGAATTCGACTTGGAGATTCCGATCGAAACTCGGGAATTGGGGGCCCAAGGGTTGGTCGTTGCCGACGAAGCCATAACCGAAGAGGATCTTGTCGACGAAATCCTGACGCGGGGTCGAATATTTGAGCGCAAGGCGGAAATCGTTGTTGTCGAAGGGCGGAACATCGGTCCGCATCGGATGGGTGTAGGCAAGATTGCTCGGCACGTCGACAATCGAGACCCCCGGCGCCATTTTGAGCAGATGGATGGTCTTGAGATCGGGGCGATTGATCACATCCACCGAGCCGCTGGTAAGAGCCGTGACGCGAGCGTTGTCATCCAAAATGGCGATGATCTCGACCGAATCGGCAAAGCCGAGTTCGCTCGCTTGCCAGGAATTCGGATTTTTCTCCAAGGTGGTACGCACCCCGGGATCGAATTCGCGCAGGAAATAGCAACCGGTACCGGCCGATGAAAATAGATCCGCCTTGCCATCGACCGTCGGCACCACCGAAAAGTGATAGTCGGTGAAGATGAAGGGACCGTCGGCGTTGGCGTTGGCGAACTCGACCACCACCGTATCATTGCCATCGGCTCGTACGTCCGATACCCCTTCGAAAACGCCCTTGGCCGCCGACTTGGTATCCTCGCCTCGATGGACGTTGATGGAGTTGATGACATCCTCGACCGTCAGGGCTTTGATCGGATCGTTCGAGCCGCTCATGCCATCATAGAACTCCACCCCTTGGCGGATCTTGAAACGCCAAGTCTTGGCATCGGGGGAGGACTCCCAACTCTCGGCGAGGTTCGGGGTCGCTTGACCGTCGATCCCGACATCCACGATGGAATCCCGGATCGAACGGCTGATGACGATCATCGTGGTGGCGTTGTATGCGGTGGAATCCAACGAGTCGATGGTATTCGCATCGTTGAGCCCGCAGCGCATGTGGCCGCCCATCTTGGGCATATTGGCCAGCGCGCGACTCGACCACAATCCACCGGCGGTCGTGGCCGCGATCCCCATCGCGCTCGTACGACCGAGGAACTGGCGTCGATTCAATCGACCGTCTTTCAGCATGCGCTGAATTTCAAGTTCCTTCTCTTGCTTACGATTCATCGAAAAACTCCTTGTGACTCCGGTTGTTGGTTGCGAGCGCTACGGCAATGCATTCCGGAGGATGCGAATTTGCCGAAAAAAGCGACGAACAATCCCATCATCCGCAGCTCCCATCGGAAGCGCCGATGTGGATGGATTGAACAAACAACGCACCGCAACGGTGATCGCCGAAAGGCGATGACGACCTCGGGGACGACCTCGGGAACGATCCGGCATCCAAGCCCGTTCCCTATGCCTGCCCGGCCGCAATGGCATCGATCTCCTCTTCGGTGGGAAAACGGCCGGTGGCCTTTTTCGAAAAGAGGAGGCGATCGTTCGAGTTGATCTCGAACACTCCGCCCGATGATTTGATCAGCTCGACCTGCGCACCTTCGATCGAGGACGAAAGCCTATCGCTCACACGGAGCGCTTCCGCCTCGTAGCCTCAAGCACCGCAGTATTCGATGGTGAATTGCATGGTTGAATCTTCCTCTTCGTTATCGATCAGTGGCTCAATATCTGACCCAAGAAAAGCTTGGTGCGATCCGAGCGGGGATTTTCGAAGAATTCGCTCGGGATATTTTCCTCGACGATCTGGCCGTCGTCCATGAAAATGACTCGATCGGCGACTTGCGAGGCGAAACCCATTTCATGGGTGACCACCAACATCGTCATCCCCGACTGCGCCAAGTCCACCATCACTTCCAAGACCTCCTTGATCATTTCGGGATCCAAAGCGGAGGTCGGTTCGTCGAAAAGCATGATTTTGGGATGCATGCAAAGGGAGCGGGCGATGGCGACCCGCTGTTGCTGCCCCCCGGAGAGTTGGCCCGGATATTTATTCGCTTGATCCGGGATCCGCACTCGCTCCAAATATCCCATGGCTTGGGTCTCGGCCTCTTCTCGAGGCAGCTTGCGCACCCAAATCGGAGCCAATGTGCAGTTTTCCAGCACCGTCAGATGCGGAAAGAGATTGAACTGCTGAAAAACCATCCCCACTTCGCGGCGAATCGAGTCGATATCCTTGATATCGTGGGAGAGCTCGGTGCCATCGACGATGATCGAACCCTCCTGATGCTCTTCCAAGCGATTGATACAGCGAATCAGCGTCGATTTTCCCGAGCCCGATGGCCCGCAAATCACGATTCGCTCTTGGGAGGCGACATCGAGATTGATATCGCGCAGGACATGGAATTCGCCGAACCATTTATTGAGGCCGGATATGCTGATGATGGAATCGCTCATCTCTTCGATTTCTCCGAGATCGCTCGCATCGCCACCGAGGATCCCTTGGCTTCTTCGGGGCTAGCGCCCGGAGGTATCCAATCTTTTTTCCAAGCCGATGGAGTAGCGCGACATCGAAAAACAGATCACGAAGAAGAAAACCGAGGCCAGTACGTAAGTCTCGTGATCCACCTCTCCGATCCACTCCGGATTGGTCTGCAGCAAGCGCGCCTGCCCCAGGATATCGAACAGACCGATGATGATGACCAGGGTCGTATCCTTGAACAAGCCGATGAAGGTGTTGACGATCCCGGGGATGGAAATCTTGAGGGCTTGGGGCAAGATGATCAGCCGCATCATCTTCCAATAGCCCAAGCCCATGGCTTGGGCCGCCTCGTACTGGCCCGCGGGGATGGCCTGCAGGCCGCCTCGAATCACCTCCGCGATATAGGCGGAGGCGAAGAGGGTGACCATGATCATCACCCTGGCCAGCTGATCCAAGGAGACATTTTGCGGTAAGAAGAGATTCAAGATGACGATGGCGACGAATAGCAAGGTGATCAGCGGAACCCCCCGGATCACTTCGATGAAGGTCACCGAAACCACCCGCACCACCGGAAGCTTCGAGCGTCTTCCCAAAGCCAGCAGGATGCCGATCGGCAAGGAAAGGACGATACCGGCCAATCCCGCAACGAGATTGAGCATGAAACCGCCGAATTTATCGGTGGTAACCTCTTCGAGGCCGAGACCGCCGACCAAGAGCAAGGTGGCGATCACCGGATAAAAAAGCGCGAACCAACGACCGTAGCGGGCCCCCGGGGCCTTCTCGATCAACACCCATGCCAACGCCGGGATCAGCAACAACACCGCAAGGTTGACCCGCCAACGCGATTCCGCGGGATAAAAGCCATAGACGAATTGATCGATTCGTTGATCGATCCAAGCCCAGCACGCCCCGGCGCCGCCGACGCAATCATCCCTCGAAGTGCCGACGAATTCGGCGTCGAAAAAAGCCCAATCGAACGCCGGAGGGATGATCGACCATAGCAGGAAGAGCGAAATCAGCGTCAGCAGAATATTGAAGGGGCTCGAAAAGAGATTGGCCCGCATCCAACCCACAGCCCCGGTCTGACCCGCAGGCGCCGGGCGAGACGGCAACATCTCCGCTTGGCGGCGATGGAAAGCGGTATCGGACATCTAACGTTCCACCAATGCGATGCGTGCGTTGTACCAATTCATGAACAGGGAGGTCAAGACGCTGATCGTGAGGTAAAAGAGCATGTAGATCGAAATGACCTCCAACGCCTGTCCGCTTTGATTCATGATGGTGTCACCGATGGATACGATATCCTGATAACCGATGGCCACCGCCAACGATGAATTCTTGGTGAGATTGAGATACTGACTGGTCAGAGGAGGAATGATCACGCGCAAGGCCTGAGGCAAGATGATCTTGCGCATCGTCAACCCCG
Source organism: Thioalkalivibrio sp. HK1 (assembly GCA_000583135.1). Classification (GTDB taxonomy): domain Bacteria; phylum Pseudomonadota; class Gammaproteobacteria; order HK1; family HK1; genus HK1. Next base: position 7,242 of record JFBG01000016.1, read on the forward strand.
GGCGAAGCCCCAAAGCGCCGGAGGCTTCCGTTTGCCCCTTTCCCACCGAGAGAATTCCGGCCCGCACCACCTCGGCGATGAAGGCCCCGGTATAGGTGGACAGGGCGACCCAAAGCGCGACCAACTCCGGGGTGATATTGAATCCCCCTTTTAGATTGAATTTGCCCGCCACCGGGATATCGAAGTCGATGGGGGATCCGGCGAGGAAATATGTCACCAGCGGAAGGCCGATGATCAGCGCAAAGCCGGTGCGGACGACGGGGAATATCTGCCCGGTTTCGTCCTGACGTTTTCGCGCCCGGCGTGCGATCTGCCATGTGATGGCGATCCCCAGCGCCAGCGCCACCAAGATGATACCCGCACCGTCTTCGATGATCGGCGCCGGCAGGCGTACCCCGCGATTGTTGAGGAAGAGGGTATCGCCGAAGGAGATGCCATCGCGCACCTTGGGCAAGGCGAGGATGACCACCCACCAAAAGATGATTTGAATCAACAAGGGGACATTGCGGGTGAACTCCACATAGGCGCCGACGATCCGACTGATGAAGAAATTCCTCGACAGGCGCATCACCCCGGCGACGAAACCGATGATCGTGGCCGCCAATATCCCCAAACAAGCCACCAAGATCGTATTGAGCCCTCCGACCACGAACGCCCGTCCGTAGGTGGAGGTGGAATCGTATTGGATCAGTCGCTGGTTGATATCGAAAGAGGCGGTACTGCCTAGAAAACCATAGCCGGATGCCAAACCGGCCCGCTGCAGATTGGCAACGGTATTGGATACGATAAAGGCGAGAACCAGCAGCAGCGCCAAGATCAACAATAGCTGGAGGATGACCCCCCGCGCTCGCTCGTCCGTCCAGATTCTCTGCACTCGCATGCGCCAAGCACTCCCCTCGCTTTTTCGCACTGCGCCCGATGATACACGCGATCAAGCCTCGAAGGGCGGCAAAAATATTTGGGAAGCAATAAAGGGGATAAGGTCGGCAACCGAAATCGGCTCGGGTTTCAAAAAATCGACGAGATGGGACGGATCGATAAAGGGTAGGACAACGATATGTTTCGAATGATGGAATGATGGATCGTACCCCCGACGGACTCCTGACAAGGAGGCCGCCGGGGATATCGATACCGGCCGATCAACGCAAGGCCCGATGAACGACTCGACCGCCGATCAACGGAAAGGAGGAGCGTAAAGGATGCCGCCGTCCTTGTACAGAGCGTTCAAACCGCGCGCCAAACCGAGCTTGGTGCTCGTTCCGAGATAGCGATCGAAGATCTCGGCGTAGTTGCCCTCGGCCTCGATGGCTCGCACCGCCCACATGCCGTCGAGTCCGAGCATCGCGCCGAGCTCGCCCTCGCTGCCGAGCAGACGATTGACTTCCGGATTGTCGGAACCGCCGGCCATGCTCTTCGCATTCATCTTCGTGATCCCGAGTTCCTCGGCGATGATCAACGCGTTCAAGGTCCAACGCGCGATATCGGCCCACTGATCGTCACCCTGGCGGACCAAGGGTCCCAAGGGCTCCTTGGAGATGATCTCGGGGAAGACCATGTGCATGTCGGGATCGTCGAAGGTGGTGCGGGTTGCGGCCAGACCGGAGGCGTCGGTGGTGTAGACATCGCAACGCTCGGCCTCGTAGGCCGCCCGGGCCTCGGAGTTGGTTTCGATCGGAACCGGCTCGTAGGAGATGCCGTTGACACGGAAGAAGTCCGCCAAGTTCAACTCGGTGGTGGTGCCGGTCTGGATGCAGATCGAGGCTCCGTCGAGACCCGTTGCGCTATCCACACCCAAGGCCTTGCGTCCGATGAAGCCTTGACCGTCGTAGTAGCTGACGCCGATGAAGGTGAAGCCCAAGTCCACATCGCGCGAAAAAGTCCAAGTGGTGTTGCGCGACAGGATATCGACCTCGCCGGATTGCAGCGCCGGGAAGCGGTTCTTGCCGGTCAGGCTGACGTATTTGACCTTATCCGGATCGCCGAGCACGGCGGCGGCAAGGGCCCGACAGTAGGCGACATCGAAGCCTCTCCAATTGCCGGAATCGTCGGTTTCGGCAAAGCCGGGCAGACCGGTGTTGATGCCGCATTTGAGCTCGCCGGCGGCTTTGACATCGTCCAGCGTCGCCGCCTGTGCGGGCAGTCCCGCAAAAGCGACCGTTCCCGCAAGCGCCGCAGTGCTCAAGAATTTCCTGATTGCCATGATTAGCATACTCCTTGGAGATAAAAGGATGGCGGTGGTGGAATGCGCATTATCGAAGTGGAGACCGCCCTCGCACGGATTCATCGTTTCGATCAACCATCGCCTCGACAAACCCTAGGGGGGATTTTGACACGAATAGCGTCTTGATACCACCTGCGCGAAAAAATAACGATGAATCTCGAAGTCCGAAGATTGGCATCCGATATCCCGACAGTGCGCGCTCTAACCCCCGAGGCACTCCCGTTCTCGGCGGCTCTTCGAGGATTCGGGGGAATTCGAGACTGGATTCAAGACTGAATTCGAAACCGAAATCGAAGACAAATTCGAAGAGGGACGATCGTCGTTTTTATCGCCGGATCGATCGCCTCGGGCGCCGGATCTTACCCCCAAGACCTGCGCCATCACCCAAAGCACCGCATTGCCTCGGGCTTTTCCGGCGGACAAGCCCTACTTTTTGCGCCAAAGCCCATCAATCAACGAAAAGGCGGGGCATAAAGAATGCCGCCGTCTTTATAAAGCGCATTGAGTCCGCGCTCAAGACCGATTTCACTGTCGGAGCCCAAGTGACGATCGAAGATCTCGGCGTAGTTGCCCTCGACGGCGATCGCTCGTACCGCCCACTGCTTGTCGAGCCCGAGCATCGCCCCGAAATCCCCCTCGCTCCCGAGCAGGCGATTGATTTGGGGGTTATCGGTGCCTTGCGCCTTGGTCATCACATTCGCCTTCGTGATCCCCAATTCCTCGGCGATGATCAGGGCGTTCAAGGTCCAGCGCGCAATATCCGCCCATTGATCGTCGCCTTGGCGGACCAAGGGACCCAAGGGCTCTTTGGAGATGATCTCGGGGAAAACCAAATGCTCGTCGGGATCGGCGAGGGTGGCGCGGGTTGCGGCCAGACCGGCGGCATCGGCGGTATAGACATCGCAACGCTCGGCCTCGTAGGCGGCTCGGGCTTCGGCGTTGGTCTCGATCGGAACCGGCTCGTAGGATATCTTGTTGACGCGGGCGAAATCCGCCAGATTCAACTCCGTGGTGGTACCGGTCAGGATGCAGATCGAAGCCCCGTCGAGATCCATCGCGCTTTCGATGCCCAAGGACTTGCGCCCGATGAAACCCTGCCCGTCGTAATATCGAATACCGACGAAGGTGAAACCCAAATGCACATCGCGCAAGATGGTCCACGTGGTGTTGTTCGATAAAATATCGACTTCGCCCGATTGCAAGGCCGGGAAGCGATTCTTGGGGGTGAGATTGATGTATTCGACCTTTTTCGCATCGGCGAGCACGGCGGCGGCAAGCGCCCGACAGTAGGCGATATTGAAACCCTGCCACTCGCCCTCGTCATCGGTTTCGGCAAAACCGGGCATGACGGTATTGATGCCGCATTTGATTTCGTCGGCGGCCCTGATATCGTCGAGCATCGCCGAGTGTGCCAGGGTTCCTGCGAATGCGAAGGTGGCGGCGAAGACCGCAACGCCGATGAATTGCCTGATGGCCATATCCGATCTCCCCTTGGATCACACCTCGTTGCCATGCGCAAACAGCGGTGATGGAATGCGCATCGTCGATGGATCGATGGACCCCGTCTCGACCCCGGCGACGGCCCTGCGGCATTTCATGCGGCGCCCGATCGCGCTCAAAGCTTCGCTGATCGGTCAAGCGTATCCGATCGCGACGAGCGAGCCGCGAGCATGAGCGGATTATCATTGAAACTCGATTCCTTCACCCGCCGAATCGTCCTTCCGCTGGCGATCGCCGAGACCCTCGTCTGGGCCGGGTTTTACTATATTTTTCCCGCTCTTTTACCCGAATGGGAAAGCGATCCGGGCTGGTCGAAGACCATGCTCTCGATGGCCTTCACCCTCTCTTTGGTGATCACGGCCTTGCTCTTTCCGCTCTCGGGACGATTGATCGATCGCGGCCATTCGACCAAGGTTCTCACCGGCAGCGCCTTTTTGGGGGCGGTTTTGCTCATCGTTCTCTCCCAAGTCACCCGGCCGTGGCAATTTTGGTGGGTGTGGGCCGGACTCGGGATCGCGATGGCGGGCTGTCTTTACGATCCTTGCTTTGCCGTATTGGTGCGCGCCAACGGCAAGAGAGCCAAGCGCGCGATCTCCTTGGTGACCATCTTCGCCGGTTTTGCCGGAACCATCGCCTTTCCCAGCGCCCGCATCCTGACGGAGTCGATCGGGTGGCGAGCGGCGCTATGGGTCTTCGCAGCGGCGATCTGCCTTGTCGCCCTGCCGCTGTTCCGATTCGCCTCTCGTCATGCCGAGGCGCATGCTTTGATCGATGTCGCGCCCCCCGATCCTCGCACCAAGGGCTTTGCGGCGCTCAAAGACTTGCGCTTCCACCTCCTCGCCGTCGCGGTCTTTTGCTCATCGCTCGATCATGGCATGCTGATCTCCCACATCCTGCCCATTTTCGAAAGCCGCCGGGCGAGCGTCGATATCGCGACCCTCGCCGCTTCCTTCATCGGTCCGATGCAAGTCGTTGCGCGCATGACCTTGATGCAATCGGATCGCTTCGCCCGCACTTCGACCATCACCACCATCGCCTTCACCCTCTTGGCCGCTGCGGCTTTGAGCCTGCTCCACGCCGGGGCCACGCCTTGGCTGATCGCGGCCTTCGTGGTCATGCACGGGGCGGGGATCGGCATCGCCAGCGTGATGCGCCCGGTGGCAACGGCGGAGCTGATGGGGAGAAGGAATTTCGGGGTGGTGGCGGGGGTGATCGGCATGACGGGGATGACGGGCTACGCCTTGGGGCCGATCCTCTCGGCCGTCGTTTGGGAGGCCGGTGGCTACGATCGGGTGATCGCGCTGGCTTTTGCCATCGCCCTCATATCGATCGTCTCGATCATCGCCGCTTGGAGGATCGACGCCAAGAAAGGGGCGAGCACCGGCTCCGACGGAGCGAGTTGATCATTCGTTCGAAGCGGGCGTTCGAGGGGTTTTACGAAGCCACCGATCGAGCGGCCAATGCGGCCCCGATAATCCCCGCCTCGTTCAAGGCTTTGGCGGGAACGACCTCGGCCCGGGTATCGATAAGGTGCAGGAATTGATGATGTTTTTTGCTGACCCCGCCCCCGATGATGAAAAGATCGGGGGAAAGCAAGGCCTCCATCCTCCCCATGAACTCATCGACGTGACCGGCCCATGTCTTCCAATCGAGATCCTTTTCCTTGCGAATGCGAGATGCCGCTCGCTCCTCCGCATTCTTGCCTCGTATTTCTATATGGCCGAACTCCGTATTGGGGACCAAACGCCCGTCGATAAAAACGGCGCTGCCCAAGCCGGTGCCCAGAGTCAGCATGATCACCACCCCTTTTCGCCCCTCTCCGGCCCCGAAGGACATCTCCGCCAGACCGGCGGCATCGGCATCGTTGATCAGCAAGACGGGACACCCGGTTCGCTCCTCCAACAATCCTTGCCCGTCGGTGCCGATCCAGGACTTGTCGACATTGGCGGCGCTATGGACAACGCCCGCCTTGACGATGGCGGGAAAGGTGCACCCTATCGGCCCCTTCCATCCAAAATGCTCGACCAGCCTTCCCACGGCCTCCACCACCACCGGCGGGGTCGCAGGTTTCGGGGTCGGAATCCGATGCCGCTGCGATACCAAACGCCCCGTCTCGATATCCACCGGAGCGCCCTTGATCCCGGATCCGCCGATGTCGATGCCTAGAATATTCATCGCCCCCTCTTCGATAGCGCTGGGAAATCTCCGCTCGGATCTTACGCAAATCCCTCGGGGCGAAGCGCTTATATGATGGGGCGGGCATCCAAGCCTTTGGGCGGATAACCGGGCGAGGTCGATATTGGCAGGTCAAAAGCCCGTCTTGGGACATCGCTCCTTCGTCGAAGCGATCGGGATTCGAAAAAAGATGGACGAAACTTTGACCATCGGCAAGCGCATACTCCACCGATCCCCGATCGCCGCAACAACCATATCTTCGCTTTCAATCGCGCCCTCGCAGGGCGCTCATCCACCCGAGGCCGGCCTCGGTATCGCCTTCGGGCGGGATGTATTCGGCTCCGAGCGGGGCCAAGTAGCCGAGACGATCCACCGTTTCGAAAAAATCGGCGTAATCGATATCGCCATGATCCGGCGGGCCGCGATCCGGTACCGCCGCGAATTGGATATGGCCGATGATCGGAAGATGGCGCTCGAAGAGATCGGTAATCGGTGTCGAATCCCCTTCGAGAAGATGAAGGTTCCAAGTATCGAATAGCAATTTTAGATTGGATCGGCCGACTTCCTCGATCACTTCTCGAGCCAAAGCGCTCGAGTCGAGAAAATAGCCGGGGAAGGATTGACGAGCCAAGGGCTCGATCAATATGTCCCGCCCTTGCGCCGCGGCCTTCTCAGTGGCGAAATCCAGATTGGAAACGAACGCGGTGCGCGCCGCGCGATGGGCCGAATCGCCGCCGGCGACGATGCCCGCCATCACATGGATCGCCGCGGCATCGATGGCATCGGCGTAAGCCAAAGCCTCCTCGATGTGATCGCGGGCCTCGCTTTCGCGATCGGGAAGGGCGGACAAACCCACCTCGCCGGAGTCCGCATCGCCCTTGCGGGTGTTGATGCTCAGCATCGGCAAGCCGGTTGCCGCCAACGCGGCGGCGACCCGCTCGGGGTCTTCGTGATAGGGCCAGTGGCATTCGACGGCATCGAAGGCGGATATTTTCGCGGCATGGATGGCATCGGGCAGCGCCAGCTCACGCCAAAGGAAACCCAAGTTGGCGGAAAATTTCCTTGGCTCGTTCATTGCGTGCGTCTTATGCGGCGAGTGTCGAGATCGAAACGGAGGACGTCAACGACGAATCGGCAACGGCAGGCGGATGCCCGCAGCCCGAAGCGTCACCGATGATTGGCGTGATCGACGCAAATCGCCGCGCCGTCTTTCAGGTAAGGTGAAGGGGGCGATAGCGCCGAACCCGAAAAAGCATGCGTCGTCGGTCGCAAGCGATCGATCGAAAAAAAAGATGGCGCGCCCGGAGAGATTCGAACTCCCGACCCCCTGGTTCGTAGCCAGGTACTCTATCCAACTGAGCTACGGGCGCAATATGAATCGATAGGGATAAGTATAGAACATCGCAAAGGGTAAAAGCGATCATCGCCTCCTCGATCGCCTGACTATCAAGGCCTGACTGTCGAGAATATGATCGACGATTGCAAGGGGAGGGGATTCGGCCTTGGGCATTCGAAGGCCTGCGATCCCCCAAGGCAGTGCCCCGAAAAAGGGGATACCGAAAAGCCCCTTGGGGGTGCGAATCGCCACCTCGCAGCCCTTCGATCCTTGACTTTCAGGCGATTCGCCCCTCGATGGGCGAGGAAGCGCTGGCATGCCTTTTGCGCGGGATCCTCCCGGCAAGCCAAGCCTCGCGTCCGGCTTCCACCGCTTTGCGCATCGCCGATGCCATCAAGATCGGATTCTCGGCCCCGGCGATCGCCGTGTTCATCAATACCCCGTCGCAACCGAGCTCCATCGCGATCGCGGCATCCGATGCGGTGCCGACCCCGGCATCCACGATGATCGGAACCTTGGCGTTCTCGACGATGGTCAAGATATTATAAGGGTTGCAAACCCCCAAACCGGAGCCGATGGGGGCGGCGAGGGGCATCACGGCGCAGCAACCGATCGCTTGGAGTTTGAGCGCCACCACCGGATCGTCGCTGGTGTAGACCATGACATCGAAGCCATCGCGCACGAGGATCTCGGCCGCTTCCAAGGTGCCCGCAATATCGGGATAGAGGGTTTGCTGATCGCCCAAGACCTCGAGTTTGACCAGCGAATGCCCGTCCAAGAGCTCGCGCGCGAGATGGCAGGTGCGCACCGCGCTCTTGGCATCGTAGCAACCGGCGGTATTGGGCAAGATCACGAATTCATCGGGCGGCAGATAATCCAGCAGATTCGATTCATCCGGATTCTGACCCAGATTGGTGCGGCGAAGGGCGACGGTGATCATTTGCGCCCCGCTGGCGACGGTCGCCGCCTTGGTCTGCTCGAAATCCCGATATTTGCCGCTGCCGACGATCAAACGCGAGCGATATTCGACCCCGGCGATCACCAACGGGGCATCGGGGCTGTCCGATACTGCATGCTTCGCTTGGTCTTGGTTCACGCTTTGACTCATGAGGGTTCCAACGGTAAGGTAAAGAAAGAGCGAACGAGGGAGCGCTTCCGCCTAGCCCCCGCCGATGGCATGGACGATCTCGATCCGATCCCCGAAAGCGAGCCGACGCTCGGCAAAAAGACTGCGCGGCACCACCTTCTCGTTGACCTCGACCGCCAAACGCTTATCCATAAGGCCGAGCCCTTCGAGCAGCCCTTCGAGCGTCGTATCGGGTTCGATCTCCCGGGGTTGCCCGTTCAAGACGATTTCCATCGGCCTTCCATTTCAAGACAACCCTTTTCGGAGCCCATTGCCTCGGTGATCGATGATTTTTCGGCTCAGGATCACCCTCGCTCGGCGAGAGAGCGACTTGGCGCACCGTCGATCACTCATCTCACCCACCCGATCGAGGGGGGTCGGGGGAATGCGAGGAAAAACCATCATCCGATCCCTTCGATGTGCGATCGGTGTGCGGCCAAGCCGAATAGGCGGTTGACCGCAGGCGCACTCCTCATTAAGATCATAGCGTGATGCTTGGGGCCGCGGGCCGCAAAAGGCATCCGAGCATCGAGCCCAAGGAGGTATTCTTCCTAAGGCCTTGCAATGCGGGTGTAGTTCAATGGTAGAACCTCAGCTTCCCAAGCTGATGACGTGGGTTCGATTCCCATCACCCGCTCCATTGCTTCCGATCCTTATCGAGCGCCGTCTCATCGCCTGCGTCTTTTCGAGTGCGCGCGATCGCTATCCTCGTCGACCTTCGAGCACGATTGTCCTAAAGCCCTCGGATTCAAGACGGGCGCGGGCGCTTTCGGTCTGCGAGAGGCTTTGATAGGGACCCACCCGAACTCGATGCCACGGCGCTCCGCCGTCGATCGACATGCTCTGCACCATCACCCGAAAGCCCATCAGGATGAGCGAGGCCTTGGCTCTTTCGACCTCGCTTGGTTCTTTGAAAGAACCCACTTGGATCACATAGCGAGAAGGCAAGGCCGCCTGCGCTTCGTCTTCCGGGTCGGGGATCGAGGCGAGCGTGGCTTCCTCTAAAAGATCGGGAGCGGCCGCGGGCGGCGATACCAGATCCTCGATCTTCCGGGCCGGTGCACCTTGTACGGGGGCGGCACTCGATGCCACCGCCGGCGCTTCCTCGCCCGGGGAAGCGTTCGCCCGATGATCGGGGGCAGGCTCCGATGGGCTCGTCGGCTTCAGATCTCGAGGCGACGAATCCGCTAACGAATCCGGGGATGATGACAAGTCGGGTTCGGATGACTCGCCGGCGGCGATTTTCTCTTCGTCCAACGCATCATCGACCGAATCCCCGGACGCATCGTCGGCCATATCATCGCCAGTGTCTTCGTTCGAATCGGCGTTCGAATCGGCATCCGAGTCGGGATTCGAATCCCCGCTCGAATCCCCATCTTCTTGCGCACCATCGAGCGCCAAGACCAAAGACTCCGATTGAGCGGGAAGGTCCGCACCCCCGCCGGGCAAGACGGTATAGAACTCGTAGGTCGGCGAAGGCGGAAAGGCGTTCTCATCGACCCCCGCTCGATCCTGATAGGAGGCGCGCAAGGGATTGGGTATCGACTCCGGCCTTTGTGTCGACCACGTCAACACGCAGCCCACAGCCACCCCGGCGAGAAAGAGGGTGGTGCCGCCACCCCCCACGATATGCCTCGGGCGCTTGACCGCTCCTTTGCCTTGTCCCGCCATCGCCGCATTCGCTCCTGACCGATCCTTGCCCGATGTCTACATCGAATCCGGGGCGCCGACCCCGAGCAACGCAAGACCGTCGGCGAGCACGGATTGAACGGCGATTATCAACGACAGGCGGGCACCTCGCAGGCGATCGTCCTCGGCCAACAAGACATGGGCGTTGTAGAAGGCATGCAGATCCCCGGCGAGTTCGCGCAGGTAATTCGCGATCTGATGCGGCTCGAGGGTGCAAGCGGCGCCGGCGATGACTTCCGGATAACGAGATAGGCTCATCATCAGCGCCCGTGCTTCGGGCTCGACGAGACGCTCCAAATCGGCCTGCGGACCGGCACCTTCGTCCCATCCTCTTTCTCGGCACTGGCGCAGAACCCCGGCGATACGGGCGTGGGCGTATTGGACGTAGTAAACCGGATTGTCGTTGCTGCGCGATTTGGCGAGATCGAGATCGAAATCGAGATGCTGGGAACACGAGCGCATCGCATAGAAAAAGCGAGCGGCATCGCTCCCCACATCCTCGCGCAACTCGCGCAAGGTAACGAAATCCCCGCTGCGGGTGGACATCTGCGAACGCTGCCCGGCGCGCATCAAGGTCGCGAACTGCACCAACAGGATATCCACGGCATCGGGATCGTGGCCCAAGGCGGCGGTGGCGGCTTTGACCCGTTTGATATAGCCGTGATGGTCGGCGCCCCATACATAGATGATGCGCTCGAATCCCCGGGCGAATTTATTGGCGACATAAGCGATATCCGATGCGAAATAGGTCGATTCGCCGTTTTCGCGCACCACCACGCGGTCTTTCTCGTCGCCGAAGTCGGTGCTGCGAAACCAGCGCGCGCCTTCGTGATCGTAAAGATGCCCCGCATCTCGAAGCCGCTCCAAGGCCCGCTCGATCTCGCCCGATTCCACCAACTCCCGTTCGGAAAACCAGCGATCGAAGACGACCCCGAATTCCCCAAGATCACCCTTGATATCCTCGACTTGGCTCTCGCAGGCGATATCGAATAACCGCCGGTAGCGCTCCTCTCCCAATCGCTCGCGGGCTCTCGTTATCAGGGCGTCGATATGGGTCTCGGCGGCCTTTCCGACATGGGCATCGGGGGGAATGTCGCGCATCAGCGCTTGCGCATCCACCGCAAAATCGGCGCCGACTTCGCGCTCCAAGGCTTGGGCGATCTCGAGGACATAATCCCCGCGATAGCCCCTCGACGGGAAATCGAGATCGACCCTTAGAGCCTGTAAATAGCGCATCCAAACGCTCAAAGCCAAGATATGCATCTGGCGGCCGGCATCGTTGACGTAATACTCGCGCTGAACATCGAAGCCGGCGGCCGCCAATAGATTGGAGACGCTCGCTCCGTAGGCGGCGCCGCGGCCATGCCCGACATGCAAAGGGCCGGTGGGATTGGCGGAGACGAATTCCACCTGTATCCTCGCCCGGCTCTTTTTTTCTCCGTGGGCGAAGGCTTGGACCCCGCCGGCGGCCAAAAGACGCCGCACGATCTCGGTGAACGCCGCCTCGGTGAGGTGGAAGTTGATGAAGCCGGGGCCGGCGACACTCACTTGGGCGAGTGCATCGCTCGAAGGCAGAGCCTCGACGATCTTTGCCGCCAATTTGCGCGAATCGACACCGAGGCGCTTGGCAAGCACGAGGGCGACGGTGCTGGCGAAATCGCCATGATCCGCACCCCGGCTGCGCTCGACGGGTATCTCCGGCATGGAATCGAGCCCGATCTCCCCTTGCGTGCGCAGCGCATCGAGGGCGGATTCCAAATAGGCCCGTATCTGCTCCTTCACTGACAAGACGGCTCCTTGATCGATGTCGAAAATCGTCGGTCGATCGGTCGATGTTCACCTTTCGAGGCGACGATTGGGGTTATCGATACGATATTTTGCATTCAAGCGCATCGATATGCGAAAAAATCATCGAAACCGATCGCTTTATTCGGTGAACGACATCCTTTCGATTTCGAGCGCATGAGATCGCAAGACGAATATCACAAGTCAAGGATCGCAAACCGGGGATCGCAAGCCGGTCGTTGCCATGAACATCGGCACGCTCGATCCGATCGATGATTCTAACCTGCTGCAACGCATCATCTCTCCCGCCGCCCCATCGACGAAGGCGTCCGATGGTCTTTTTCGCTCTTCGCTCATCAAAGCTCTTAGGATGGATCCTTCGCCTGCTCGAAATCTTCGTCCCACCCGACAAGCCGCCTGTACTTCGCTTCGAGCTCCTCTTGCGTTTCCACGCAATCCGGATCCTTGGGGATGCAATCGACCGGACATACCTGCACGCACTGCGGCTGATCGTGGTGACCTATGCATTCGGTACAAAGAGCGGGATCGATGACATAAAACTCCTCACCCGCAGAGATCGCCTCGTTCGGACATACCGGCTCGCAGACATCGCAATTGATGCACTCGCCGGTAATCAGCAGCGCCATTTCGAACTCAGCAAGATCGTAAAGCGGCTTCGACCGCCGGATGGACGAAGCGGCTCACATCGCCGCCGAGATCCGAGATCTCCCGAATCAGGCTCGACGATATATAGGTATAGCCTTCGTCGGGGGCAAGGAACATGGTTTCGATATCGCAGGCGAGCTTGCGATTCATATTGGCCAACTGAAATTCATATTCGAAATCCGAGACCGCCCGCAAACCGCGCAAAATCACCCGGGCACCTCGGGCGCGGGCGATCTCCACCAACAAACCGTCGAAGGAAATGACCTCGACATTGGAGATCGACGCCGTCACGGTCTTCGCCAAATCGACGCGCTCGGCGAGGGAAAAACGGGTGTTTTTGCCCGTGCTACCGGCCACGGCCACGAGCACCTTTTCGAAACACGAAGCCGCCCTCTGTACGAGATCGGCGTGACCGTTGGTGATCGGATCGAAGGTTCCGGGGTAAATGGCGACGACGGGATTCACCCTCGCTTCTCCTTATGATGGCTCGTATCGAGTTGGTTTGTATCGGGGGATGAACGAAATCCAAGCGATGATCCGAGAGCCGATTCACGGCGCAAACGGCGGATCGCGCTCGAACAAGCCGTATCTTACCTGTCCGGCGCACAGGCGACGGCGAAGCGTCCAGCCTGCGGGCAAGGAACGATCCTCGGTCTTGCGATCACTCTCGATGCCGACAAGGGCGCAAGGGGCGATGGCTTCGATATCACCCAAGTACTTCAATGCCTCGGCCGGGGACGGGCCGGACCACGGAGGATCGAGGAAGACGAGGTCGAAACGCTTATCCGGCGCCGGGCGCCATGTCAAGGCATCGGCGCAATGGACCTCGATCGATCCGGCGCCTAAATCCGATGCCGTTTTTTCCAAGGACCGCGCCAAATCTCGCTTTCGCTCCACCATCACCACTTCCTTGGCTCCGCGCGAGGCGGCTTCGAAGCCGAGCGCTCCGGTGCCCGCAAAGAGATCCAAGCAGGTTCTTCCCTCGATCTCGTCTTGCAGCCAGTTGAACAGGGTCTCTCGCACGCGCGAAGGCGTCGGGCGCAGACCGATGGAATCGGCGACCGGCAAGAGGCGACGGCGCCAACGACCGGCGATGATACGAATATTTCCCGATGGCATGATTCGATGGGGCGAGGAGATCGGGCGGCGGCGCTTGCGCAACGGGGTCGGCCAGAATCCTTGAGCGCTCCGTCGATCCCCAAAACGAGCGATCCAAGGCGGTGATTAGGTTCTCGATGTTGACGTTTTTACGCTCTCGCATGGACGATCCGGTCGCACCGCCGCATCTGCAAGGAAAGGCATGGATGCGAACCGTTGAGGATTTTACGCAAGAATCGCCGGCTTTTTCAGCGATTCGCCCACGGTCAAGGAGCGTATTTACGAAGACCGCGATGAAATGGGTTTATCATCGCAACCCCTACCGGCCATTCGATATCTCAAAGGGTGTGAACGATCGATGGGGATCGACGGCGAATCGATGTGAACCGGCTCGGCTTCGCCGGAGTGATTGTCCCGCTCCTCGTCGATCGAATATCGCTCTTCGACGGCTCGATCGGCAGCCATCGCCCGATTCGTTCTAGCCGATCGCTCCGGCATCGATATCAGCCGCCTTCACCGCACTTTCCCCCGAAAAAGAGCAAAGAACATTGATCCGCCTTTTTCGAAAACGATCCGACGAGAACGATTCTTCCGCCGCCCTTAAGGCCGAAACGCCCAAGGAGACGCCCGAGGAAAAGACCGGCTTCTTCCGGCGCTTGGGCAATGCCCTTAGAGGAACCCGCCAAGCCATTTCGGGGGGAATCGGCTCGCTACTGGGCACTCGTTCGACCATCGACGAGACCCTGTTCGAGGAAATCGAGGATATCCTGCTCGGTGCCGATCTGGGGGTGAATGCGACCCGAAGGATCGTCGACAACATCCGCTTGCGCAGCAATCGTCGCGAAATCAAGGACAATCAATCCTTGCTGGCCGCCTTGGAAAGCGACATGCTCGCTCTCTTGGAGCCGGTGGAGCGGCCGCTTCGCCTCGATACTATAGGCCCCGATGAAGCAAGATCCGATAAAGCGGCCACTCGATCCTCGCCCTTCGTCATCTTGGTGGTCGGGGTCAACGGGGCGGGCAAAACCACCACCATCGGGAAGCTCTCGGCAAGATTCAAAGGGCAAGGGCGATCGGTGATGGTCGCCGCCGGCGATACCTTCCGGGCGGCGGCGATCGAGCAGCTTCGCGCTTGGGGAGAGCGGGTCGATGTGCCGGTGATCGCCCAGCACACCGGGGCCGATTGCGCCTCGGTCATCTACGATGCCTTGGAGTCCGCTCGCGCCCGAGGGGTGGACGTTCTGATTGCGGATACCGCAGGCCGGTTGCATACGAAATCCGGCCTGATGGACGAGCTGCGCAAGGTCTGCCGCGTCATCAAAAAACTGGAGGCTTCCGCCCCGCACGAGGTATTGCTGGTTTTGGATGCCGGTACCGGGCAAAATGCCCTCGCTCAGGCGGTGCAGTTCCACGAGGCGGTGGGGGTGAGCGGCATCGCCTTGACCAAGCTCGACGGCACCGCAAAAGGGGGCATCATCTTCGCCATCGCCGAGGAGCTCGGCCTTCCGATCCGATTGATCGGGATCGGCGAAGGGCAGGATGATTTGCGCGACTTCGAGGCTCGGGAATTCGTTCGCGCCTTGCTGGAAGGCTGACGATCCCCGATCCCTTATCGCCCCCTCCTTACGCTTTTCTCCCGAATCGGATCTTGCGATCCCTCGCAAGACTCAGCCAAACGCATCCCCGAGTGCACTTGGCATCGTCCGGAGCCGATATCGCAGGGATCGGCGGTGAAGCATCTTCAATCCTTGGTTCGAATGCCGGATCGATCGCGATTCATCCCCCGGCCATCCCCGTATTGGCACGCTTGATATTGGCACTCCTAGGAAAAGAGTGCTAAGATATTGCCGACACTCGGTATCCCCTTGCCATCTCGATCGATCGCTTCGATCGGATCGGCGATCGTCCAAGGATTCGGAGAGGAATATGGCCAGCAATCGAGAACTGCAACCGACCCCCGACACCTCCATATCCGGCATTCCCGCCGGTAGCCTCGCTCGCATCGGACCGCTCGGGAGCCTGGATGCCTACCGCAGCGCGGTCTTCGCATTGCCGATGCTCGAAGCCGAGGAAGAGCGAACGCTCGCCGGCCGCTTTCGAGATGAGAACGATCTCGATGCCGCTTGGCAGTTGGTCAGTGCCCACCTTCGTTTCGTGGTTCGTATCGCTCGTGGCTATGATGGCTACGGGCTGGCTCAGGCGGATCTGATTCAAGAGGGAAATATCGGCCTGATGAAGGCGGTCAAGCGATTCGATCCGAATATGGGGGTGCGGCTGGTCTCGTTCGCAGTGCACTGGATCCGAGCCGAGATCCACGAGTTCATCTTGCGCAACTGGCGTATCGTGCGAGTGGCCACCACCAAGGCGCAACGCAAACTCTTTTTCAACCTTCGCCGCTCGCACAAACGCTTGGGATGGATGTCTCGGCGCGAGATGGAAGATATCGCCCAAGATCTCGGAG
The DNA here is from genome assembly GCA_000583135.1 of Thioalkalivibrio sp. HK1. Taxonomy (GTDB): domain Bacteria; phylum Pseudomonadota; class Gammaproteobacteria; order HK1; family HK1; genus HK1. The sequence goes on from JFBG01000016.1 coordinate 23,299, forward strand.
TCGATACGAAGACGGTGGCGGAAATGGAAAAGCGGATGAGTGCGCAAGATACCGCTTTCGATCCGCTGATCGAGAACGATTCCGATTCGGAATCGCAAAAACTCGCACCGAGCGGCTACCTACAAGATATGCGCTTCGAGCCTGCGGAGTTGGTCGAAAAGGAAGAACACGAACAAAAGCGCTCCCAAGCCCTCCTCGATGCGCTCGAAGCCTTGGACGAGCGCTCTCGCAAGATCATCAAGAAACGCTGGATCGATGCGAAAAAATCCACCTTGCACGAACTGGCCCGGGAATGCGGCGTTTCCGCCGAACGCATTCGCCAGCTGGAGAAAAAAGCCTTGTCCAGGCTGCGATTGCTGATCGATCCCGATCTCGTTTGATAACAAAGCACTAAAGGCGACCGTGCACTCTCGTACCCGAGTGTGCGGCGTCTTTCGCCGGCGCATTCGCCGACCGGAGAAAAAGCTTTGATCAGGCTGCCAATGCCTATCGAACCGCTTTTTATCTTTTATCCTTGCGCCTTTTCTATCGAATCATCATATTCACATAGCGATCGATCAGCAAGGCGGCGAAGATGCCGAATAGATAGTAGATCGAATAGCCGAAGGTCTGCATCGGCAACCCTCGGGCTTGCCTTTTTCGATACAGGGCCAGCGCATAGCCGACGAAAACCATCCCGAGGATCGACGCCGAAATCAGATAGATCTCCCCGCTCATCCGGGTGGCGTAGGGCAACAGGCTCGCAGCGAAGAGGATCAGGGTATAAAGAAGTACCTGCAACCGGGTGAAATCGACCCCGTGGGTCACGGGGAGCATCGGGATGCCGACAGCGGCGTATTCACGATGACGGTGGATGGCCAACGCCCAAAAATGCGGCGGCGTCCATGCAAAGATGATCACGAAAAGAAGCAAGGCATGGGCTTCCACGCTACCGCTGATCGCAACCCAACCCAACACCGGAGGCATGGCCCCGGCCGCCCCGCCGATAACGATATTTTGCGGGGTCGCTCGCTTTAGAAAGACGCTATAAATCAGCGCGTATCCCACCATCGACATGAAGGTCAAAATAGCGGTCAAAGGGTTGACCAGAATATAAAGAGCCAGAGTCGATATCGCGCACAGGGCGAGGGCGAAGATCAAGGCCCTTAGCGGATCGATCCTGCCGCTGGGCAAGGGCCGGTCATCCGTTCTGGCCATGTCGGCATCGATCCGGCGATCGATCAGGTGATTGAGCGCCGCTCCGGCGGCGGCAACGCCACCGATCCCTAAACTGGCGACGATCAGCAGATCGAAGCGTAGCGGCATCTCGCTTGCCAGCAGCATCCCCACGATCGCGGTGAATACGATCAACGCCACGACTTTGAGCTTGCAAAGCGCAAGATAATCGCGCCACCCGATACCATGATGAGTGCGCATCGCCGAAGAGATGGAGGACACTTTTTTAAAGACTCTTTATCGAAGATCGCGCTTTTCAGGACGGGGTACCGACCTTGCGATGCGGTCGAAATCCCGCGATCGAATTTCGAGGGGCTGCGTTTTTCGAAGTCGATTGATCGATGAAGATTTCAAGCGGGAGATTCAACAGATCCTTTGCGTCGGTCAGCGGTGAATCGATCCCCGTCGCCTTGCATAAACTCGAAACCCTGGCTTCGAATCCCGAAGAATCGAGGCGATCGAAGGTGCCGAAGCGAATCCCCTTCGAATTCCCGTCGAGGATTTCCCACCATAAAAGAATCCATTCCCCTTCCGGGGATTCCTTCGCCCCGAAAATCTGCGCAAGATGCCAGCCGACATCGACGAGAGGATTGTCGGACGAGGAAGGGTCCGCCCCTTTCGATGTCAATGAGGAAAGATCGATCTCCAAAGGAGCGATATCCGAAGGTGCCGGGGAAATCCTTTCAGTGCCCATCTTTTCGATTCTCTTCTTCAAACCGACCCGAGCCGAGTGCCGGGCAGCCTTGTTCGGGGAGTTGTCTTCGTTCGATGACAAGAAGATATCGGGGAGGGATATCGTTTTTTACCCGTCTAATCGCTAGCGAGCACCCTTCCTTACGATGCGAAGAGGGTAGGGTGCAATCGCTTTCGTCTTATCCATAAGGAGCAAAAAATCTCCCGATGGTTCGTCTTGCGGGTAACGGGTAAGGATTGTATTACGAAACGGCACACTATCGGGATGGAACGAGGCTTTGCAATCCCTTGATCCTTTTGCGAGGCGCCGCTTTTTCATCGAAAGGTCCTATCCGATCTTGGATATCCTCAAAAGCCGGGCGATATCGCTTGCCAATCCCTTTCCCGAAAAATCGATCCCGTAGCGAAGCACCGCATAGCCTTGGGGGTCGATGATCAGCAGGAAGGGCCTTCGATCTTCTTTGAATCGTTCGACCCACGCAAAGGGCAGGGGCAGATCGATCATATCGACATGCGGGGTCGGTGCGCCCTCGGGGGCGTCATGGGGACGGATATAGCCTCGAACCACGCGATCGAAGTCCTTGCCGAGAGAGATATGCACCCGGCGGGTGGTATCGAGCATCGCCATGCAGTCCTGCGAGCATTGGCGATCGGCGATGTGTAACAACGCCCATGATCCGGCGATCGCTTCGCCAATCGCCGGATCCTCTACCCGCCAAGGGGGGCGGATCAGCTCGCCATGGTTGGTCTCGCCGAAGGGATGCCAATCCGGCCACCACACATTGAGGGACCAAGCGAGCATCACCGGAGCGAAAAAGATGACGAATAGCCCTAGCAGGGTACCGCGGCCGAATCGTCGGCGAGGGGCGGTCGAGGAGCGAGGATCAGTTTGACGGGTCGGTTCGATTGGCATGGGCGATCACCAAAATGGCGATGAAGGCGACGATTCCGAGGGAAAACCACTGCAAGGCATAGCCGCGATGACGATCCGGCCCGATACCCAAGTGCGCTTCCCACTGGCGGGCGAAACCCCCGGGCTGTTCGGGATCCATTTGCAGCACCAAGGGTAGAAGCGGTTGCCCCAAATCGCGCCCGATACTCTCGATATCGATCCTTTGCACCACCTTCGGCCAGGAATTCGAGGCATAGCCATCATCGCCGAGCAGGGGCGGATGACGCGGCAGATCCAAAATACCCGAGACCCTTGTCATCGATGCGCTCGAAGTCGTATCCGGCAGAGATTGCCGACTCGATCCCACCGCCACCCAGCCACGATTGACCAAGATCATGCGATCCGAATCGTGCAGGCGAAAGGGAAGGTGGACATGATATCCGGCCACCCCGTGGCGAGTGCGATTGTCAAGCAGATATTGCCGCTCGACCACCGGCTCGCCTTCGACCTCGACCTTGCGGTAGCGCCACCGGTCGATATCGAGATCGGCGGCGATATTCGAATCGAGATGATCATCGAGGGCGACGATGGGCTGCTGCGAGCGCTTATCGAAGGCATCGATACGAGCCTGCTTCTGGGCTGCCCGATCCAGCTGCCAAAAACCGAGAGAACATCCCAATATCAGCAACCCGAGCGCCAAAAGAGCGTAGAGTCCGTGCCCGTGAAACAATGCGTTTTTGGCATCGATCCAAAATCCGATGACCAAGCGATGCTTGTTTCGATGAACCGGCTCCGCCGATGAGTTGTCATCGGGAGCGGGACTCGGTGAGGATGGAAAGCGATCGCTCAAAGCCGTCGGCCTTTCGATATTTCGAAAGCATCTTGCGCTGAGGGCTCGAATCCGAAACCCTCATCGATGCCAAGGTGATGCATCATTTCCATTCCCGCCCTCGTAGCACGACCACCGAATTGCTTGCATCGACGATGATCTCTTTTCGTTCATCATCTTTCGTTCACTGTCGGATAGTTATCGATCGAAACGCGGCTTTGATCGATAACGGTTTTTTCGAAAATCCCTTCGATGACACATGCGCTTTCGTTTTTATAGGAAAAGACTTCTTTCGCCATCAGGCGTCGGCGTTTATCGATTCGAATATGCGATCTTATCATCCTTACCATCGCCCTTGTCTTCCTTTCGAAAATATGAGGTGATAGCCATCGTTTTTCTCGCATAAAAACGAATGATGATCGATCTCGTCAATCCGATGATGCGAGTCCTCGTCATTGGATAGATAAAGCGCTTCTTCGTTTTTTGCGCATTCGATGTCGATGATCGATGGTCTCGTTCACCGCATTCTTTTTTATAGATTTTTTTATCGACGATATAAAAGATTTCTATCATCAGATTCATCGCTTCGACTATCGGTTGTCGGGTGTCGGTTTCGATCGGTATCAGGCCGGCAAAGCCTCGCATCTCGATAAAAGAACGAAATCGCTTCCAACGATCGTCGCTCCGAAAAAACATCCCCATCATGCTCGCATACAATAAGATAAGCCTTCGAGGACAATCATCCGGCCGCTTCGTTTCAATCACCGACCCGAAGGAATCGATAAGATCATGACCACCAAAATCATCGTCGCTGCCATTTTCATCGCGATCCTGGCAAGCTTGGGATCCGGGCTCTTCTTCCTGATTCGAGATAAGGGACGCTCGGATCGCACGGTCAAAGCCTTGACGATGAGGGTTTGTATCTCGATCGGTCTGCTCGGGTTGTTGATCGTGCTTTGGTGGCTGGGAATCATCCAGCCCCATGGAGTGCGTCCTTGAAGAAAGGCATCTCGGGTATTGCCGAGATGGAACCGAGAAGGGGGCGCGAAAGCAATATGCGCCCCCTTCTTATTCGAAAGCCCGTCGATCTCAAAACCAGTAGACGAAGATGAAAAGTCCGATCCAGACCACATCCACGAAATGCCAATACCAAGCCGCAGCCTCGAAGGCGAAATGGCGCTCGGGGGTGAAGTGACCTCGCATCGCCCGCAGCAACATCACCAAAAGCATGATCGCTCCGATGGTGACGTGCAAGCCATGGAAGCCGGTCAACATGAAAAAGGTGGAGCCATAGATCCCCGATTCCAGCGTGAGGTTGAGATCGTTATAGGCGTGAGCGAACTCCACCCCTTGGAAATAGAGAAAGACCAGCCCCAACAAGACCGTGGCCAAGAGCCACCAGCATAGCGGTTTGCGTTGATTTTTCTTCAACGCCCAATGCGCCAAGGTAACGGTTGCGCCGCTGGTGATCAAGATGATGGTATTGAGCAGGGGGATTCCGACGGCGGGGATGGTACCGAATGCCCCTCCGATCTCGGCCGGGCCGTTCGTCGGCCAAATCCCCTCGAATCCGGGCCATAGCAAGGGACCGGTGGTGGCGCCGACGGAGCCTTCTCCGCCCAACCACGGAACGGAATAAATACGGGCGTAGAACAACGCCCCGAAAAATGCGGCGAAAAACAAGACCTCGGAAAAAATGAACCAGATCATTCCATGCCGGAAAGAAATATCGACCTGATCGTTATAAAAACCCGATTCGCTTTCCTTGATCACGGTGCCGAACCAACCGATGATCATCACCACCAAAATCAAGGTGCCGATGATCATCACCACCGGGGCGGACGAACTGCCATTGAGCAGCATCGCAAAACCCCCGAGGAGGGCGAAAAGACCGATCGAGCCCATGATCGGCCAGCGGGTATCGTGAGGGATGTAATAACCGGGATGCGTTGCACTCATGTTCGATCATCCTGTATCGCTGCGCGAAAATCGCCCGAATCGAAGTCGATTACCGCTCGGTACCGACCGAGGGGACGGGCATCATCGTGAATTGAAAAAGGTGTAGGCGAGGGTTACGGTCTCGATACTGTCCGGGATCCCTCGATCCAGTACGAAGCGCACCGGCATATCTCGACCCTCACCCGGGGAGAATTCTTGAAGCGTGAAGCAAAAACACTCCGTCTTGTTGAAATGACGGGAAGCCTCCGAGGGAGAAACCGCCGGACGGGCATGGCCGACCGTTATCTCGTCGGCCAAATTGCGAGCGAAAAAGGTGGTTTCATAAACCTGCCCCGGGTGCACATGCAGCGATTGCTCATTGGGTCGAAACTCCCAAGGCAACTGACTGCTGACGGTGCCGATGAACTGAACCTCGATCGTGCGATCGAGATCCACCCCGGCATCGAGGGAGGTTTTCGCCTCCACCACCCCTCCGCTGCGTCCGCCCAAGCCCGTGATCTCGCACAGGACATCGTAAAGGGGAACGAGGGCGTAGCCGAATCCGAACATCGCCAATACGACGACGGCGAGCTTCCCCGCCGAGCGGAAATTATCCTTTTTCAAGGAATTCGAAGGCGCCGAAGGCGGCTCGTCCCCGCCGGGATTCGGCGAGGATGGGCCAAGCCTCGCATTCGATTCGGCTTCCACGCTCATGGGGCTTGCAGCGCCAAGATCCCGAAATAAGCCATGATCCCGAAGTAGAACACGAAAGCGACTCCCACCAGGATCTTGGCCAATCGAATATTCGATCGGGCCTTCGATGGGGCGCTCGGTCGATGAGGATCCGAGCCTTGCTCGGACCCCTCTCGAAGCCGCCGATCGTCATGATTCCTTGTCATTGCCTTTCACCTACATCCCCCTTTGTTTTCGAAGAAAAAGAAAGGGGGATATCCGTCTTGCCTCGAAGTAGCCGACCGATCAGTGCGCCGGAAGGGGGGTTCCGGGATGAGCGCTATCTTCTTTGATCGAAGGCGGCTGCTCGAAGGTGTGATAGGGCGCAGGCGAGGCCAAGGTCCATTCCAGCCCTTCGGCGCCCTCCCAAACCTGATCGGTGGCTTTCTTCCCGCCTCGAATCGTCTGCACGACGATGTAGACGAAGAGCAGCTGGGAGAAACCGAAAACGAAGGCACCGACGCTCGATACCATATTCCAATCTGCGAACTGCAAAGCGTAGTCCGGGATTCTTCTGGGCATCCCCGCAAGCCCCAAGAAATGCTGCGGGAAGAAAAGAACGTTGACGGAAATGGTGGAGAGCCAGAAATGCCACTTGCCCAAGGTCTCGTCGTAGTTATGACCGGTCCACTTCGGCAACCAGTAATAGGCCCCGGCGATGATCGCGAAGACCGCACCGGTGACGAGAACATAGTGGAAATGGGCAACCACGAAATAGGTATCGTGGTACTGGAAGTCGACCGGAGTGATGGCAAGCATCAAACCGGAGAATCCGCCGATGGTGAACAGAACGACGAAGGCGATCGCCCATAGCATCGGGGTCTCGAAGGTCATCGATCCTCGCCACATCGTCGCCATCCAGTTGAAGACCTTCACCCCGGTGGGCACCGCAATCAACATCGTGGTGTACATGAAAAAGAGCTCGCCGGTCAACGGCATCCCCACCGTGAACATGTGATGCGCCCAAACGATGAAGGAGATGAAGGCGATGGATGCGGTGGCGTAAACCATCGACTCATAACCGAAAAGCGGTTTGCGTGAGAAGGTCGGGATGATCTGCGAGATGATTCCGAAGGCCGGGAGGATCATGATATAGACCTCGGGATGGCCGAAGAACCAGAAGATATGCTGGAACATCACCGGATCGCCGCCGCCGGCGGCATTGAAAAAGGAAGTGCCGAAGAACTTGTCCGTGAGCAGCATCGTCACCGCTCCCGCCAGAACCGGCATCGCCGCGATCAGCAAAAATGCGGTGATCAACCAGCTCCAAACGAAGAGGGGCATGCGCAGCAAGGTCATCCCCGGCGCCCGCATGTTGAGAATGGTGACGATGACGTTGATCGCGCCCATGATCGAGGAAATCCCCATCATATGCACCGCGAAAATCAAGAATGCGACATTGGATCCGCCTTGAAGCACCAGCGGCGGATACATCGTCCATCCTCCCGCCGGGGCTCCTCCGGGCATGAAAAAGGTCGCCAACAACAAGGTGAAGGCGAAGGGGAGGATCCAAAAACTCCAGTTATTCATTCGCGGCAGCGCCATATCCGGGGCGCCGATCATCATCGGCACCAGCCAGTTGGCGAAACCGACGAAGGCGGGCATCACCGCGCCGAAGATCATGATCAGCGCATGCATGGTGGTGAACTGGTTGAACAGATGCGGATCGAGCAGCTGCAACCCGGGCTTGAAAAGTTCGGCCCGGATACCCAAAGCCAGCGCCCCGCCGACGAAAAACATGATCAACGCGAACCACAGATAAAGGGTTCCGATATCTTTGTGGTTGGTGGTGAATACCCAGCGCAGCAAGCCCGGGGGCGGGCCGTGATGATCATGCTCGGCGATCGAGTCCGCTGCATGTGCGTGTGCTTGATTGGCGCTCATGTCTTTTAGCCTCCCTCTTCGATACGACGCATCTGATCGCGAACCGCCGATACCATCGCCGGCTGAACGATATCTCCGGTGGCATTGCCCAATGCATTTCGTTGGTAGGTCAGCACCGCGGCCAGCTCGACATCATCGAGTTGGGATGCGAAAGAGCGCATTGCGGTTCCGACACGCCCTTGCATCACCACATCGATATGGGCGCGCAGTTCGCCGGTTGCGATCTCGCTGGCTCGTATCGAGGGAAACGCCCCTTCGATCCCGGTGCCGTCCGCCTGATGACAGGCGGCGCAGGAAGTGAGATGGATATCCTTGCCCAAGGCCATCAGCTCGGGTTTTTCCCATTCCCGCTCGGCAAGCGCTTTTTGTTCCGCCTGCGCGGCTTTCCGATCGGCCACCCAAGCCTCGTATTCTTCCGGCGGCATCGCCTCGACCACGATCGGCATGAATCCGTGATCCCTCCCGCACAGCTCGGCACACTGCCCGCGATAGACGCCGGGCTCATCCACTTGCACCCAAATCTCGTTGATGTATCCGGGGATCGCATCCTTTTTCTGACCGAATGCGGGAACCCACCACGCATGGATGACATCGTCGGCGGTCAATAGCAGACGCACTTTCTTGCCGGTCGGAAAAACGATGGGGTTATCGACCTCGAGGAGATAGTTCTCGACTCGGGAGGGATCTTCGTAGATGGCCTCGCGACTCGAGGGGGCGAGGCTGCTGTGGATCGTCAAATCGTCTTCGATGAATTCGTATTTCCACTTCCACTGATAGCCGGTGACCTTGACCGTCATATCCGCCCGGGATGTGTCCTCCATCTCGATCAGGGTTTGGGTGGAAGGAATGGCCATGGCCACCAAAATGACCACCGGGATCGCCGTCCAAGCGATTTCGGCGAAGGTGCTGTGATGAAACTGTGCCGCTTTCGCTCCGAGGGATTTTCGATGGCGCAGTATCGAGATGAACATGATCCCGAAAACCACGATTCCGATCACGACGCAGATCCACAGGATCAGCATATGCAGGTCGTAGACGATCCGGCTAAGCGGCGTGACTCCCACCGGCAGATTCAGATCGCTCCAAGCCGCAAAGGCATCCCGACAAGACAGCAAGGCGAAAGCCGCCCCGATCGCCCCGGCGGATCGACCGGCAAACGCAGACGAAACGATTCCTTTCATCATCCATTTTCTCCAACTGGCAATTGCCCGCACCTGATTGCTCCATCGATTCGCGCAGAGGCGATGATTCCATGTCGGCCCCGTGATCAGCCGAATATCATCAGCCGAAGACGAGGGACGATCGGATCGACCGCCATCGATATTGCGCCCACGGCCACCGGGAGGATGCCGGTGTCGGGTGCTGCGCTTAGACGAAACCCCCGAAGATCGCTCCGACGAGAATACCGAACGCCCCGGTCAACAACCAGCTGCCTCTTCGAAGACTATCGATCTTCTCGTCCAGTCGATCCACCTTCGCCTCGATCTTTTCCAGCACACGAATCCTGATCTCGTGGCCTTGGAAAAGTCTATTGATAATCTCTTGCTTATCGTATTCGCTCACTGACTCGCTCCCTTAAAAATCACACTCGGCTTCAAGCTCGGCCAAGGCCTCGACTTCGCATGACCCTTAAGGTCGTCGAATTTCCCGGTGCGAGAAACCTCCCGACAAAGCGATTCACGAGCCTTCGGGATCGAAAAGGCATATCACCCGATGACGCCGGAGGCAAAGACGAGACGAGCGATATCCGTGCGGTCAATGGTACCGCAATTCACCCTTTGCGGGCAAATTGCATCATGGCTGTGTTGCATTGCAACATCCAAGACGGCGAGTCGATATCACCGGTCGATCGAGGGTCGAACGCCATCGAATATCGATTTGGACTGTCGAAGAGAATATCGATGCGAGAAGGGGATGGATCGAAGGAGGATACCTTTCGATCCGCTATCGAAATTCGGGAAAGACCACACCCTTGCTTTCGCCTCCTCGACGATCTTGCTTCCCAAGGCAACGGGCATGAACGAAGACGATTTCCATCACCGCATCGGCGGCGTTCTCTCCCGATCCGATTTTCCCCGATATCGAAAACCGTGCTTGCGACATGCCCACACCATCTCGCTCGTCTTCGGCTACCTCGCCCGCAACGATCGATCCCGTCGCTTGCGTCGATCCCGAAGGCGATTGCATGATCCCTTTCAAGATCGAGACTTGGGCTTGCCCGAGAGAAATCCTCTCGATATCCACCACCACATCGGCGAATCCCGCCTCGAAAAAGGCATCACCCAAACGCTGCATATCGACCGCGATCCGCAACCGTTGCAGATCCTCGCGCAAGGCCTTGTCTTTTCGAGCCGGCGCGGATGTCGATGCGGGCGTCGATGCAGGCATCGGTCCGGGGACGGCTTCCCCCGCCATCGATACGAGCCGGGCCAGTGTATCGAGGCTGCCCTCTCCCAAGGCAGCGAGCATCATCAATCCCTCCGGCCGAAGCGCCTGCCCACACTTGCGTAAATTCTCGGGCGAGAGGTCGGATAAGGAAAGGGTGGCGATCAGCAAATCCGCGCTATCTGAGGGTAAAGACAGGCGCGGTGATGAGGCGGCATCGGATGAGGTGGCCTGCGATGCACTATCGGCGATGATCCGTTGCGCTTTCGGGTATCGGCGTTCGAGGGCATCGCCTAGCCCTTCGGCGGCGGGCATCGATCCGAGATCGAGGATCCTGGCCGGATCCGAACGAATCGCCTCGAGCTGCTCGAGCTGCATTTTGCGCACGCCCGGGGAGAGGTAATCCATCACCTCGATCACCCTCCTTTCAAGGGTGCTTCGGCGTTCCAAGGCGGATCGCCCATCGGCATCCGATTCGCCGATACTCGATGGGGCATCGCAAAGGGGCGAGTCTTGGGGGTCGCCGAGCGGGGATATCATGATTCTTTACCTTTTCCTCGGCCCGGCACCCACCGCATCGTTTCAGGAAATCCGCGGGAGTTCGATATGCGCATCGTTCGATCTGCATTGCGAGCCTTTTTCGCCAAACCACCGATATTTCGCATCCCGCCGGGCTTTTGTCTGCTGTGCGACGAACCGGCTCGCACCATCGCCAACCTTTGCGATGCGTGCGCCCGATCCCTGCCGCTGATCGACGATCCCTGCCGACGATGCGGAGGGTGGGCGGTGCCCGGAACCGCTCTTTGTCGGCTCTGCGCCCGCCGCGCACCCACGGTTGCGCGCACGCTCTGCGCCTTGGCCTACGCCTCGCCGGTCAGCCATCTGATCGGGCGATTGAAATTCGGGGGCGATCTGAGGGTGGCACCGACGCTCGCCAACCTGCTGGAAAAACGCTGCGAGATTCGGGCGAGGGAGGTCGACTGGCTGGTCCCGGTTCCGCTCGGCCTGCCCCGCTTGCGAAGTCGCGGCTTCAATCAAGCGCTCGAGATCGCCAAAGAACTGAAACCGAATCGACCGATCCCGATCGCTTCTTTCGTCCATCGCCGGGGGCAAAGCGACGCTCCCCAGTCATCCTTGCCCACCATCGGCGCCCGCCGCTCGAATGTACGAGATGCCTTCGAGGTACGAGGTCGCCTGCACGGAAGGGTGGCGATCGTCGACGATGTCGTCACCACCGGGGCCACGGTCAACGCCCTCGCCAAATGTCTGATGCACGCCGGAGCGCAGGAGGTGGAAGTCTGGGCGGTCGCAAGGACACCTTAGATCCTTAGGCTCGTGCCGTCGATCGACGCATTCGCTCGAGACCGCGCACGCAAAACCCAAGCGGGCGGCGAGCGTTTCGAGTATCGTCGAACCGGATCGGATCCGGCCGGATCAGGCATCCAGATTGGCGACCGTCAATGCGTTTTCTTCGATGAATTCCCGCCGCGGCTCTACATGATCCCCCATCAGCGTGGTGAACAGTTCATCCGCCGCCACCCCGTCCTCGATCCGCACCTTGAGCAGGCGGCGGGTTTGAGGATCCATCGTGGTTTCCCACAGCTGATCCGGGTTCATCTCGCCCAAACCCTTGTAGCGCTGCATGTGCATACCGCGGCGGGCTTCGCCGAGGAGCCAATCGAAGGCCTCGCGCACATTGACGACCGGACGCTCCTTCTCTCCCTTGCGCACCACCGCCCGCTCCAGCGGGGCATCGATGCGCATCCCGAGTCGGATCAAATCCCGATATTCCGCCGAGCGAAAGAATTCGGTGCCCAAACGACGCTCCGATTCCGCCCCGTTGATCACGGTGACGATGTGGAGCGAGAAATCGCCTTCGCTTTCCTCATCCTTCGAAGGCTCGCTATCGATGCGAATCCGCACCCGATCCCGCTCGTGCAGAAAATCCGAGGCCTTGCGCTCGAGGGCATCCACCCAATCCTGCCAAGCCTTCGTCCCATCGACGAGATCGGGGCCGGGGATGTGCATCATCGCATCGATCACCTCGGGCATGATGCGACGGGAAAGACGCTTGATGATCGTGTTGCGGTGCAGATATTGCCGGGATAGATCCTCCACCCGCTCGCCTTCGATCAGATCGTCCGATGCCCCATCGCCTGCTTCGCTCGCTCGAATGCGAATGCTCGCATCGACAAGCGCCGATTCCATGAAAAAAGCGTCCAGCTCGGCTTCGTCCTTGATATAGCGCTCCATCTTGCCCTTATGCGCCTTGTAAAGCGGCGGCTGGGCGATGTAGACGTAGCCGCGTTCGATCAGCTCCGGCATCTGACGATAGAAGAAAGTCAGCAAGAGGGTACGGATATGAGAGCCGTCGACATCGGCATCGGTCATCAAGATGATGCGGTGATAACGCAGTTTTCCCGGATCGTATTCGTCCCGACCGATACCGCAGCCAAGAGCGGTGATCAACGTTCCCACCTCGGCCGAGGAGAGCATCTTGTCGAAACGAGCCCGCTCGACATTGAGTATCTTGCCCTTGATCGGAAGGATGGCTTGGAAACGCCGATCGCGGCCCTGTTTGGCCGATCCCCCCGCCGAATCCCCCTCGACGACGAAGAGCTCGGAAAGACTCGGATCCTTTTCCTGACAATCGGCCAGCTTCCCGGGCAATCCCGCGATATCGAGGGCGGTCTTGCGGCGGGTCATTTCCCGGGCCTTGCGCGCCGCCTCTCTGGCGCGAGCGGCATCGATGATCTTGCCCGCGATCGCCCGAGCCGCGGCCGGGGATTCGAGCAGAAATTCCGAAAGTTTCTCGCCGACCGCGGATTCGACCGCCGACTTGACCTCGGATGAGACCAATTTATCCTTGGTCTGGGACGAGAATTTCGGATCCGGGACCTTGACCGAAAGCACCGCCGTCAACCCCTCGCGCACATCCTCGCCGCTCGGCTCCACCTTCGCTTTTTGCGCCAAGCCGTTGGCATCCATATATTGATTGAGGGTGCGGGTCAACGCCGAGCGAAAACCGGCCAGATGGGTGCCGCCGTCCCGCTGCGGGATATTGTTGGTATAGCAAAAGATATTTTCCTGATAGCCGTCGTTCCACTGCATCGACAGGTCGATCTGGATGTCATTGCGCTCGGCCCCGATGCTCAAAGCATCGGGATGAACCGGGGTCTTGTTGCGATTGAGGTGCTCGACGAAGGCCCGTATACCCCCTTGATACTCGAAGGTATCCCGCTTTCCGCTGCGCTCGTCAACCAAGCGGACCCTCACCCCGGAGTTGAGAAAGGAGAGCTCGCGCAGGCGCCGAGCGAGGATATCGTAGTGGAATTCGATATTGGTGAAAATATCGGGGTCGGGGGTGAAACGAATTTCCGTCCCCCTTTTTGCGGTCTCGCCGACGACTTCGAGATCGGTCTCGGGGCGACCGTAGCGATAGATTTGTCGATGGGTCTTCCGATCGCGATGAATCACGAGCTCGAGGCGTTCGGAAAGGGCATTGACCACCGAGACCCCGACTCCGTGCAATCCGCCGGAGACCTTGTAGGAGTTGTCATCGAATTTTCCGCCCGCATGAAGGACGGTCATGATGACCTCGGCCGCCGGGCGACCTTCCTCTTCGTGGCGGTCCACCGGAATCCCGCGGCCGTTATCGGTGACGGTGATCGATTCGTCCTGGTGGATCGTCACCTCGATATCGGTGCAATAGCCGGCGAGGGATTCATCGACGGCGTTGTCGACGACCTCGAAGACCATGTGGTGGAGACCGGTTCCGTCATCGGTATCTCCGATATACATCCCCGGACGCTTTTTGACCGCATCCAGACCTTTTAGAACCTTTATGCTGGAAGAATCGTACTCTCTCTCTCGTTGTTCGATCACTTTGATGCATACCTATCCGAATGCGGGAAAATCCCGGGATGATCCTGTGAGATTCTATCACCCACCGACCTGCCCATGTTTCACATGAAACACCCGAGCGGATGAATCCTGTCCGACGGCGAGGGGATCGCTGCCCGGGATTTCGGTCAAAAACAGCTGGGCCCCGGTCTCGCGCAGTTCCCCGAGACAGCGATTGCGGCCGGCGATATCGAGCTCCGAGGCCAAATCGTCCACCAGCACCATCGGCGGCGACCCGACCGATTCCGCGATATCGTGCACCTGAGTCACCGCAATGGCCATCACGAAGAGCTTGGTCTCGCCTCGAGAAAGCGTCTGCCGAACGGAATGCCCGTCGATACTGAATTTCAAATCGGCGCGATGAGGGCCGAGCGCGGTATAGCCTCGCATTCGATCCGCCGCCAAAGTCCTTTCGTAGGCATCCTCGAGAGAGATCGCCGAATCCCAGCCCGGGTAGAAGCGAATCTTCATCCGCCGCCCGACGAAACGAGAGACGTTATCGACCATCAGCGGCAAAATGCGTTCGGCGTGCCGCATTCTGATTTCCGTCAACTCGCTCCCGGCGATCGCCAATTCCTTGCTCCATCCACTCAACCCTTGCGAAGCGGGATCGCCCCGAATCGCGGCGTTGCGCTGGCGCAATGCCTTGCGATAACGCTGATGCACCCCCAAACTGGATGGTTCCATGTGAAACAACAAGCGGTCGATGATTCGGCGGCGGATATCCGCACCATCCGTCACCAAGCGATAGGAATCGGGGGTCACGGCCACGATCGGCAGGGTGCGGGCGAGATCGGATGCGGCTTTGAGCGTATTTCCTCCTCGGCGAATCCGAAGGCCGTCTCGGGAATATTCGATACCGGTAACATCGACAAGGCCGTCGTCGCCAAGGGTGCGACCCACCACGCGCAGACTGTCGCTCTCCCTTCGCACCACATCGCGCAGTCGATGGGAGCGAAAGGAGCGCCCCGATCCCAAAATATGCAAAGCCTCGAGGAGACTCGATTTACCGCTGCCGTTCGGGCCGCTGATGAGATTCAACGCCGGCGACGGTTCGATCGAAATATCGGCGATGATGCGTAGATTGCCGACTTCCAAGGAAACGACTCGCATAATCGACCCGTCAAACCGGCCTCGAAGGATAAAGAGCGATAGCGACGAGTCTCGGTGAGAAACCCCGCCACGCACCGGCTTTCAAGGCCGATCCCGATGGCTGGCTTGGATGGATACCCAAAGACCGCTCGGCGGATTCCAAGGAATTTGGAATCGATCCGTCTTTCGCCCCCATCAAGAATGCTTCGAGCCGATATCGACAGGATATCGACTCGGATCCCTCGACGACAACGATATCCCGAGGCGAAAAGGCCTAAATACGCATCGGCATCACGACATACTGCGAATCGGTATCGTCATGCGGCTGTATCAGGCAGCTGCTGGTGGCATCGGTGAGAAAGATATCCACATGATCGTCTTGAATTTCCGAAAGAGAATCAAGGATATAGCCGATATTGAAGCCGATCTTGAACTCGGGTCCATCGTAATCGATCTCCATCTCGTCTTCGGCCACTTCCCGCTCGACCGTCTCCTCGGTCTTGAATTTCAAAATCCCGCTACCGAAGTTCATCCATACCGCTCGCGCCTTGTCGCGAGAGAGAACCGCCACCCTTTCCAAGCACTGGCGAAAGGTCTGTCGATCCACCTTGATTTTCTTGTCGCATTTGGAGGCATCCGGAATCACGCGCCCGTAATCGGGATATCGACCCTCGATCAGTTTGCTGGTGAATCGGATATCCTCGATATCGATGGCAATCGCATTGCTCCCCACCCGAATGCCGATCTCCCCTTCCCGAGAACCGATCAGGCGAGAGATTTCACCGATCCCTTTGCGAGGAACGATCACCGATTTGGCCTCGTCCACTCCGGTAACGGTTTGAATTTGGGATAGCGCCAGACGATGGCCGTCGGTGGCCACGGCACGGATACGCTGCGGGGCGATATCGAGCAGCATGCCGTTGAGGTAGTAGCGAACATCCTGGTTGGCCATCGCAAAGCGGGTGCGGGTCAGCAGGCCTTTGAAGGCGGTGGCGGAGACGGTGAAACTCGTCGCATCGCCGATTTCGTCGACCGTCGGGAACTGACTCGAGTCCATCGTGCTCAAGGTGAAGCGACTTCTCCCCGAACTCACGACGACCTTGTCATCGTCGAGATTGAAATCCACGATCGCCTGCTCGGGCAGGGCATTGCAAATATCGATGAATTTCCGAGCCGGTACCGTCACGCTTCCGGTTTCGATCTCGTCGAGGGCGACACTCGTTTCGATCTCGAGCTCCAAATCGGTGCCCGTGAAAAACAAGGTTCCGTCTTTCGCCTGCACCAGGAGATTCATCAGGATCGGTAGCTGAGGATGACGATCGACCGCCCCTTGCACATTCGTCAACCGCTTTTGCAGCGTATCCCTGTCGATGGTGAATTTCATGATCTTAATCCTCGATCGTCATCGTTATCGGTAAGGCCTTTTTTCTGCACAAAGACCTTTTTCCATTGAAAATCAGTCACTTGCATCGAAGTTATCTCGGTTGACGAGAGGTGATTTCCCTGTGGATGAGCAAGGGAAGATTCGTGGACGGATCTCGATGCACTTCGCTGTCCAAGCCATTGCCCACAGCCATCCCACAGGGGTGTTCATATCCCCGATCGAAGGACTGGGGCTCACGAGGTCAATTGGCGAAGCAGCATCCGGTAGTCGTCGTTGACCTTCGGATCCGTCGCTCGCAGTTCCTTGATTTTTCGACAGGCATGCAAAACGGTGGTGTGATCCCGACCACCGAAGGCATCTCCGATTTCCGGCAGGCTGTGTTCCGTGAGCTCTCTTGCGAGGGCCATCGCGATTTGTCGGCAGCGGGTGATCGGACGCGTTTTCTTTCTCGATTTGATATCGGCGACCCGAATCCCCAGCCGACTGGCGGCCACGCTTTGGATATTCTCGATCGACGCTCGCCGCCCTTGGGAGGCCAGCAGGTCCCGCAGCGCCTCCTTGGCGAGATCGACGGTGAGTTCGCGCTTCATGAAGCGGGCGGTGGCGATGACTCGATTCAGCGCCCCTTCCAGATCGCGCACATTCGAGTGGACCTCCTTCGCCATCCAATCTTGAACGGCAACCGGGAGATCGATACCTTGGGCAAGCGCCTTTTTATACAGAATCTCGGCGCGCATCTCTCGATCGGGAGGCTCGATGAAAACCGGTAGACCGGAGCCGGAAAACCTCGACTGCAATCGCTCTTCGATGCCATCGATTTCCTTGGGATAGCGATCGCAGCTCAGCACCACGAGTCTTTTGCGCTCGAACAGAGCGTTCAGCGTATGAAAGAACTCGGCTTGGGAGCGCTCCTTTCCCGCGAAAAACTGGACATCGTCGATGAGCAGGGCGTCCACCGAGCGGTAGAACTTCGCGAATTCGCCGATGCATTTACGCTGGATCGCCGAAACCATCTCGTTGACGAACTGCTCGGAATGGCGATAGATCACCTCCGAGCTTTTTCCTTGCAGGAGATGGTTGCCGATCGCGTGCATCAGGTGGGTTTTTCCCAGCCCCACACCGCCGTAGATGAACAGGATATTGCAGTTCGGATCGTCCGGATTGTCCGCCGCCTGCTTCGATGCCGCCGAGGCGATCTGATTGGAGTAGCCGGTTACGAAATTCTCGAAGGTGAAAGTCGCTTGCAGGCCGCTGTTCGGATCGATCGCGGCCGGTCTTTGCACGGAAGTTCGGGTGTTTTCCGCAGGCCTTTCGGTTTTTTGCGAGGGGTTGCCGACTTCCACGACGACCCTTTCCACCCCTTGGGATCCCCCTTCGTCATCGCCGGAGCCGACTCGTTCGAGGGCGCTTTCGATACACGAGACGAAGTTCTTTTCGACCTCGTCCCGAATATAGCGATTGGGGGCGAAAAGACGCAAGACGCCGTTCTCCACCACCGCCTGCAAGGAGCCGATGTAGGTATTGAAGTCCTGCGGCGTCAGATCGCCTTCGAGGCGATCCAGGCAAGACTTCCAGACGGCCTCGCTCACCGTTCAGGCTCCGCTGATTGATTCATTGGATTCGAAGTGATGATGGTTCGAGATTCGATCGAAGAGGTTTTTTTCGCGCATTCAATGCTATCCACCGTATTTCTTTCGCCGATGCCGAGAAGTCCTTCCCGCCACATCCTTATCGGCGCTCGGCGATGACGATGCCGCAAGGCACGAAGGGTAGCCGATGTCGATAATGACCGCTCGGTCGATCGATTGCCTTCGACCATCGAGGCGAGAAGAACTTCGAATCGGCAGGGCGTTAAGTATACCCGCCGATTCAGCCCCTCATCGCCCCCCGATGGCAGGTACTTGCTCAAGCGGTGATTTCTATGATGTCCTCCCTCGGCATTGACAGATCTTTCGTTTCGGATGCACAATTCACCGTCTTCGGGGAACCGGTCCAACGCTCGTGGAGTCCTAAGGTTCCAACTTCCAATGCCCCGGACCGCAGCGGGGATCACACCGGCGGTTTTTTCCTCGAGCCATTCAAAATCGAACCATCGGTCCCCGGGACATCGAGATATCGTAGAATTCCCCCGATGGCATACAGCGTATATCGCAAGACATCGGAGATATCCACATCATGAAGCGCACCTATCAGCCGAGCAATCTCAAGCGCAAACGCAAACACGGCTTTCGCGCCAGAATGGCGACCCGTGCGGGTCGGCGCATTTTGAGCGCCCGTCGAGCCAAGGGCCGCGCCCGCCTTTGTGCCTGAATCCAAAGACACCTCGGCCAATCGGCCGGCCCCCAAATCGGCTTCCCATCGATTCGGCTCCGACTTCCGTTTGCGCAAGGCACGGGAGTTTTCGAGGGTATTTGCCGATGGCGCGCGTATTCATGCCGGGGTGGTTACCATGATCGCTGTGCCCAATGGCTTGGATCATCCGCGCCTCGGGATGGCGATCGGTCGTCGTCGGATTCGCCTTGCCGTCAAGCGGCAGTGGCTCAAACGCCGCATTCGGGAGAGCTTTCGCCAGCACGCTCATCGTTTGGGCGGCGTCGATTTCGTCGTATTGGCCAAAGCCCAAGCGGGAACGCAAGAGCGATCGAAAGTGCGTTCGCAGCTCGATGTCAAGTGGGAGCGGGCGGCTCTTTCGGCTTTGCGAGCGAAAAGCGCCAAGCGAGGGTCCCGCTCGATGAACGCATCCGGTGAAATATCCCTTCGGCTCGGCAACGAGTCGGCTATATAAAGAGAAGGTGCCAAGGTGGCGGTCGACCAGCTTCGAATGATTTTGATCCTCACCTTGGGCGTGCTCGGCTTCCTGCTTTGGGATGCTTGGGAGCGCGACTACGGTCCGGCGTCGGGTGCAGGTGGAGCGCTCTCGCAGCAGGTTTCGCCTCCCGATGGCGTTGCCGGGGTCCCCGAGACCGAAAGCGATATCCCCAGCGCGCCGCCGGTGCTCCCTTCGGCGGAAGGCGATATCCCTTCCGCGGCGGGCGAGGTCAGCGCAATCTCATCCACCGACGAGACCGCTTCGCCCAAGATCAGGGTGATCACCGATGTCCTTTCGGTCGAGATCGACACCCGAGGCGGCACCATCGATCATCTCGAACTGATCGGCTATCCGGTTGCGGTGGACCGGCCGGACGAAGCCTATCGATTGCTCGACGATCGAGATCCGGATCGCTATTTCACGGTTCGATCGGGGATGGCCCGAGCCCAAGGTGCCGACCCGAATCAGGCACTTCCGAACTCCAATACCCTTTTCGAATCCGATCGAACCCTCTACGAGCTTCCCCCCGAGGCTCGCTCCTTGGAAGTCCCCCTTCGATGGCGCTCCGCCGATGGTGTCGAGTACCTTCGCACCTACCTCTTCGAGCGCAACGCCTACACCATCGAAATGCGCACCGAGGTCACCAATGCCGGAAACGGTCCTTGGAAAGCGGCCCTCTATGCGCAGATGCAGCGTAGCCCGCCTTCCGGGGGCGGCGGGCTTTTCGGCACCTACACCTATACCGGAGGCGTGTTGTCGGGCCCGCAAGATCCTTACGAGAAAGTCGATTTCTCCGATATGGAAAGAGATAACTTGGAGCGAGACGTCGCCGGTGGCTGGGCGGCGATGATCGAGCACTATTTCACCGTGGCCTTGGTGCCGGGGGCGCAAGATACCAATCGCTATTATTCGAGGCAGTTGTCGGGCGGGAAATTCGCCCTCGGGGTGGTCGGTCCCTCGCGCTCGGTCGATCCCGGCCAGAGCGAGACCTTCTCCTTAACCCTTTATGCCGGACCCAAAATCCAGGATCGCATGGAGTCGGTTGCGGAAAACCTCAATTTGACGGTGGATTACGGATTCCTTTCCCTGATCGCCGAGCCCCTCTTTTGGCTGCTGCGCTGGATCCACACCTATATCGGCAATTGGGGTTTTTCCATCATCGTCCTGACGTGCCTGATCAAGCTGGCGTTTTTCCACCTTTCGGCCACGAGTTATCGCTCGATGGCGAGAATGCGAAAGCTGCAGCCTCGAATCACGGCCTTGCGCGATCGCTACTCCAGCGACCGCCAGCGCATGAACCAGGAGATGATGAACCTCTACCGGGAAGAGAAGATCAACCCCTTGGGGGGGTGTCTTCCCATCTTGGTGCAGATACCGGTCTTCATCGCCCTTTATTGGGTATTGCTCGAAAGCGTGGAGCTACGCCAAGCCCCCTTCATCGGCTGGCTGGTGGATTTGAGCGAGCACGATCCCTATTTCGTGCTGCCGATCCTGATGGGGCTGACGATGCTGATCCAACAAAGGCTCAATCCATCGCCCCCGGATCCGATTCAAGCCAAGATCATGATGGCCCTGCCCTTCGTGTTCACCTTCTTTTTCCTGTTCTTCCCATCAGGACTCGTTCTTTACTGGTTCGTCAACAACGTACTCTCGATCATCCAACAATGGGTGATCACCAAGAAGATCGTGGGCACGACCTGATCCCCCGCCCCCCACTTGTCGAAGCGACCGAAGACCCCTCATACTATCCATCCGATCTCACTCATCCCAAGAAGGGGGCCGGGAAATGGCATTGAAAAGCGAAGAGGTATTTTGGGAATGGAACGTGATGGAAGGAAAGAATCCGACTCATACGGGAGCGTTCCTTAATTCTTACGACCACCGCGATTTTTCCCCCGAGGAAGTCGCCGCTCGCGAAAGCGGCCAGAACGCGATGGATGCCGGCAGCAAGATCAAAAAGGTAACGCGGCTCGTTTTCCAAGAACTGCGAGCCGAGGGTGAGAACAAAGATCGCATATTGGATTTATTGAAGATACGAGATGGCTTGAAGCCTAGGTTGAAAGTCTTCTCCGAGGGCGAAGGGGATATTGGATTTTTCGACAGTTTGAAGAATTTTCTATCGCCGGAGCCGATGCGTGCTTTGCTGATTCGAGATTACAACACCTGTGGCTTGGGTGGAGCGCTGAATCGCTACGAAATAGAAGATCATTTCAGCAGACTGATCTATGCCCTCAACTTGGATGACAAAGCCGGCGGAGACGATAATTCGGGCGGCTCCTATGGTTTGGGCAAAACCGCTTATGCCAAGAGTTCCACGATCAACACCGTTATCTATCATTCTGTTTTCAAGGAGACCGAATCCACCGAGGGTGCATATCGTCGATTGATGGGTGCCGGCGTTTATCCGAGGCATGAGTTCAAAGGTCGAAAGTACGGAGGCTATGCCTATATCGGACAGCGCCAATCGACAAAAGATGCCGGTCCTTTCGAAAACGAAAAAGCCGAGCATCTATGGAATTCCTTGGGCGAAGCCTTCGGTGTCGATTTGAGCCGATCGGAAAAACAGCATGGGACGGATGTGTTGATATTGATGGACAATCTCGATTGGAAGGGCTTGATCCGGGCGATCGAGGATTATTATTTCCCCGCTCTGCACGATAATCAATTGCATGTTCGATTCATCGATAGAAATAAAAAAACCACCATCCCCTCGGTGGTTAAACGAGAAGATCTTCTGCCCTTTCTCGATCTTTATAAAAAAGCCGGAGACGGCAATGCTCAAAAGCTAAAGCAACAGACCCTCTGGACAGGAAATCTGGCCCGACACCAAGGCTATTACATCGGGAGTTTCGCTTTTCAGTCCACCATCGTCGAAGAAGGCGAAATCGACTCCGATGACGATGATTCGAAAACGAGAAATAAGAGAAATCGGGTCGCCATCATGAGGGGTACGGGAATGGTGATCGACTATGTGAAGATGGGAAGCGACCAATACGAACCGGCGATCGGAGTTTTCGTGGCGCATAAAGATATCAGAGATCACCTTCGCATTGCGGAGAATGCCGCTCATTCGCAATGGAGCGAGGATTCCCGACGCTTGGCGCAACAATATCCAGAAGTCGGAAAGGAATTGGTCAAGCGAACCAATCGGGTGCTAATGAAAAACTTTCGCGACTTTCAAAAATCGTTGCAGCCCGATGTTCCGAAAACCAGAAGCGACGGCGGGCTTTTATCACGCCTGTTGGCAAATATCCTGTCGGGATCCAAAGGAAACGAGCGTATCGAGAAAATATCCAACCCAGTCTCTTTGAGTTTGCAGTCCGGGGGAAGATCCGAGGAGAAATCCCTTTGGAGATTGCGTATCGAGGATTGCGAGCACACCCCCGATGAAGAATTCGAACTGACCTTGAAACCGCAGATATCCTTGGCCGGTGATTCCAAAAAAATTCCGATTCGGCATCGGGATTTCATCGTTCGAGATCAGGCAACGGGGGAGGTCCTTTCCGACGAAGAGAGGCTTTTAATTCAGCGACCCTTTTCGAAGGGCAAGTCGTTGGCTTTCGATATCGAGATAGACAACCCCGGGCATAAAAACTATCTCGTTCGATGCAAATGCGAAACGGAATCGATAAAGTCGGGAGAGCAAAATGGCTGATATCGAAAAACGCTCCTTTTCGGTGAGGCGGGAAGATTTCCCGGGTGATTTATCATCGCTCGCCAAGGGTATCTTTTCGTTTTCCGCAAGGGCTGAAGAGAGTGCGCAAAGTGCCGATGATTTCAGTTTCAGCGAATCCATCGGGTTTGATTTTCAGAGCGAGTTGAAACCGGTGTTGGAGATAAACTGCGAGAAAATCCGTGAAAATGCACATAAAATAGACGAAAATTTGAAAAACATCGCCAAAAAATTCGGGGGGGGGGGGTAAAATATCCTGATGATTTTTCCCTTTTCATAACACTCGAAGATATAGGATTGGGGATCAGAAAAAAGATATATGAAATACGATTGGCAAGTTTGATAAACGATTCCGAAAACAAGAGAATCGGCATCGACTTGAAAGACGATGATCTCGGTTTTTATCTGGGATTCAATCTTCGTTGCTATCTATCGAAAGAGAAATCCGATAGGCCGGAGTCCGGCTATCTATGGTCCAAGTCACAGATTATCGCCGAAACGCTATTCGAAGTGAAAGCGACCGCTAGCGAGGCGCTATTCGAAATAAATTATGTTCAATTCTCCGACGATGAAAAGAATGACCTACTCTTTTTTGTAGATTGGAGATCTTTCGAGGTATCCAACTCATCCCCTACCGAATGTTTCGAAGTCAGGGTCAATAGCGATCTCAAAGATCAATTCAAAAGGTTGGAAAACAACAAGTCTTTCGGCGAGTTTTGCATTCGCTTGATAACGGATCGGATTGTTTCCAATCTGATCGAAAAAACATTGCGCTATGCAAACTTGGATAAAGAGCCGGGAGATGATTCGTTGCATCAAAAGATAAAAGATATATTTTCGGAGAATTCTCAGGATTTCGATGAGTATGCAAGACGTATTCAAGGGGATGATTTGGAGGATCAACTGAAAGCGATATCGGAAATCGACAGGTTCGTACAAAGGCTCGGTTCGATCGCATCGAATCTGGAGAAGATCAAATTCGGAGGGTATCGAAAATGATGAAGTTACCGAGCATCAATCGAGAGACCGCCAACGATGTATGGAACTCCATGCGTCATCATGAAGAATACGATCCTTCCAAAATATCATTGGAATATATCGGTTCGGACGATTGGAGTTGCTTTTCGGATGTCGAAATTCAAGAGATGCTCGAAAGCCTTGATCGTATCAAGATGCGTTATAAAGGCGGAAATATAAAATTCAAAGGTGGGGATATCGATTCCGATGTGGTCGAGCCGGTGCATCGAGCATTGAGCGAGCACGCCACCGCCTTTCAATTGAGTCAGATCGAGTTTTGGATGTGGCTCAGCAATGTTGCGGTCAATGGAGGTCTATGGAATTTTCTGTATTGGAGATTCAGCGGTAGCGATCAGCTGGTGAACTGGGGTATCACCACCCCGAAAAACCTCAAGGAGGTCTATTTTTATCGTGCTTGGCTGCGCGGTCATCGGATGTACGATCCGAGCCTTGATGATCCCTATCATTATGCGAAACTGGGATCCGGCGATGTTTGGCGTTCTCATATCCTGCGTCAGGAATTCGGAAGCGACAGAGAGTTCGTGAAGGCCTTCCTCGATACGATCTATAACGAATCAGGAAAGGATGTCATCGGGACGGATGATTTGCGCGCGCAACTGATTCCGGAAATCCGGGAGTGGACTTCCAGTGCCTCCTTTTCTCATCTTTCCTACGAAGAAAACAAGGAGCTCCTTGCATACCTATGGGAAAAGGCTCGTGCCGAGGCCCTTGCCAAGATCGATAAGGGTTGACGATGCACGCAATCGCCGAAGCTGACGAACAGGTCGAAGAAATCAACCCGAGTCTGTGTTTTAGAAAAAGCGCAGGAAGGCTTCGCCGGGAATTGAAAGTCGGTGAAAGGCTCTATGTCGAGGAGGTCGAAGAAGCCCCCTTGGTCAGGCAGCCATCATTGCCTCGAACCCTCGATCTTTTTCCCGAGACCATCGACAATTCTCTTCGGGCGGATTTTTTCGTATCGGCGTTGGGCGATCGCCCCTTGAAGGCGCTGACCGAAAAAACCGGTACATTGCATTTCATCGATCTTTTCTGTGGCGGGGGCGGGCTATCTCTCGGTATTCGAAGAGCCGCCGAATTCTTGGGGTTCAAAGCAAGACTGCTGTGTGCGGTGGATACCGACGAGGTGGCACTGCGCTTGGTCAAGAAGGCATTCTCTCCTTTGATCACCCGCAGCCGACCGGTCGAAGACCTGGTGCGCTACGATGTCGATCGCTCCGGGGCGCTCGACGATTTCATCAGCGCTCCGACGATGCTCGATGCCCAGATCGCGCAGTTCAAAGGAAAGGTCGATCTCCTGATCGCCGGTCCTCCTTGCCAAGGGCATTCGAACCTCAACAACAAGACCAGAGGCTTCGATAACAGAAATCTTCTTTATTTCACGGTCCCCGCCTTCGCGGTGGCTTTGGGCATTCCCAAGATCATCATCGAAAACGTCAGGAGCATCGAGGTCGCCGAAGAGAATGTAGTGGAGATCACCACCCGTCTTCTCGAGCGACACGGCTACGAGATCGAGAAAAGGGTTCTCAATGCCGCGGATTTCGGAACGGCGCAAAGCCGACAACGGCATTTTCTGGTGGCGGGCAAGAAAGGAGCGCCGAATCTGAAAAAGGCGTGCGAGCACCTGAAGGTGAACCCTCTTTCCTTTAACGAGGCTTGTTTGGATATGGAGCCTTTGCCGCCGTCGCTCTCGATTTTGGAGGATGTCGGGGATTTTTCACCGGAAAACAAGGAGCGAATAGATTATTTGCACGATCACGATACCGACGATCTCCCCAACTCCAATCGACCCGAATGCCATCGAGTCGAGCATTCCTACCCTGCGGTCTACGGCCGAATCCGGGGGAAATTGCCGATGACCACCATCACCACCGGCTTTTCAAGCCCGGGCCGGGGGCGATTCGTTCATCCGAGGGAAAGACGCACAATCAATATCCGAGAAGCCGGAAGGGTACAGGGATTCCCCGATTGGTACTGGAAGGCCGCCATCGACCTGAACTTCAAGCGAGCGCATTTCCATAAAATCATCGGAGACGCCGTCCCGTCCTTCATCGCCTACCCTTTGCTGCTATCCTTCTTCCTTTGAAGAGAATCACTCGTTGCCTTGGAATCGGGGGTGTATCATGTCATTGGTGAATTACTTGGAAACGAATAGGCAGAATATGCTGAGCAAAACAATCCAGCAGATCGTTATCATGGCGGGAGATGGTAATCTGGGGGATGGCACACAATCTTCCAAGGAATTGCGAGAGTTTTTGAAAGCGATCGATACGAAATATCTGAAAATTTATGCAAATCAGTGCTTGGAGAATGGTTTTTCCGGTAGCGGATTTGTAATTCAGGATATCGTCAATGAGATAGGCAGGCGCATGGGCTTTGGTATTCAATACGGTAATTATCAAGAGAAGATGGAATACGGCCATGATAACGCTGATGGTATTTGGATTGGTGATGGGTGGTCGTTTATCGTCGAGGTGAACGATAAAGATTGCAATAGCATCGAATTCGATAAAATTGCATCTTGGAGAAACGATTATTCCAATATCGATGATCAAAATACCACATGCTTGATCGTAGTGGGTCGACAAGACACAACTGCACTCGAAAACCAACTTCGCGGATCGAGGCATCATTGGAATATGCGCATCGTGGGATTTGAATCTTTGTATAAAGCATTGGAATTCATTGAAAACTCGGAGAATGAATATCTGAAATCAAAGATCGTCGATTTATTCAAGCCGAGGGAATTCACCCTCATCGATCGGATACTTTCAGTTGCGTTTGATTTCTTCAAGGGTAGAGATGAACCGATCAAAAAAAGGATTGCCAAAAGAGATATGAACGAAGAGCGAAATAAAAAACATCATAAAATTGATTCCGATAAAGAGGGGATCAAGATATTCAAAATGGATATCGCTAGAAGAATCGAGAAGAAATATGGTATCTCTCTCATACGGAAGAGGAGATCCCTTTTTGAAACCAACCCCGATGGCACGCGATTTTTTATCTCGGTATCGAAGCTGTACGAATCTGGATTGAATCAATATTGGTATACCTACAATACCGATCAGATGCGTTTATTGGAAGAGGCCGACAATGCTTTTTATATTATTGGTTGTTTGGATAATCGAAAATCTTTTCTTTTACCGGTAAGCTATATAAACAATCTAACGAAAGATATGCACTCTTCAAAATACCCGGATGGTGGTGAGGGCTTTCACATCCGCCTCAGGAGGGAGGGTGAAAGATATGTTATCTATACTGTCAAAAATAGAAAAGAGAATGATATCGGAGAATTCGAATTGTAAGAGTTATTGATTTTTATTTACGGGATGATCATTCGATATTATAGTAATCACGATTGATCGATATATGTCAATGCGTAAAAGGAGTATATCATTGAAATAATTCCATGGATCAAGAATAAAATACAAACAGAGTGAGCGGCAATCGTCAAGGTAGATTGGTTCGAATCATTTGATAACCGCACTGACTTCGGTGAGATGCCCCCATGATAAACGGTTTCGAGACGGCAAAAAATCTTGGCTCTCTTGATATTTCTTGACCCTCAAAGGATTACTTGGTGTACAATGTTCGACTAGAGGATCCAAAAGAGAGAGGATCCTAGGTAAAACGATGCCAACGATAAGGAGACCGACATGGAAGACGCGAGGTTGGAGCGAATTGAGGATGCGATCAAGCAGCTCACGGCGGATGTCCGCAGACTGGATGAGGAGGCCCGAAAGCGAGATGAGGTGACCCGAGATAGGATTCACGAGATTCATGTCGCGATGTTGGAGGGGAATTCCAAACTGGCTCAATCCACGATTCGGACGACCATCATCATTTCCAGTATCGTGGGAGGATCAGCGGGGCTATTGGCCGCGATCGCAAAGTCATCCGGGATACTGTAGTGCAGATAAATACCCGTTTCACAAGAATCACTGCTTTTTTCGACCGGCCTTAGGGCCGGTCTTTTGTTTTCCGAGCGCTTTGTGATATATCGTTTTATGCTATAGATGAATTTAATGAAAATAAAAAGATATCCTTGCTATCATTTCATGCCATCATGGTGGCCCTTCCTTAAAAGCCATGATCCATATTCTCTATCGAGCGATCAGCGAAGCGTTGGAAGATGAATCTACCGGTTGTCGGTGACACCATTGCGGCGGTTGCCACGCCCCCGGGAAGGGGTGGGGTGGCGATCGTGCGGGTATCGGGGCCGCAGGTTGTGGCCATCGCCGAGGGGATTATCGGGCGAAGGCCTTCGCCGAGGTTGGCAACCAGGGCTCGTTTTCTCGATCGGGAAGGGGGTGAGATCGATAACGGGCTGGCTCTTTTTTTTCCGGCACCGGCTTCCTTCACCGGCGAGGATGTGTTGGAGCTCCAGGGTCACGGCGGACCGGTGGTATCGAGGATGGTGATCGATCGTGTATGCGATTTGGGCGCTCGACCGGCCCGCGCCGGGGAATTCACGCTGCGCGCCTTTCTCAACGATCGGATCGATCTTGCGCAGGCGGAAGCGGTTGCCGATTTGATCGACAGCGCTTCGGAGAGCGCGGCCCGTTCGGCGATACGCTCGTTAGGTGGTGAGTTTTCTCGCACGGTCGGGGAGCATCGGGATGCGTTGGTGGCATTGCGGGTCTTTATCGAGGCGGCGATCGACTTCCCCGAAGAGGAGCTCGATCTCCTCGCCGATCCGGAAATCATCCGGCGTTTGGATGCTCTGCGCCAAGCGTTGGCGACGACCCTCGCCGAATCCGGCAAGGGTGCGATGCTGCGTGAAGGCGTGAGATTGGTGATCGCCGGAGCGCCGAATGTCGGCAAGTCAAGCCTGCTCAATCGATTGGCGCGCTCGGAGGCGGCGATCGTCACCGATATCCCCGGCACCACCCGGGATCCGGTGCGCGAGCGTTTGGTGATCGCCGGCATTCCCTTCGAGGTGCGAGATACCGCCGGTTTGCGTCGAACCCGAGATCCGGTCGAACGCATCGGGGTGGAGCGGGCGCAGGCGGCGCTCGAAGATGCCGATCTGGCGCTTTTGGTCTTCGACGATACGAGCGATATTACGGACGATATCAAGAGCGATCCGGGAAAGATCGGTCTCGGGGTCGATATTTTCCCCCAAGGATCTTTCGCTCTTCCCGAGCGATTGTTTCGCAAAGGTGCCGGGATATTGGTTCGAAACAAGATCGATCTCAGCGGATCGAAGCCGGGGCTGGTCGAGGATCGCTTTTCGAATTCATCTTCGAATTCCTCATTGACTTCGGCAAAGGATGGTAATCCTGCGGCAAGGGATCCGGCGTCGGGAGCCCCCCCGTTGCCGGTGGTGAGGGTTTCCGCTTTGACCGGGGCGGGGATCGCCGATCTGGAAGAGGCGATCGTAAAGAAAGTGACGGACGATTCGGCCGGGTTCGAGCATGCCTTCATGGCCCGTCGCCGTCATGTCAGCGCCTTGGAAAAAGCCCTTGCGGCATTGGATCGAGCCCGCTCCCGATTGGTGGAGGACAAGGCCGGGGAAATCTGCGCCGAGGAATTGCGAAGCGCTCAAAATGCCTTGGCCGAAATCACCGGGGCATTCGCCACCGAGGATCTGCTGGCGGAAATTTTCTCCGGATTTTGTATCGGGAAATAAGGTTGCAAGGCGTTTGGCGCAAGGGACGACAGGCTGAGAAGGCATCGGATAGGGAATCGTCCGGGTTCGAGTGTCGGCCGGTCAGCGCCGGAATCGATCCGACATGATCTTTCAAATCGCTTGCATGGCGCTTATGCATAAAGAGAGCGTCGATCAATCATCGATCGGTTGACGGTGAATCCGTGCTTCGTTGATCTGCAGATACCTCGTGACTGTGCGATGAGATGGGGAATGGCTGCCGGCCAAGGGATCGATGGCGAGTAGGAAATCCCCTCGCCGTCGGCGGGGCGGCCATCGGCGGATGATGGAAAAGAGCATGGATGATTAAGGATCACTCCCACTCCAATTCGGTGAAAGCGGCGGTGATATTGCGGGGGTGTCCGATATCGAAATGGATCCAACGGCCTCTTTCCTCGCTCGCAACGCTCTCGATGGCCCTTTCGATACGATGACCTGCATCCAAGGCCGCTCTCGTATCTCGAAGCAAAGCGCGAAAGTAGCGCTCTTGGGCATCGAGGGCATTCGGCCACGGTGCGAAAGCGGGTCCGTGTCCGGGCACGACGCGCCGTGCCGGTATCGAGCGCAACTCGGTCAGGACTTGCAGCCAACCTTTGAGGCTACCGTCGATGATTGGCAGGCGGTCGACGAAAAGCAGATCGCCGGCGAAGAGGGTGCCGGTCGCAGGGTCGAAAACCGTCAGGTCATTGTCGGTATGCGCCGTCGACCAAGCATCGAGGATCAACTCCCGCTCGCCGAGATCGATTCGCATCGATCGATCCACGGTCATCGTAGGGGGGATCGCTCGCGTGCCTTCGAACCTCGCCCCGATCCGCCGTCCGAAGTTCTCCAGATAAAAAGATGCGCGCGCAAGGAGAGCCCGGGGGAGTTTGTGGTGGCCGACAACCACGCTTTGCGCGTCATCGAATGCGCCGTTGCCGAAGATATGATCCGGGTGGACGTGGGTATTGATGACATAGCGAATCGGCAGATCGGACAGGGCGCGGGCGCTCGCTCGCAGACGAAGGCCGAAAGCCCGACTGCCACCGCTATCGATGACCGCGATGGAGCGCTTGCCGATCACCAGAGCGGCGTTGGAAAAGCCCCCCAAATTGCCGGGCGTGGCATCTTCGTCATGCGCTCCGGCATAGACATGGATCCCCTCGGCGATCTCGTCGAGATCGAGAGGCTTGGCGCTCTGCCCCGCCAAAGGTGCGGGTTGTGCTTTCGTCGGCAAGGAAAGCGAGGAAAAAAGGACGAGTACCATTCCGGCAGCGATGGCGGGAAGGGTTCTGCGGACAAGGGCGAGGATGTACAAAGGGGTTGTCTCCCATCGAGATCGAGCGGTCGATTCATGCAAGCGACTCGTGCAAGTCGGTATTGTCGTTGTCTTCGAGAACATGGTTCTTCTTTTGGGATATCTCATCGATGAACGAGGAACGGCAGGAAGCGGGATTGGGGATTCGCAGGCGAGGCAATGCGCTGCCTCATCGTTTTCGTGGTGCATTGTCGAGACTCGCTCGCTATTTGGCCTCTTGCGGGGCGATCTTCGAAGCATTGTCCGGAAGATTCGAGCTTCGCCCGGCGAAGAGGGCCTACCGGTACCACCGATCATCGATGTGGAGTTTTGCCGCAAATCCCGGCGGCCGAGCGTCAAGGGCGATTTTGTTGGCGGTCTTGGGCATCGTCGCCCTCGATCCCGGCGCCGGCATCCTGGCCGCCGAAGCCTGTATCGACGAAGAGCCGGATGCCTACCGAACGGAAAATTATCGCTCGGCGGTGCCCTGTTCGCTAAGCGGGGTGCGCACGGTTTCGACCGAAGAGATGCAGCGATTGGTCGAGGGCGCATCCCCCCCCTTGCTGATCGATGTGCTCCCGTCGCCTCGGCGTCCGAAAGGAATGAACGATGATGCCCTGTGGTTTCCTCCCGAGCGCACGACCATCGTTGGAAGCGTATGGTTGCCGAATATCGGCTACGGGCTTTTGCCGATCGTGGAGGAGAACTACTTCAAGGAGAATATCGAGCGGCTGAGCGCCGGGGATTTTGCTCGGCCGATGGTTTTCTTCTGTCTCGAGGATTGCTGGATGGGTTGGAATGCAGCCCGCAGGGCCTATCGATGGGGTTATGGCCAAGTGATCTGGTATCCGGATGGTACCGATGGCTGGGCGCGCCAAGGGCTGCCGATGGAGTCGATCATACCGGTGCCGAGGGATGATGGGCAGTAGGCGGGTTTCCCCTCATCGCCCGTTGAGCGGGCATTTTGAGCGGGCAAGTATTTCCCGATGCCCGGATCAAGGCATCGCGCGGTTTTTGGCCAAGCGTTCCACGAGCAGATGATCCAGCAGATACAAGGTGGCGCGTTTCAAGGAACGCTCGTTGTAGCCGCGCAGGTCCACGAAGGCTCGCCCCACTTCGCGGCCCTTTTCGACCTCCAAGACCACGACATTGAGATTCACGATCAGATAGCTCACCACTTGGATCCAGCCGATGGCCACCCAGTCGGCATTCAGACCTTGGGCGATATCGATCTCGCAGCCATTGCACTGATGGAGTCGTTGACCCGGATCCGCAGCGGCGATCGCCTCTCGGGTGAGCGAGGCGGGCACGACATCGTAACCCTCCTTGCGAAGCCGCGTTCGGATCAAATCGGCGGACATGTTCAGCAGTTGCCGATCCTCCTCGGTGGTGCGCTCGGCATTCGGCAAATAGTCCGCCTTGAGCAGTTCGATATCGAGCACCGCCACCCGTTTCGCAGCATCGGCGGCCAAAGCGCTTTTCATCGGTCCGATGGCCAAAGCGGCCATCCACAACCCTACCAAGGCACATCGAAAAAGGATCGCGTTGTTCATGTCGGCGGTCTTCCGTGATGCGTAGCGTCGATAAAGCGCCCTGACAACGGGGCATGATATCGGGGTATCGGGTTCGAAAGATTTTTCGCTCGTCGGCGAAGCCAAAGAAAAATCCGGACCGCTTCGGTCGGCATCCAATTCCCTTGCGACGGCCCCGCTCGCTCTTGCGGTATATTTTCCGACGAGACGATGAAGACCTGAGGATCGAAATTGGAGACATCGACGACCAAGAGGACGATATCGAAGCGAATTTCGACAAAAAAGACGAATTCTTCGCTACCATCGACGAAAACGAATCGAAAAACGAAAGCCGAGAGCGTATCGTTCTTTGCGGATCGTGCAATCGTTTCAATCGGTCTAATTCGAAAGCATCGAAGAATCTCACCTGAAAAACCGAATCGAAGGATAGACAATGAACGACCGCTTGTCGAACCCCCGCTGGTATCGGTCGGGTATCGCCGCCTTCCTCGCCTTTTTCCTCGTTGCGGGGAGTTTTGCTTCGAGCGCTGCGGCCGCCAATGATTTTCCCACCCAAGCCAGGGTCGAATTCGTGCTCGGATGCATGGCCGATCGAGGGGGGCAGAGCTATGACACCCTATATCCTTGTATTTGTCAGATCGACCGAATCGCGGCGAATATGCCTTATGACGAGTACACCGCAGCCGAGACCTTGAGTTTTCTTTACAGCACCGCCGGCGAACGGGGTGGGATCTTTCGCGATGCCGCCCCGAGATCGAGACAGCGTATCAATCTGTTTCGCGCAGTCCGCAACGAAGCCGAAGACGCCTGCTTCGTCTCGGCGAAGCGCCTTGTCGACTAAGAACCGAACCCGGTCTTCCAACCCATATCGGATACCCGAGTCGGAGTGAAAAAAAGCCTTGGAATCGATTTCGAGCGGTATTTTTTCGAACGCCGAATCAGGGCATCGCTTTTTTTGCATCGAGAAGGCAAGGGTGATCTCGCCGGTAGTCGCAGGATTTTGGCAAGAATACGTAGAAGAGGGTGCGTCGATAAGCCCATAAAGCGCATCGTTTTCCATCGGATTCGCTTTTCGATTCCGGTGGTTTCAAAGCGGATTGGGATATAATGCCAATGCGAAAAAATGCCCCAACGCCTCCAAGTGCCCGAAAAACAACCGAGGCGGCGGGTTTTTCACAGCCAAGCCTAATCAACGAGCAGCCGTGACAAGGAGTGCCATTGACGATGAACACCACAACGATTGATTGCACCGGTTCGAACCAGTATCCGGCTCCGGTGCCGCTCGATGGCTCGCCTACCGAAAGACCGCTTCGCTCGGCGATCGTTTTCACCCTCACCCTCATCCTCGGCTCGTTGTCGATGCTTGCAGCCTTCCCCGGCACTGCGGGCGCGCAAATCACGGCGGCGAAAGATTGTATCGCTCGCCCCGTGGGCAATTCCGGGAGTTACACGAGCACCTGCGCTCATGATGTTTCGTTGACAGGTTATAAAACCCTCAACATCCCGGGGGCAACACAATGCAATGCCAGAACGGGGACTAGCGCCACGATAGATGCCGGATCAAGCGGCACCATTGGAGTCGCTGAAAATCCTCAAACGGTTTGTCTCGAATACACCGATGCCGCAACGCAGTATTCTTCGGGCTATGCGGCCTGCAATATCACCGCCAACGATTGCGGCAGCAGCGGGGTGACATACAGCGAAGCGACGAAACTACCGGTCGCCACCATCTCCGTCGGTAGTACATCGCTGGACGAAGGAGGTTCGTCGGGCGCCACGATCGCCATCATCGTGAGCGATTCTCAAGCGATCATCACACAGAATTTGGTCATCAACTTCACGAGCGACAACTCGGATGTGACCATCACTCCGACCTCGTTGACATTTACGGAAAGCAACAAGAACACCGCTCAGACCATCACCCTCACCGGGGCGCAAGATGCCGATGGGGTCAACGATACCGCCACCATCACCGCCACACCTGCCATTACCAGCGGTGTCTACGCTGCGGTCGCGACGGGTACGGCCACCG
This sequence comes from Thioalkalivibrio sp. HK1, assembly GCA_000583135.1. Classification (GTDB taxonomy): domain Bacteria; phylum Pseudomonadota; class Gammaproteobacteria; order HK1; family HK1; genus HK1. The sequence goes on from JFBG01000016.1 coordinate 58,253, forward strand.
TGTTCGACGATGACGATGGCATCGTATTGAGCGATGCGGCGGTCACCGTCAACGAGGGGGGTGGTCCCGGCACCTTCACCGTCGAACTCAGCAAAGAACCGAGCAGTGGCCCCGTTACCTTGTCGGTGGCAAGCGGCGATACGAATTTGGTCACGGTCTCGCCCCGCACGCTGACTTTCACCACTTCGAACTACTCTACGGCGCAGACGGTGATCGTCACCCCGGCGGGTAGTGATAACGACGGCACGGACGAATCGGTGAACATCACCGTTTCCGCTACCAGCGGTACCACCGCCATCGATCAGACGAAAACGATCACCGTCGCCGATGATGACGGGGAGATCGTAGTGAGCGCAGGTGTGATCAATCTCATCGAGGGCGGTAGCGCCGGCTCCTTGGCCGTCACCTTGGGCGCACCCCCGAAAGCGAGTGCCACCATCACGGTGACGAGCGACGATACCGGTGCGGTCACGGTTTCTCCTGCTTCTTTGACCTTCAGTGCCTCGAACTACCAAACGCCGCAAACGGTGACGCTCACCCCCGTTATCGATAGCGGCGTGCTCGATGAGTCGGTCACCGTCACGCTATCGGCCGGCGCCGGTTATCGGGCTTCGGATGTGAGTAGAAGGGTAGAGGTGGATGATGATGCGCCTACGCCCTTCGACGGCACCATCATGGTCGATCCCGAAACCATCACCGTCGAGGAGGGCAGTACGGTCAATGTCGCCGTCACCCTCAGCGAAGCCCCGACCACCGATGTGGTTTTGAAGGTGATCAACCCAAGCGGCAGCGTCTTCGAAGACGTAACGTTGTCCTCTAGCAATATCAATACCTCGAACTGGAGCAATACCATAACGCTCTCCATCGAGGCGGCCGAAGACAGCGATTACGATGACGAAGTCGACACGATCATTTTGGTGATCGAGGTGGATGATTCAGATGGGGGAGTGACCAGAAGCAGAGAGTTCGCAAGGAAAAGCCTGATCGTCTCCGTGGATGACGACGACACGCCTCCTTCGGGGAGTATCGTGGTGAGCAGCCCTACGGTTTCTCTCGACGAGGGCGGCAATGACGGTACGTTCTTCGTCAGTCTCGGCGGCACCGCCCCGACACAGAATGTTGTCTTGTCGGTGACAAGCGCCGATACGGGTGCGGTTACGGTCTCGCCGGCAACGTTGACCTTCACTCCGGCGAACTCCACCACGACGCAGACGGTGACCGTCTCTCCGGTGGACGATGACGATTCCGCGGACGAAAGTGTCACGATCGCCTTGGCCGTCACCTCGAATAACTTGACTGCTGCCGATCAGATCACGACGGTCACCGTGGACGATGACGAGGTTAGCAGCGTCGATTTCGATCGCGAAGGCCCGCTCACCATCACCGAGGGGAATTCGCTGACCATCGCCGTCATGCTCGGCGGTCAAGCTCCGACCCAAAACGTCACCGTCAACATCGGCAAGAGCAACGCTGACGTCAAGATCGACACCGATCCCAATGCCGATGGCGATCAGCAGGCGTTGACCTTCACCCCCCAAAATTCAACGGATCCGCAATCCGTCGTCATCACGGTGGTGCACGATGCAGACGTGACGGACGAGACCGACACCATCACTTTTGCCGCCACCGGAGGGATCACCGCCACATCGACGAAAGCCCTGACGATCATCGATGACGACACTCCCAGGATCGTGGTCAGACCCGCCGGAACGCTCGTCTTCGACGAGGGTCGCACTCACGAGATGACCGTCAATCTCAGCGGCAATACTCCGACCACGGACGTCACAGTGGCATTGACGAATACCAACTCGGATATCACCTTCGATACCAACCCCAATATTGCGGGCAATCAGACTGCGTTGACCTTTACTCCCACCAACTCCACCGTCCCTCAAACCGTCTCCGTCATGTCGATAGTCGATAGCGATTCGACGGACGATACCGACACCATCACCCTGACCGCGACCGGGGGGATATCGGCGACCATGACCAAAGCGGTCGACTTGAGGGAAAGACCCTTCAGGTTGTCTTCCGACGATGCTTTGGTCATACCGGAAGGTGCTTCGAGGGTTTTCTCCTTCAGACTCGCCGCTCGGCCGACCGGAGACGTCGACGTTGCCGTTTCGAGCACCAACCAGGACATCACGGTCTCCCCGGAATCGTTTTCTTTCAGCACCGCGAACTGGAATTCATCGCGAAATGTCAGCGTTTCCGTCGCCGAGGATGACGATCCGGATGACGATAGAGGCACCGTCATTTTGACCGCCACCGGAAGCGGGCTCACCGGGCGCACCGTTGACAAACTCATCGAAGTGGATGACAACGACGATATTCGTTTTTCCGTCGACACCCTCGAAGTGGACGAGGAAGGCGAGTCGACATTCACGGTCCGTCTTTGGAAGCGCCCGAGCGGCAATGTCAATCTGAATTTCTCGAACGATAACCAAGACGTCACCGTCGATGTCGATCCGAATCTCGATGGGGTGCAGAATATCCTGTCCTTTAGCACCTTGAATTGGGATCAAAGGATGACCGTCACCGTCAAGGCGGCTCGGGATATCGATACCATCGACGATACCGATTCGATCGTCATCACCAGCCAGGACGTCTCGGGAGCGACTCTCCCGGTGAGGGTGAACGATACGACCTTCACCGTGATCAAATCCCCCGCCGGCGGTTTGAGATTGGAGGAGAGTGCGGGCCAGACCCTTTATTTCGCGCTCGACAAGCCGCCGAATGCGGATCAAATCCAAGTCCGGCTTTCGAACGAGAACGAAGATATCACTTTGAATCCCAGGGTGTTGACGTTCACGCTTTCGAACTGGCAGACAGCGCAAAGCGTCAGGATATTCGCCCGCGATGACAACGATACCGATGACGACTCCGATACCGTTACCATCGCCGCGACCGGTATCTTCGATCGTCGCTTCGAGGTGAGCGTCGCGGATGCCGACCAAGAACTCGAGCAAATCTCTCCGCGCTTCATTCTCTCCCCCGAGGAGAGGATAGTGATCGTCGAAGGACGCGCTTCGTTTCTTCATGTGCGGCTCAACGGTCGGCCGACATCGGAGGTCGTGGTCGACTTGCAAAGAACCAATCCGGTGTTGAGGTTGAGCCCGCCTCAGATCTCCTTCGGTCCTTCGACTTGGAAAGATCCGGTGGTGGTGAGGGTTTCCGCCGATGCCGATGCCGATACCACGAGCCATCTCGATACCATCACCTTGGTGGCCGACGGATTTCCCGATACGAGGCTTGCCGTCGAGGTGATCGACGAGACCGGGATCGGATGGCCGGTAAAGACTCGGGCGTTGGCTTTCCCGCCGGCAACCGTGCACGACAGTGCGACCATGCGCGTGCGTTGCGCTCAAAACACTCCCTGCACGGTGTACATGGATTGCAAGGCTCAAGACGGGACTCCCTTCTCCGGCGAACTCCCGAGCCCGATTCCGGCTTTTGGCACGACGACCTTGACCAACGCTCGATTGGCCGAGGTCATCGGCGGCAGTTGGGCAGGGCGGGGTCGTTTGGGATGCGATCTCCGTAGCATTTCCGAGATATCGGCGCAGATATGGACGCGTTCGGGCGACGGGGTGTTGGTCAACAACACCGCTTTCCTCCGCTCGGCTCCCGAGGGAGATGTGCACCGAGCGGATGTTGAATCGATATCCTCGCCCGGGAATTCGGAGAAGTCGAATTTGCGTATCCGATGCATCTCCGAGAACGGCGTGCGTTGCCACGAGATGAGTCTGGCGTGTTACGACGATGCAGGCAATCGATACGATGGCGCGTTGGGTTCTTTGCTTTCGGGGTCCGTGCTCCATCTGCAAAGCGAATCGCTCGCCGACATCATCCGCTATCGGTGGAACGATATGAGTCTGGCGTGCGAGCTGCGCTCGAATCAGCCCTTCACGGTGCAGGTGTTGACCCGCACCGGCGGTGGCGGAGCGCTGGTCAACAACAGTGCAACCGGTAGCCCCTGACGTCTTATAGATATTCCGATGGATATGAGATGGATATGCGCCGCACCCTTGAAGTCGTAAAGGGTGCGGCGTGAGCATGCGGCGAAAGAGATAGAGATCGATACGAGAACGAGAAATCCGAGCGCCTGACCATCCGATTGGAATGGTGCCGAGGAAAGAATCGTTTGCGGATATCGATTGTGGATATCGGCTGTGGATATCGAGGATTGGCATTGACTTGGGTCGAAGCCAGAGCATCGCTCGTCGAGAACCCATCGCTTATTCGAAACGCCGGCTTCGTTTTTCGGGTATCTTGAATATCATCAAGGCATGTTGAAAGCCTTCCGCAAGGGCAATTCCTCTTTTTTGAAAAAATCCGATCGCGGCATTGCAAGGGTCGCGGTCGATCGCGATCCCCAGAGAATTGCTTGGTGAGCGCAGGTCGTATTCCTTAGCGGTTTTTTCGATCAAAGCATGATTTCCGCTTCGCCGGATCGGAAAAGCCTGACCATGAGGGCTGTCGTTATGTGTGCGACACGCAACGCTTATCGCTGGGTCGGAAGTCGCCCGGTGCGCCCGGACGGATTGGAGAAAGTCACGGGAGCGGCGAAATACGGAGCGGATTTCACCCTGCCCGGAGCCCTTTACGGCAAGGTGCTGCGCAGTCCGCATGCCCATGCCCGTATTCTTTCCATCGATACCGAGCGCGCCGCCGCTTTGCCCGGGGTCAAAGCGGTGATCACCGGTGCGGATCTTCCGGATCATCCTTTCGAATACAGCGGACCCGAACGCCTTGCGCTCAACTTTTGGCATATCACCCGCAATATCCTGGCGCGCGAGAAGGCGCTTTACGAGGGGCATGCGGTGGCGGCGGTGGCGGCGACAAGCGCTTCCATCGCCCGCCGGGCGCTCGCTCTTATCGAGGTCGACTACGAGCCCTTGCCCCATGTGATCGATGTCGAGCGGGCGATGGCCAAGGACGCCCCCTTGCTCTTCGAGGATATGTTCACCCGCGGTGTCGAGCCGCCGCCGACCGAGCCCTCCAATATCTCCAAGCGGGTTTGCTTCGAGATGGGGGATGTAAAGGCCGGTTTCGCCGATGCCGACGAGATCGTCGAGAGGCATTTTCGTACCGCCCCCGTCCACCAAGCCTATATCGAGCCTCAGGCCTGTCTTGCGCAATGGCAAGGAGGCAAGGGGGAGATCTGGACATCGAGCCAAGGGCATTTCGCGGTGCGCAATCTCACCGCGCGCCTGACCGGCATGACCATCGGTGATTTGAAGGTCAACCCCGCCGAGATCGGGGGCGGCTTCGGCGGCAAGACGGTCGTCTATCTCGAACCCGTGGCCCTCGTTCTTTCGAGGCTTTCCGGTCATCCGGTGCGGATGAGCATGTCCCGAGAAGAGGTTTTCAAGGCCACCGGCCCGACCTCCGGCGCTTCGATGACCATCAAGATAGGCGTTTGTCGAGACGGCACCATGCGGGCCGCGGAAGCGATCTTGCGCTATCAGTCCGGGGCTTTCCCCGGCTCGCCGGTGATGAACGGCTGCATGTGCGCCTTCGCTCCCTATTCCATCGCCAACCAACGCACCATTGGCTATGACGTGGTCAGCAATCGACCCAAGGCGGCGGCCTATCGCGCCCCCGGCTCGCCGATATCGGCTTTTGCGGTCGAAAGCACCATCGATATCGCGGCCAAGACCATCGGTATGGATCCTTTGGAATTCAGACGGCTGAACGCCGCCCGGATCGGCACTCGTATGGTTTACGGTCCGCAGCTCGCCCATGGCGGCTATGTCGAGACCATCGATGCCTTGCGCGATCATCCCGGATATCAGGCGCCGCTCGGGCCGAATCAAGGGCGGGGAGTCGCCTCCGGTTATTGGTTCAATGGCGGCGGGGATTCGGGGGCGACGGTCTCCGTCAATGCCGACGGCACCTTGACTATCGCCACCGGCAGCCCCGATATCGGAGGAACCCGGGCATCGATGGCGATCATGGCCGCCGAGACGTTGGGGATCGACTACCACCGGATCCGCTCCGAGGTCGCCGATACCCAGACCGTGCCCTATTGTCATGTAACCGGCGGCTCCCGAGTGACCTACGCCACCGGCCTTGCGGTGATCGATGCCTGCAAGAAGGTGATCGACGATATGCGCGCTCGCGCCGCTTTGCTGCGCGATGTGGATGTGGAGCGTGTCGCTTGGGAGAATGGCCATGCCGTTCCCGCCGTCGACGCCGCCGGCGGCAAGATCGCCGAGTTCGAGCCCCTCTCTTTTCAGGAGATCGCCGCCAAATTCAGCGCCACCGGCGGCCCGATCGCCGCCACCGGGACGGTCAATGCCGGCGGTCAGGCCCCCGGGTTTTCAACCCAGTTCTGCGATGTGGAGGTCGATCCCGAAACCGGACGCGTGAGCATCTTGCGCTTCGTCGCCGCTCAGGATGCCGGGCGAGCCATTCACCCTTCCTATGTCGAAGGGCAGATCCAAGGCGGGGTGGTCCAAGGGATCGGATGGGCCTTGAACGAGGAATATATCTACGACGAAGCAAGCGGGACGATGAGCAATCCGGGTTTTTTGGATTATCGGGTGCCGGTTTCCTCGGATGTCCCGATGATCGAGCCGATCGTGGTCGAGGTGCCCAATCCCAATCATCCCTACGGTGTCAAAGGGGTCGGCGAGGTCAGTATCTGTCCGCCGATGGCCGCAATCGCCAATGCGGTGGCCGATGCCGTGGGAAGAAGGATGCAAGAGTTGCCGATGTCCCCCCCTCGTATCCTCCACGCTCTCAATCATCGCCAAGATCCCGAGCTTTGAAGGGTTGAGGCCGGCCCTTTTGAATCGTCTGATCCTCTCTTCGCCGTATCGTTCGATCTCGTATCACACCGTATTCGCAAGCCTTCGACGGAACCCGGTTCATTCGAATACGAGCCTTGATAAGCCTTTTCGGGGGACTTGAAACAATGAGCGTTCGCGTCGTTTTATCCACCGGCACCGGCTTGGAGCGCACCGGGGGGTGCAAGGAATTCGAGATCGAGGCGCGTACCATGCGCGAGCTCGTTCGCAAGATGGATCAACGCTTTCCCGGGCTAGGTGCTTGGCTCGAAGAAGAAACCGCCGTTGCCATCAACGGCGAAATCCACGATACCGTCCATTTCCAGCCACTGCCGGAAAACGCCGAGGTTTTCTTCCTGCCGAAGATCGAGGCCGGGTAGCCCCCGAATCCCCGTGACTTTGTGACCTTATGCGCTCGAAGTCGGTCCCCATCGGATAGATCGGGGGAAGCAGTTCGAGCGTGCCCCTCGGTCGAAGCGTGCACCCCGTTTAACCCCTGCGCGTTCGCGAACCGGGCGGCGGTCACGATCCCGCCCCGGGGTCGGGTCTTGGGCTTTCGCTTTCCGCCCGCCCCGTTTGCGCATCCGCTCGGTGAACGGGACGCAGGTTGAGCCTTCGCCCACCCGCTCGGTGCGTCGGGATCGCCCCCCGAGCGGGTATCCACCTTCGCCGATATATTGGCGAATATGCTATGAAAATATCCTGTATATTATGGGGTGCTAGGCCTTGAGCACGGGGCCGAGTTCGAGCCCCGAGCGCATCCGTTCACCGACGGGGTGCTCTATGCTCGAAGTCGAGGGGTGCACCTGCGCCCATCCACCCACCGAGAGAAGCGAAGGGGGCTCACATGAGCGACGACGAAAAGCGGGTGATGGACAAATGGGCAGTCGATTACGAAGTTCGGATGCAGTCGATGGAAACGGCCGCGGGGCGTTTCGAGCGTGAGATCGTCGAGATTCGCAAATCGTTGGTGGACATCCAAGTACAAATCGCAGGTATCAACCGAAGCGTAGCCGTGATCAACGCCATCGCAGCTGCGGTAATAGCGTGCGTGGTGATCGGAGTGCACGTCTTCGGAGGGTAAGCCTTTTCGCCGCATCGACTTCGAGCGGGTGAGCCCGCAGGTTCGACCTCCCCCTTTTTTTCGGCACTATCCGATATAATTCCCTTTTTTCCGTATTTGATCGTCATGCCCCGATCGGTGCATAGGTGAGTATATCGCCCGCTCCAACACTCCTAGGATGCGGGCGGCCAAGGCATTGGCGAAGATATTTTGGGGTATCCGAGAGATGGCCGGTAAAGGTTCCACCCCGCTGACAAGAGCCCCGGGGCTCTTCCCGCAAGGGATAGGTGGGGTGGTCATTATGAAAAGTATCGAGTGGATTCGGTTTTGAATCGATCGATCGCGTTCATGATTCGAAGGCACTCAAAGCGTCGCCGCTTCGGGCGGGTCTTTATCGAGGATCAAATCGGCGGCTTTCTCGCCGATCATCAAGGTGGAGGCGTTGGTATTGGCCGAGGGCATCATCGGCATGATCGAGGCGTCGACGACCCTCAAGCCCTCGACGCCATGTACCTGAAGGCGATCGTCGACCACCGCCATCGGATCGCTTGCCGGTCCCATGCGGCAGCTCCCCATCAAATGAAAGGCGGTGGTGCCGATTTCGCGAACGAAGTCCAGGATATCCTCGTCGCGATCGACCCCCTCCCCCGGAAGCGCCTCGCGCTCGAACCAAGGCCGCAGCGGTGCGGCCCGCATCAGCCGTTTCGCCAGCCGAATGCCTTTGACGATGACCTGTCGGTCATATTCCTCGGCGAGATAATTCGGTTGAATCACGGGCTTGTCGAGGGGATTCGGGGTGCGGGCGCGAACGAAGCCGCTGCTTTGCGGGCGCTGCTGCCAGACCGCGATCGTCGCCCCCGGCTCGCTTTCCAAGGTGGATTGCACGCCTTGACGATAGCTGGCGGGGGTGAATGTCAACTGTAGATCGCCACCGTCCAAGGCCTCGTCGGATTTCCAAAAACAACCCACGAGCGTCGGCTGCAAGGTGAGAATCCCTTTCCCGGCGAGAAAATACTTGGCGATCTCGATGCCAAGGCGCCAGCCCCGGGCGAGTTCGTTGATGGTCCGGGTGTCTTTGACCCTGAAAGCGGTCCGCACGGCATAATGATCGCGCAGGTTCTCCCCGACCCCCGGTAGAGCGCGGTATACCGGCACTCCCAAATCCCCGAGCAGCGAAGGGGGGCCGATCCCCGAAATTTGAAGGAGCTGCGGCGAGTTGACGGCTCCGCCGGCGATGATTACCTCGCGGGTGGCGTAGACCTCATGTCGCGAGCCTGCACGCAAATACTCGACCCCGCATGCGCGGGGGCCATCGAAGATGATTCGGCTGGCATGCGCATGAGGACGTACGTCGACATTGGCGCGTCGCATCGCCGGCCGCAGGTGCGCTCTTGCGCTGCTCATCCTCCGAGCGCGATGCACGCTGCGCTGGAAATAACCGACACCCTCTTGTCGCTGTCCGTTGTAATCGGGATTGCGCGGGATGCCCAAGCTCTCGGCGCCTTCGATGAAGGCATCGCACAGCGGATTTTTCCAGTGCAGATCCTCGACCTTGAATTCCCCGTCGCGGCCTCGGAAGCGATCGTCGCCGTCGCCGATCCGGCATTCGCTTCGCCGAAAATAAGGCAGTACATCGGCATAGCCCCAGCCTCGATTGCCGCGCTGGGCCCAGTGATCGAAATCCGCCCGCTGCCCTCGGTTGTAGATGTGGCCGTTGATCGAGCTCGATCCGCCGAAGGTCTTGCCGCGGGGATGGGCGATGCGTCGACCGGCGGTGCCGGGGCCGGGTTCCGCCTCGTAGAGCCAGTTCACCGCCGGATCGGTCATGGTCTTCATGAATCCGGCGGGGATATGGATGAAGGGATTCGAGTCGCGTCCGCCGGCCTCCAAGGCACACACCCGAAAGCGACCGTCGGCACTCAATCGATTGACGAGGACGGCTCCGGCGGTTCCGGTTCCGACGACCACGAAATCGAAGGCTTCCCCCTCGGGCATTTCGAATATCCGTATTGACTACCCGCGACCGATAAAGGGCATCTTGGTCGCCATGACCGTCAGGGTCTGAATATTGGCATCGAGCGGCATGCGTGCCATGCACAGCAGCGCTTGGGCTACGTGTTCTGGATCCATGACCGGCTCGATCGCGATCTCCCCATTGGCTTGGGGAACCCCCTTGGTCATCGGGGTCGCCATTTCGGTCAAGGCGTTGCCGATGTCGATCTGGCCGCAGGCGATATCGTATCGCCGGCCGTCCAGCGAGGTCGAGCGAGTAAGCCCGGTGATGGCATGTTTGGTGGCGGTATAAGGGGAGGAATTCGGGCGCGGGGCATGGGCGGAGATCGAGCCGTTATTGACGATGCGCCCCCCGCCGGGGGTCTGGCTTTTCATCAGCCGGAACGCCGCTTGCGTGCACAGGAAGACCCCGGTGAGGTTGATATCGACCACTTCTTTCCACTGTTCGACCGATATCTCCTCGAGCGGGACCCCGGGGGCGGAGATCCCGGCGTTGTTGAAAAGAAAATCCAAGCGGCCGAAATGTCGATGCGTCGCGGCGAAGAGATCTCGCACCGAATCCGGATCGCTGACATCCGCCGGAAGCGCCAAGGCTCGATCGGCGGCGCCTTGGGCCATCGCTTTCGTCTCTTGAAGCGCGCTTTCTCGCCGCCCGACCAATACCACCGACCAGCCCTCGCGCAGCATCGCCAGCGCACAAGAACGCCCGACCCCGCTACCGGCGCCGGTGATCATCGCGATCTTCGATCCGCCATCCTCGCTCGTATTCATATAGGTCTCCTCGAGGCTATGGGTCATAAGGTTTGTGCGCCGTCGTTGCGTCGCTGCCGATCAGGGTCTAAAAAAAAGGAATTATATCGGGTAGTGCCGACGGATAACCGAGAAAAAGGGGCTCGCACAGAGCCCCTTTTTATTGCCTATTACTCGTTATGAGCCAAACCAAGCGACTATGAAGAATATCATCGACGGCGACACTTGCATCGGACGCTCATCCTCGCTGAAATCCACCGTAGTGTCGTTATTCGCCAGATGGAAGCTAAGATTACGGGTCGGTATCGCAAAGCGGTTTGTCGTCGATCTTAGATGTCATCAAGAATCCATTGATCCACCGAAGCCTTATTTTGATTCTGGCAATCGCTCATACACTTGCCATAATCATCTTCGTGCACATCACGACAGGAAATCTCACACGATCCCACCGCCTGTGGCGGAGACATAAACCCGCCATTGCCGGTCGGCTGGGCGGTGATGATCGGCTCATCGGTCGGCTTGGTCTCGGATCCACTCGCTCTCTTCGCCCCCGTCTTCGGGCTTCAATCCAGTGCACCCGAAAATCGGATGGCAGACCCTTGCGCTCATAGATTCCTCGATGGCATCCATCGCCTCGATCACGTCCTGCGCCTTGAAGGTCTCGGCGGATGCGCTCGGGGGGCATCCCTCGGCGGTACATGATGCGTCGGCGTGCACCGCACCGGCGAAGCCGAAGAGCATCGCAATCAGCGCTATTTTTTTGGGAATTATATCGAATAGTGCCGAAAGATAACCGAGAAAAAGGGGCTCGCACGGAGCCCCTTTTTTATTGGGTTATTTCCCGCAATAAAGCGCGCACAGGATAGCCACGAAGTAAAACGCCGTCTGAGTCTCTTCGGTTCGGATCGTAGTGGCATCGTTATCCGCCAGATGGAAGCAGGAGTAGGCATCGGTGTCGCAAATCGAGTCCTCGCCGAGTTTGATGTCATATTCCGGCTCCGGCTCCGGCTTCAAGGACGCTGCGCCGTGACTGCCGACGCTCGATGCGCCTTGAATCATCGAAGTCATATCCATATCGACCGAAGACTGGATTCCGACTTGCCCGGTCGCTTCTTGAGAGCCCGCATGAGCCGCCCCGACGAAGCCGAAGAGCATCACAATCATTGCTATCTTTTTCATGGCTGATATCCTCAGTGGTTATCCCTTCCGGTGATGTTCCTACATTATTACCTTACTTTGAGCGAAATGTCAAGATATTTTTTCGGCACCCTTCTTTTCGGCACCATTCGATGTGATTTCCTAAAAAGAACGCTCCTCGTAGTGCGCCGACTACGATGGGCGTTCTCGCTTGGCGTATCGCCTCCCGCTAAGAACTGCTGACGCATCGGGTCGAGATCACCCCGTGGACGGGCGCAGGAACGGGGGGCGGGTGAAAGTGACGGGGGCGGTGACTAACCACTCGCCCGAACGGAGATTTTTTCGGGGTAAGAATTGAAACCCCGTTGAGAAATACGCTATAAACAAAGGGATTTTAGAGCATGCCCTCGTCGGGGCGAAGGCTCGGCGGTCGGCGTGGGCACCGCACCCGTCGGGCGGTAGGGATTGGGGCTGCTGCGATAACCGACCGCTAAGGGGCGGTCAACCTAAGCGGGCGCACCCGCTCGGGGGATTGATGCGCAGGGGCTCAGCCCCCGAAAGGTCGCACTTCGATCCATAGCCAAAGTGCACCGAAGATCGCAAGCCCCGTTTGGATGCGGGCCAAAGCCGCTTGCATCTTCGCTATTGTTTTGCGCAGGCCCTTCCGCTCGGTGCGCAGGTCTCTCTGCTCGATGATCATTTCCTTGACCGCCGTTTCCACGACCCGCATCCGAATCTCGTGATCGTTGAATAGTCGATCGATGAGTTCCTGCTTTTCGACTTCGCTCATCGACCCCCCTTCGCTACGCTCGATTGATGGGCGAATGTGCCCCATCCGCTCGGTGTTCGGATGCGCTTGGGGCGCCCCTTCGCCCAGCGCATCGATGCGCAGCCCCCCGAGCGAACCCACCTTCACGACCGAAGCCCGCTTCGGCGCTCACCTGCGCCCGAAGGGGGGGGCGATCCCGTTCGAAGCCCCCCGAACGATCCGCCCGCATTCGCCAGCATTTATCCGATAAGTCATGCGAGGATATTTATTATCCGATATAGCATGGTTGATATTGAATAAATGCAAGTGCTCAGGTGAAGGGTGGGCAAAGCCCCGAGCGCACCATTGCCCGAGCGGATGGGCTATGATCGGGGTTGAGCGGGTGGGTGCACCTGCGCCCATCAATCAATCTAGCGAGGCGAAGGGGGGGGTCAATGGATTGGCAAACGATCGGGATATTGGTCGGGTTCGGGATTGCCATCCTTAGTGGGGTATTGGCGGGTCATCGCCGAGATTCGAGCGGTCGATGTTCGCATCAACGATCGCATCAATGCGGTGAAGAATGACATATCCCACCTTCACGCCGAAATCGGGTATATCAAAGGTAGGCTCGACCCCGTGCGCGCCCCGAGCGAAGCGAAGTAGCCGCCCGCCCAACCCCCCGAGGGGGAAAAGGTTGCCATCTCGCCTCCCCCTTTAGGGTCGGCGGATGCGCACCCCGTTCACGGGGCAGGCGGGATCGCAATCCCGCTTTGCGGTCGATTTGCGAGCGGTTTTTTCGAATCGCGGATCCTTCGCTCCGACGGGGGCATGCTCTAAAACCCCTTTATTCATAGCATATTTCTCAATGGGATTTCAGTTCTTACCTTGATAACAAACGAGTTCGGACGAGTGGTTAGTCACCGTCCCCGCCACTTTCACCCACCCCCGTTCCTGCGCCTGTCCACGGGGCGATCTCGACCCGGAACGGATCCGAGGATATCTTCGAGAGCATATCCATCTACCGGAGCATCTCGGGTTGCGATTGGGATCGGAACCCGCCACCTTCTTAATCAAGGGATCGCGAGATAGCGCGCAAGAAACACGCTTACGGTGCTTATACCAATCTTGCGCGGGATTACTCGCCCCCGAAAAAATACCGAGCGAGCGCAGCGATCCCCACGATAGCGATCCCCCATTATGAGTCTTCGCTGCTCCAAAATGTATTTTTCGAGTCTCTCGGTCATCTTTTCAAGAGCGATGATCCTTCCTCGATAGTCAATCGGGATATCCTCGATACGCTCGATTCTTTTCTCTTCGCTCACGGTCTTCTCCTCCTCGGTCGCTTCCTTGGGAGCATGCCACAGCATACCGCTTCCTCGCTTGCATCGTCATCGCACCTTTCCCGTTGCGCCGTTGTTCACGAGGGCTCCGCTTCCGCCGGTGCGGGTCGGCACCGGCGCGGTGGATCTCGCATTCGCTCGAACCCCGCAAGCCAGACCCGACCCGTCCTAAGCGATACCTCAATCCCCGTCGCAAGTTCTTCCGATTGCAGGTGTCGAGTCGTTAGCCGGTCGATGCATCTTCGACGAGAGGTCGAGCGATGAGAGGGCTCCATGGCTTCGATGCACGACACCTGCGTTGCGACCGAAGCGCTCGACAAAGCCCGGATGATGCGCCGGCGGCTATGGGAAACCGGAAAAGGGCGGCGGTATGATGGCCTGTCATCCGGGGATTGGTACTTTTCCGTATAACTCCCATAGTAATCATAGACTTGGGTCA
>JFBG01000017.1 GCA_000583135.1 Thioalkalivibrio sp. HK1
GGGGGGGGGGGGGTATGCTGATCAACTGGACGCAGCATCAAGCGATTGTTCAAAAGACAAGATTGTCTCTACAGATCCTCCCTATTATGACAATATTTTTTATGCGGAGCTTTCCGATTTCTTCTATCTCTGGCTACGCCGCTTGATAGGGTCGATCTATCCGGAGATTTTTTTCACCCTCGCTACCCCTAAAAAAGAAGAATTAGTTGCTAGTCGCTCAATTCATGGCGATAGGAAAGAAGCCGAAATTTTTTTCCTTGATGGCATGACAAAAGTCATGCATCGTCTCTCCGTGCAATCTCATCCAGCCTTTCCGCTGACTATCTATTACGCTTTTAAGCAGCAGGAAAGTAAAGGAGATAATGATAAAGCCAGCACTGGTTGGGAAACCTTTCTTGATGCAGTAATCAGTGCCGGTTTTTTGATTACGGGGACCCTACCAATACGTAGCGAGGGGGCATCCCGGATGATCACCTTGGGCACGAATGCCCTAGCCTCCAGCATCGTCCTAGTCTGCCGCAGACGTCCGAAAGACGCACCTACCGCCACTACCCGAGAATTCCTCGCCCGACTGAAGGCCGAGCTCCCCCCGGCTTTGATGCATTTACAGCGCGGCAATATCGCGCCGGTGGATTTGGCGCAGGCGGTGATCGGACCCGGGATGGCGGTTTATACGCGCTATGAGAAGGTCATCAATGCCGAAGGGGAGAAACTATCTGTTCGGGAGGCATTGGTTTGGATCAATCGGATTTTGGATGAGATCCTAGCGGAGCAAGAGGGCGATTTCGATGCCGAGAGTCGTTGGGCATTGATCTGGTTCGAGCAAAACGGCTTCGGTGAGGGGGATTACGGGGATGCGGAGTTGCTTTCCAAGGCCAAGGGTACATCTCCCCAAGGATTGGTAGGCGCCGATATCATCCGCTCGGCCGGTGGGAAGGTTCGGCTTCTCAAGCCGAGCGAGTTCAAGCAAGAGTCTTTGGCCGATTCTCGTATGACCGTTTGGAAGGCTTTGCATCATTTGGTGCAAGCGCATCAATCCGATGGTGAGGCGGCGGCTGCCGAAGTATTCAATAGCCTCGGTTCGCAAGTCGAGAGCGCCCGCGAACTTTGTTATCGGCTTTATAGCCTGTGCGAGCGTAAAAAGCGTGATGCCGAGGCTCGTCCCTATAACGAACTGGTTAGAAGTTGGCCCGAGATCGTGCGGCTTGCGCGGGAGAAATCCAGGGTTTCGCCTGACCAAGGCTCTATGGATCTAGGCTGACTTTCTGATAACGAATGAGAACCGACCAGCGGAGAATACCATGGCAATCACCCATAGCGAACGAGTCAGCAAGGCCCTTGACCTTCTCAAAGAGGGTCTTGCACCTTTTGTCGAGCGCGAAATCAAGTCGGCCATCAATTCCGGTCGGGTCGAAGGGCATGATTTTCAGGAATACCTGAACGATCCGATGTTGGCGGATAAGCCGATGGCGCAGTGGGATGTATCCGCCTTGTTGAAGGTGCTATTGGATAAGTGGAAGGAGGTTTTCAACATAATACTTGGCTCGGCGGATCGTACGTTGGTATTTGAGATAAAAGCGATTCGAAATCGATGGGCGCATCAGGAGAAGTTTTCGAGCGACGATGTCTATCGAACGCTCGATTCCATCGGGCGGCTCTTGGCGGCGGTGTCGGCTCCGCAATCGGAAGAGATAGAACGAGCCAAACAAGAGGTGCTGCGCATCCGCTTCGAGGAGCAAACCCGCGGTGAAAGACGCAAGCAAGGGGCGTTGATCGAAAGTGCGGATGTCGCGAATCTGAAACCTTGGCGCGAGGTTGTCAATCCGCATCCGGATGTTGCCGGCGGTCGCTATCAACAGGCGGAATTCGCCGCCGATCTTTGGCAGGTGCATTTGGGAGAGGGCAACGATGAATATCGAGACCCTTGTGAGTTCTTTCGCCGCACCTATCTCACCGAGAGTCTCAAACGATTGATGACCGGTGCTTTGCATCGCCTTTCCGGCAAGGGCGGCGATCCGGTGATTCAGCTGCAAACCAACTTCGGGGGCGGTAAAACGCACTCGATATTGGCGCTCTATCATCTCTTTTCCGGTGCCGATGCCACGCAGTTGGCAGGTATCGATACCATCATGCAGCAAGCGCAGGTGGATCGAATTCCGGATGCCCGCCGGGTGGTATTGGTGGGCAACAAGATATCCCCGGGCAATCCGGTTGTCAAAGAAGATGGCACGAGGGTTTCGACCCTTTGGGGGGAACTTGCTTGGCAGTTGGGTGGAAAAGAGGCTTATGAGGCGATCGCCGCCGACGATGAAAAAGCCACCAATCCCGGCGATCGCCTGCGAGAGCTCTTCAATCGATACGGGCCTTGCATCATCCTGATCGATGAATGGGTCGCTTATGCCCGTCAACTTCACGATCAGAGCGATCTCCCCGCCGGTAGTTTCGAAACCCAGTTCAGTTTCGCGCAGGCGTTGACGGAGTCGGCCAAGTTATCCGCAAACTGTTTGTTGGTCATCAGTTTGCCGGCTTCCGATAATGCAGGGGATTCGCCGCATACCCGCGCCGACGATGTGGAGGTCGGCGGTCAGCGCGGCCGCGAGGCGTTGGATCGCTTGCGCAATGTGATCGGTCGTTTGGAATCCCCTTGGCGGCCGGCGAGTGCGGAAGAGGGTTTCGAGATCGTCAGGCGGCGTCTCTTTGAGCCTTTTTCGGACCCTGGGCAATACAAAGATAGAGATGTGACGGCGCGGGTGTTCGCCGAGTTCTATCGATCCAAGCATCAGGAGTTCCCGCCCGAATGCAAAGAGAGCGATTACGAAAAGCGGATCAAGGATGCCTACCCGATTCATCCGGAGATATTCGATCGGCTGTATAGCGATTGGTCGACCCTTTTGAAGTTTCAAAGAACGCGGGGAGTGCTGCGTTTGATGTCGGCCGTTATCCACGGTCTATGGGATAAGGGTGATAAAAATCCGTTGATTATGCCGGCGCATATCGCTATCGACGATAGTGTTGTTCAGTTCGAACTGACGCGTTATTTGGATGATCACTGGATACCGGTGATCGAAAAGGATGTGGATGGTAGCGGCTCGCTGCCTTCACGCATCGATAGCGAAGTATCGAGCCTTGGCAAGTATTCCGCTTGTCGGCGGGTGGCGCGAACGATTTACTTGGGCTCCGCCCCGAGTGCGGGGGCGGCGCATCGGGGGCTCGAAGATCGGCGGGTCAAATTAGGGTGCGTCTTGCCCGGCGAGCAGCCGACGGTATTCGGGGATGCGTTACGTCGTCTTGCCGGATCTGCCACCTATCTCTATCAGGACGGCTCGAAGTATTGGTATTCCACGCAGCCGACGGTGACGAAACTTGCGGAAGAGCGGGCGCAGCAACTCGAGCGAGATGACGATAAAACGGTGCAGGAGTTGGAAAAACGAATCAAAAGCCAATTGTTAGATCGCGGGGATTTCGCTCGCGTTCATATCTTGCCGCGATCGGGGCAGGATATTTCCGATGAGGATTTCGATGCAGGCTTGGTGGTGCTCGGGACGAATCATCCCTATCAAAAGGGCAAGGACAAGGAGAACGCAGCCGAAGTTGCGGCCAAGGCGATATTGGAAAATCGAGGCACCTCGCCGCGAATCTATCGTAATACGCTCGTTTTTCTCGCCGCCGATGAGACCCGCTTGCAGGATTTGATGCAGGGGGTTCGCTACTACCTTGCGTGGAAATCGATCGTCGATGAAAAGGAGTCTCTCGATCTTTCTGCGCATCAGATGAAGCAAGCGCAAAATCGCAAGGACGAGGACTCGAGCACGGTCGATGCTCGAATCCCGGAGACCTATCAGTGGTTGCTGGCTCCGGTACAGGGGGATCCCAAAGCGCAGACTATCGAATGGGAGGCCATGCGCCTTTCGGGGCAGGACAAGTTGGCGGTGCGCGCCGCCAAGAAGTTGAGAAGCGGTGATATGCTGGTCAAAAGGTACGCCGGGACATCCTTGAAAATGGAACTCGATCGCGTACCGCTTTGGCGGGGCGATCATGTCTCTATCAAGCAGATCCTCGAAGATTTCGCCAAATATCCCTACCTATCCCGACTCGAAAAATCCAAAGTGCTCTTGGATGCGATAGAAGACGGGGTCTCGTCTTTGACTTGGGAGCGAGACACTTTCGCTTTCGCCGATAGTTACGATGAACAGGCCGAGCGCTATCGGGGGATTCGCTGCGGACAAAACATCAATCTATCGGGATCGGATGGCGGACTGTTGGTCAAGTCCGATGTCGCCCGCCGACAGATCGATGCCGAAACCCGGCAGGAGGAATTGAAAGAGGCGAGCGCTGCGCAAGAGGCGAAGGCGGCAGGTGGTTATGAGACCGCCACCGAGCACCCACAAGATTCAACAGCCGATATGCTCGGCGATACTTTGCCCCCGTCGCTTAGGCCTATCCAACCCAAACGCTTCCACGGCACCGTGGAACTCGATGTCGATCGAGTCGGACGAGATGCCGCCCGAGTTGCGGACGAGGTCATCTCCCATCTGGCAGGCCTCATCGACTCCAAGGTCAAGATCAGCCTCGACATAGAAGCCGAATTCCCCTCCGGCGCCCCCGAGCAAGTCGTCCGCACGGTCAACGAAAACGGCCGCACGCTGAAGTTCACCAGCCACCAGTTCGAAGAGGAATAGGGCGGGATTCCAACGAGGGAAAAGGGCCGATGCGGTGCCCCCTTGGTGCTGCAGGGGGCACTGTATCGGCCGATCGCTTTCAAAGGAACACCATCAAAGAGAGGAACGGCCTTTGACCTGTCCTTTGAATCCAAGAGGGCTAGGCTATTCTTTCGGATCGATTTTCTCGCCTTCTTTCAAGGGATGTCGTTCATGTATCCTTCGATGGCTCCCTTTGGTGCAAAGATGTCGGCTATTTACAGGGATCGGCGACTTCATGCGCTTGTCCTCTTCGGATATAATGGTGACCTTGCTGTTTTGTGCTTGACTCGAAGCGCCAAACGCTTTCCTGACTCGCTGGACAAATATCCAGCATGGTTTTCGGTAACTCTTGGTGCGGGCACTTCGAGATTTACCCTTAGTGCAGAGATTTCGATGGTTTTGTGGATCTCGCTGTTTCATTTTTGGCGTCCTCGTAGGAGAGTTATCGGGTTTTTGTCCTCGGGGTTTGGTTGAAGAGCAGGTCATGGTTGTTCTCCTTTTGTTGGTGGTTGGAAGTGATTTTCGGTGGTTTTTTTGACGGCAACTGTGTTCGCAGCTTCCGGTTTTTTTATGGTGATGCTTTTGCTCGGATGGCTAAGGCTTTTCCTGCCAGCGCCCAAGCCAATCTGAATCGGGATGGATTGTACCAGCCTTTGGGATGATGTCAATAGCTACGTAGAGTTTTTTCTACGAACATGGATGGTCAAATTCGATGATCGCTCTGGATGCTCTATGACCTTGAAACATCAAGATTTCATGCATGACTTTATCATGCTTTCTCGGTATCATCATTTTTCTTGAACATCTGAAAAATCATGCATGTGACGAATGTGTGAAATTTAATATTATATTTTTTCATGTCTATATGAAATTCATTGATTGTTTCCTTGATGGAAAATGCTATCGTGTTAAAATTTTCAAAAATTATTCCAGTGGAGCGATATAAGAGTGTTGGATATAGGTCTATCGTCCCTCTCCTTTCGGGGGCGCATGGCAGATGAGTTTGATGGAGGGTGGTAGGTCGAGACCAAGGCGGATAGAGGAGAAACGCACAAGATGACCAAACTGAAATGGGGCATGATCGGTGGGGGCGAGGGCAGCCAGATCGGTCCGGCGCATCGCTTGGGGGCGCAGGTCGACGGGCTCTTCGAGATGGTGGCCGGGGCGCTGGATCATCGGCCGGATGTCGGTCGTGACTATGCTCGGCGGCTCGGGATCGCCCCTGATCGTGCCTACGGCGATTGGCGGGAGATGCTCGAAGGCGAGCGCGCTCGCGATGATCGTATCGACCTCGTCACCATCGCAACGCCCAATAGCACGCACTTCGAACTGACCAAGGCTTTTTTGCTAGCTGGTTTCAACGTGCTATGCGAAAAGCCGATGACGATGAGCGTGCAAGAGGGTGAGGAGATCGTCCGCATCGCCAAAGACTCGGGCAAGGTCTGTGCGGTGAACTATTGCTATTCCGCCTATCCCATGGTTCGCCAAGCCCGGGCGATGGTTCGAGCCGGGGAGATCGGCAAGGTTCGCTTGGTCGTCAGCGAATTCAGCCATGGGCACCACGGGGATGCCGCCGATGCCGACAACCCCCGCGTTCGCTGGCGTTATGACCCGGCGACGGCCGGAGTGTCGGGTCAATTTGCCGACTGCGGCATCCATGCCCTGCACTTGGCGAGTTTTATTTGCGACGATCAAGTCGGCGAGTTGTCGGCCGATTTCGTCTCCACCATCGCCGGCCGAGCGCTCGAAGACGATGCGATGGTCAATTTTCGGATGTCCAAGGGGGCGGCAGGGCGGCTTTGGACTTCATCGGTTGCCATCGGTCGGCAGCACGGCTTCGAGATTCAGGTCTTCGGCGAAACCGGCGGTCTGCGCTGGGCCAGCGAGCATCCGAATCAGTTGATCCACACCCCGCTTCACGGACGCACTCAGATTATCGAAAAGGGCGAAAGCGGGTTGTACGAGGACGCCTCCCGCCTTACCCGAGTGGCGATAGCCCATCCCGAGGGATTTCTCTTGGCGGTGGCGAATATCTATGTCGATATTGCCGATATCATCAACGGCAACCCCCGAGACGGCTTGCCGAACGCTACTGACGGCCTGCGCTCGGTCGCCGCAGTGCACGCCGCCGTTGCTTCTGCCGCCGATAACGGAGCTTGGAAAGACGCCCGCCCGCCGATGTTTCGGTGAGAGCCACCGCCATCCTCTGAAATTCAACCGAGATGGGACATTCACGCTAAGGCTCGCTGATGGAAAAGGACTGATATTCTCGCCGAATCATGGCGATCAAGAGCCGAAGCACGCCGATGGCGGTATTGATCGAAGTAAAGTGACCGCTGTTTGTGTCGAAGACATCAATAACTATCATTGAAGAAATCAGGGGCTATCACCATGCTCAATCCAAGCTCATCGATCAAGGCGGGTTGGTTTTCCCCGCCGGGGGATACGATATCCGATGTCTCGGAAGATCGAGGTTGGACCGAGTGCGAACTCGCCGATAGATTGAATCTCGATGAAAAGACCATGAAGGATCTGCTCAAGGGCGACACTCCTCTGTCTCAAGAGATTGCCGCTCGTTTGGAGTGCGAATTGGGCAGCACGGCCTCCTTTTGGATGCGCCGCGAAGCGCGTTATCGGGAGGGAAGATATCTGGAGTCCAACGGCTACCTGATCATCGAAGCCATCGACATCACCCCCATCGACTCCGCCGATCCGGATGCCGCTATCGAGTGCGCACGACAAGCCATTGCCGCCGCGAGAGAGGCGGGCGAGCCTTTGGATCTGTGGCCGGGTCAGATCGAGGCCATCCGCGAGCTCGATATGGAAGATGATGACAGGTCGATACCGGAGATTGCGGCTGACTTGCTCGCCCGTCGCATCGATTCTTCGAAGTACCTGACCTACGATAAGCCGATTAGCGATGGCGGCAGCTGGATAGACACCGATAGCCGGAGATCCTACGATATCACCGCCCGTTTGGAGTTGAGTCAAGCATACGAGAAGGTGACCAATATCATCATCGAAGAGATAGAGAATTACCACCATGGCTGATTCAAACACACATATCGACTCGGATTGGCTCTCCCCGCCGGGAGATACGATATCCGATGCCTCGGAAGAGCGAGGCTGGACTCGGCATGAACTTGCCGACCGATTAGGCCTTGATAAGCGAAAAATCGATCGCTTGATCGAGGGCGAAATCCCATTGTCGGAGGACATCGCTTTCCGCTTGGAACGCGTAATAGGCAGCACGGCTGCTTTCTGGCTTCGTCGCGAGGCATACTATCGAGAAGGATTGGAGCGCAAACGCCGTGCTGAGCGACTCGCGGAATGGACAGATTGGCTGGATATTTTGCCGGTCAAGCAATTGATGGAATGTGGTGCAATTCTTAAAAGTCGTCTAGTCGAGAAGAACAAGCCCGCTATTGTCGATGGATGCCTTCGTTTTTTCGGCGTGGCATCGCCCGATGAATGGCATCGTGTCTACGGATCCAATGGTACGACGCCGGGGCGTTATCGGCGCACCAGTACGGGGAAAAGTGATTCGGGGGCGATTGCCGCTTGGTTGCGTTTGGGCGAGATCCAAGCCGAGAATTGGGAAGGGCCGGACTTCGATCGGACATGCTTCGAAGAAGCGCTAACCGAAATCCGACGGTTGACGGTTGTGTCGCCTCGGACATTTGTGCACTCCATGCGCATGTCGTTGAAAAACGCCGGAGTGGTTTTGGCCTTCATACCTGCGATACGAGGTGCGAGGGTGAGCGGAGTGGCCCGATGGTTATCACCGACCCGACCGCTCATTCAGATTTCTTTATATGGAAAGTGGAATGACCGTTTTTGGTTCACTTTCTTTCACGAAGCGGCGCATATCCTGTTGCATGGAAACAGCGAAAAAGAGCGCAATGCGATATATCTCGATGATCTTGGTGATGGTAAGAATTCATTGGAGAGCGCCGAGGAGGATGAAGCCAACCGATGGGCGGCGGATTTTCTGATCCCGCCTGAATCGGCGAATCGTCTTTTGGAACTCAAAACCGTGGATTCCATCGAAGAATTTTCCAAAGAACTGGGGATTCATCCGGCGGTCGTTGTGGGCCGATTGCAACACGAAGGCATTGTTCCCCAGAATCGAATGAACGGTTTGAAGCAGCGATTGACACTGATGCCGTCGTCGCATGATTGACAAAAAGCATGGAGTAGATAGCCACTTCTCTGTCGCATTGAGATCTGATTTCCAATAGATGAATATGATTTTTCGGAGATTTTATGCTCGTGCCGATATTTAAGGTAAAGAATACTTAATGCCCCGATGATACATTGGATAATTTTACAAGTAAATAATTTGATGAGAGAAATTCAAGGCGGACTATGAATATGGCAAAGGATAACCGGGGCGTGTGATCTTCCTTGGAAGGCGGATTGGATAGTCTGCAATGGGCGCAAGAACAAGGTCATCGATCGAGGTTGCTCTCTATGGATATGAGCGATGCTCGAATTGTCATTCACGAGCCGAGGATCATGTCAGCCGCTCATCCGTCATCGGATCCCTCACGAGAGTCGGGGACGAGGCGAATACCGATCGACCGGGGCTGCCCGGTCGAGCCAAGCCGGATCGCGAAAGACCATCGCCCCCGCACCACGGATGGCAGGAGAGAAGAGTGTTCCCTTTCTCGAAGCGAGGATCTCCTGCGAAAAGGGTGCTGGAATGCCCGTCGATCGATGAGTCGGGGTGGTTGACAATCGATACGGCCGGTTGTTATTTGGATTGCAATTTGCTATATTTCTCTCGTTGACCCTATTGCCGTATCGGAGCGATTCATCATGTCCCATCACCAGACCCTCGAGGTCAGGCGGCCGGTTTGTGGCGGTCTTTTATGCGCCATTGTCGGCTCGCTTGCGCTCTGTCTTGCGCCGGTTTCGGTATCGGCGCAGCCTCCGCCGATAACCAATCTCATTTGCACGGACAACTCGGTTGCCGAGCGCACCAAGTTCAGCGCATTGCTCGGGCATATCGCAGCCAAGAACACGGCGCAGTTGAAACAAGTGATCAGTCAATCGCCCAATATCGTCATTGAATGCCATGCGGGTAATGGATTTAACGCACTACATTATGCTGCCTCTTACGCATATACCGAAGGTGTAAAGATTCTGATCGCTGCCGGAGCCGATCGGCGAAAGCGGGGGTTGCTTCCGGATTATTCCCCGTGTCTCGAGACTCCCTACGGGATCGCTCGGATAATGAATCGATTTGGGGTGGGAGAACATAGGTCCGCCGAGCTGCTTGCACTGCTCGACTACGATCCGAGAAACGTTTCTTGGGTTGCCGGTAATGCCGGCGGCTCGGCGACAGGGGATTCCGACGAGGAAGTAGGCGGGACGGCGGATTCGGACGAGGGTGCGGTAGCGACGTCCGACACATGCAATGCTCGCGATAATGAAATCAGGAGATGGGTAGCCGGACGCACGCACTAACGCACGATCATCCATCTATCGCCCGGAGAATCCGGATAATACGACATTTTGTCATCAGAATTCGAATGAGATCGATATCTTGATATGGCAACGATGCCTATCCATGGTACGGCATCACAATGTGGAAAAGCCGAAAGTCCGCGCCTAGGCGCTTGCTCGTTGTGATTGGAAAGCGGGTGTAATAACAAAGAGCGAGATGACGCGGCGATATATAGCCTATGTTTGATGCTTTATTTCGAGAATCACATGTCAACGAATCCATTCTTTGAATGATTCCCGTGGTGCGCTAGGATTATCAAGAGAATTCCGATGTTTGTGCGGCGGTCGGAATGTCATCCACCGATCACTTCATTTCGAGCGTGGATATCGCCCCCGATCGGGTGTGCGAGCGCCTCCCGAGGGGGTTGAGTGTCGACGAGTCAAGTGCGGGGAGGTCTTCGAAGGCGTATCGGTGGGTGGTCGGGAGCGGGGGTCGGGCCTGCCGAGCGTTCGATGCGATGGAAGGGGCTGCGCTCGAAGGTCTCGGGGGTTGCCTTCGATGCCTGCTTGCGATGAAAACGAAGGCGTCAGTTCGAGTTCGAGGATGATTGAGGGGCATCGCTTTGATCGGCCTCTTCGAGCTTTTTTACCCGCTCTTCCAAGGCCGAGACCTTTTCTCGGGTGCGGGCAAGCACCGCGGCTTGGATATCGAATTCCTCCCTTCCCACCAGATCCATCTGGGCAACGGCGGTTTCGATCGCCGCTTTGAGGTTGCGGCGCATGTCATCCCCGATGGCGGCGACTCCCGGAGGCATGGCTTGCTGGATGCGCTGGGCGAACTCGTCGAGCTTTCGAGGATCGATCATGATGTCGGATCTCCTTGGGGTTTTCGATCGATGGAGCGACTGACCCGAGGGCCAAGGATTTTCGAAAAGACATATCCGGAATATTGTAGATTACCCCGATAGACTCCGTCATGGTCTCTTCGGCTTCGTCCACCGTTCTTGCCGATCCCTCGATCGTTCGCTCGACGATGTTTTCAGGTGGCCGTAATCGACCAGATCAAGGTACCGATCGAGATAAAAAAAGAGGAGGGAGGAGAGATGGACAAAATAGGCAAAAGCGAATCGACCCCGCTCACGACCAAGCATACCTTGGGCGAGCACAATGTTCGGGTCTTGGGTCTGGATATCCACAACCCGGTCTTCTTCATTTCCGGGATCGTGATCATCGCCTTCGTGGTGCTCACGGCAGTGTTCCAAGAACAAGCCAGCGAATTTTTCGGCAAATTGCGCCCTGCGGCCACCAATAACTTCAACTGGCTGCTCGCCATTTCCGGCAATATCTTCATTCTCTTTTGCATCGTCTTGGCGATTTCGCCCTACGGCAAGATCCGCTTGGGGGGTGATGACGCCAAGCCCGATTTCACCTATCCCGCTTGGTTCGCCATGCTCTTCTCGGCGGGCATGGGCATCGGCCTCATGTTCTTCGGCGTATCCGAGCCCCTATCGCACTACACATCATCGCTGGCGGCCGATGCCGGCACCCCCGAGAGTTGGGCTCCCTTGGCGGGGGCGGCCGGGGATGAAGCCGCCGCCGCTCGTTTGAGCATGGCTGCCACTGTCTTCCACTGGGGCCTGCACCCATGGGCCATGTATGCCGTTGTCGGGCTATCGCTGGCCTTTTTCACTTTCAACTGCAAGTTGCCGATGAGCATTCGCTCCATCTTCCATCCCTTGCTGGGTGAGCGGGTTTGGGGTTGGCCGGGCCATATCATCGATATCCTCGCGGTTTTCGCCACCTTGTTCGGGCTGGCGACCTCCTTGGGTTTCGGAGCATCGCAGGCCGTTGCCGGTCTCAATCACCTCTTCGGCATTCCGGCAGGCACCGCCAGCGAGGCGATATTGATCGTGGTGATCACCGCTTTCGCGCTCGTCTCCGTGGTGCTCGGTTTGCATGCCGGGGTCAAGCGTCTGAGCGAAATCAACATGATCTTGGCGCTGGTGCTCCTGCTCTTGGTGATCATCGCCGGTCCGACGGTGGCGATATTCAGCGGCTTGTTCAGCAATCTGGCGGCTTATTTGGCCGAGTTGCCGTCCCTGTCGAATTTCATCGGCCGCGAGGACACCAATTTTTACAACGGCTGGACCGCCTTCTACTGGGCTTGGTGGATATCCTGGTCGCCCTTCGTGGGCATGTTCATCGCTCGGGTTTCCCGCGGCCGCACCGTGCGCGAGTTCCTCGTATGCGTATTGATCATTCCCTCGTTGGTGTCGCTGCTGTGGATGACCTCCTTCGGCACCACCGCCATCGAGCAGGTCGCGGCGGGCAATACCGCCTTGGGCGAAGCGGCGCTGCCGTTGAAACTGTTTTTGATGCTCGAGGGATTGCCGCTGGCGGCCATCAGCGCTCCGCTTGCGATCATCTTGGTCGTGGTCTTCTTCGTGACCTCATCGGATTCGGGCTCGCTGGTCATCGATACCATCACCGCCGGGGGCAAGACCGACGCTCCGGTTGCGCAGCGGGTGTTTTGGGCCATCTTCGAGGGATTGGTGGCGATCATCTTGCTGGTTGCCGGAGGGCTCGGGGCCTTGCAGGCGGCTTCGGTCACCACCGGCATCCCCTTCGCCGTGGTGCTGCTGGCGATGTGCCTGAGCCTCTGGCTGGGATTGAGAGCCATGCGACGCTTGCAGGGCTAAGGGTTGCCCCGATCTCGAAGGCTTGCAAGAAAAGGCGGATGCCTGTTTCGGGCATCCGCCTTGGGTATTCGAGAGACGCTGCAAGATACGCTGTATGTATCAGGCGAGAGACGGGCGTTCGGTCGAGGGCTTGATCGAGCCCTGCGCTTTGAAGCGGATGTGCAACCCCCCGCGCGGGGTGTCTCGATGGCTTTGGTGCGCTACACTGCCCGCTTCCCGTCCTGCTCGAGAGCGAAGCGGGAGGCTTCGGGCGAGCGGCGCATTTTCGCAGACGCATCCTTTTAGGGTAAAATCGTCGGGTATTACTCGGAAAAATGCACCATGGACTCGCTCGCTTGCTGAAAGCGATGGGTGTTGGCCTTGGGCATAACCGTCAAAAACAGGGTGACCACCAAGGAGTGCATGAAAATGAGCGCAGCAATCCACGATGTCAAGGATTCGAACGTACAATCCACACAGGTACCCAAGGTCCCTGTGCCGACTGAATTGACT
>JFBG01000018.1 GCA_000583135.1 Thioalkalivibrio sp. HK1
CGTGATGCTGACGGCGACGTCCACTACATGTCCCCACTGGGTCGGTTCAATCATAGCAGGCTGTGTCCTCTATTGAAGGTGGTTCTCGAAATCGAATGGCAAGTGGCGCGCCATCATGTCCGATCCCTCATGCGACACGATCGTGCGCCACCATGTAGGTGTAGTAGATAAAGTCACAGAAAAAAGCAAGAAAAACAAGAGAAAAAACGCGAGATTTTTCGAGACGATGAGCATCCAAGAAAGAGCGTGAGGAGAGAAAAGCCGAAGGGAAGATCGTCAGGGCGCCAGATCGCCATCCCCCTTGCGCGAGGTTTTTTCTCTTCGGCTTGATCGATGATCCGGGACGGAGGCTCTTTACCGAGCAGGGTTCGGTTGGCGTAGGCTCGTCGGTTGCGAGAGATTGCCGTGTCGACATTGAAAAAAAGCGGGTATCGACGAAAAACCGGTACCGGGGAAAGCCTGTCCCAAAGAAAATACGAGCCCGATCTCCCGGGCGGCATCCTTGCAAATCCCTTGCCGGTATAAAAGAGGATTTCGCTCGCTTGGAAGATCGGTGCAGACCTTCGGCGGTTCGGCCGCCAAGGCCCGAGGTTCGGAAGATCCCTACCCGGCGGGTCCGATACTCGTCTTGCCCGTGGCCCGTTCGATCGCCTGATCCAGATCGGCAAGGATATCCTCGATATTCTCGATCCCGACCGAGAGCCGGATCATGTCCGGGCTGACCCCCGCCGCCCGTTGTTCGTCCTCGTCGAGTTGACGATGGGTGGTCGAAGCGGGGTGGACGATCAAGGTCTTGGCATCCCCGACATTCGCCAGATGGCTCATGAAGCGGGCGGAATCGATGAATCTCTCCCCGGCCTCCTTGCCGCCCGAGATCCCGAAAGTGAGCACCGCCCCGGCTCCCAAGGGCATGTACTTGCGCGCAAGATCGTGCCAAGGACTCGAAGCCAGCCCCGGATAGTTCACCCAATCAACGCGCGGATGCTCGTCGAGAAAGCGCGCAACGGTCGCGGTATTGGCGCAATGCCGATCCATGCGTACATGCAAGGTCTCAAGCCCTTGCAGAAATAAAAAGGAGTTGAAAGGGCTAAGCGAAGGACCGAAGGTGCGCAAGGTCTCGCAGCGCACCCGCATCGTGAATCCGAAATCCCCGAAGGTCTCGAAAAAACGAATGCCGTGATAGCCGGGCGAAGGCTCGGTCATCCCCGGATACTTCCCGTTATCCCAAGGAAATCTCCCCGATTCGACCACCACCCCGCCGATCGATGTTCCGTGCCCTCCGATGAACTTGGTGGCGGAGTGGGTGACGATATCCGCCCCCCATTCGAAGGGTCGGCAAAGGTAGGGCGTGGCCAGTGTGTTGTCGATCACCGATACGATCCCCGCATCGCGGGCAATGGTCGCCACCGCCTCGATATCGAGAACGTTGATGAGGGGATTGCCGAGGGTCTCGGCGTAGATCAAACGGGTATTTTCCCGCAACGCATTGGCGAAATTCCCGGGATCGTCGGGTTCGACGAAGGTGGTCTCGATCCCGAGTCGCGCGAGATTGACCCCCAACTGACTATGACTCCCGCCATAGAGTTTGTTGGAAGAAACGATATGGTCGCCCGCTTCGAGCAAGGTCAAAAAGACGCAGGATTGCGCCGCCATCCCCGAAGCGGCGGCAACCGCCGCCCGCCCTCCTTCCAACGCCGCCATCCGCTCCTCGAAGACCGCAGTGGTCGGATTCGTCAGGCGGGTATAGACATTCCCGAAGGTCTCCAAATTGAACAGCCCCGCGGCATGCTCGGCATCATCGAAAACATAAGAGGTGGTCTGATAGATCGGAGGCGCCCTTGAACCGGTAGCCGCATCGGGAATCTGCCCGGCATGCAAACAAAGCGTCTCGATCTGCCATTCGGAGTCGTTCATGGGTCGCTCTTTCTTCTCGTTAAATCCCTACCCGAATCCCGTTGCCGATGCTCGGGGGCTTCATGGTCATAACGTTGTGCGCGGGAAAAATCTTCACCTGTTTATTGCCTGTTGCCGCCTTGTATTTCCCCTTTGCCATCCATCATCACTTGGTGTTGCTTGGCGGCTGGCTAGGTCAAGTGAAGAGCGAGCGGCACGTATCTCTTACCCCTTCGCTTCCCGAAGCAGCCTCTGTGGATTCCAGATTTGCTCGGCAAGTTTTTGGTAGAGCGATTGTCTTGCATCAAGATCAGCTTTTTTGAACTCTTCATGCGGCTGAAAATCAAGATCCGATTCTTCGATAAATCGTATGAAACCAGGGTTGTTCTCATACGCCCGAGGGTGCAGGCTTCTAGCGAGCAGATTTTGCCCTTGATAATGCTCCCTCTTGTCCTTGTACGACATATCTTTGTAACTCGCATTGAAGTTTTTCGGTAATAGCAATAAACCACCGATACGGCTGCGGTATTCATCGAAGTCTGTCGAGTGGTCAAACTCATCCACGTGCAGGTCAAAATGGTTAGGCCAGATATGTTCGATTTCATAGCTATTTCTTCCACTGGCGGCATACTCTGCGTATCGAGATGCTTGCCCGGACTGAGTTTCAGTGTAATCAGTAATGCGTGCAAGTATCCGGCGAATATGTTTTCGGTTTGCGCCGGTCAAGCGAAAACGAGCATTGTTGGAGAATGTGTTTTCATCTTTCGATAGACGCTCCATCAGCATTTTGGCGATTTCTTCAGGCTTGAGTCCACGAATCTCTTTGATAACCGAAAACATCGTATGTTGCACGGTCGAGTACACGATTGACTTCCCGTTCCAGATGCGTCGGTTGATATAGATATCTATGTAACTCGCGACTGTTCGCAGTTTGCGCAGAATTATATCCTTTTTATCTCCTCGCTTGAGCGGAGCAAGAAGCATCGGATACTGGAGAGTAAATTCGTACTCTGCGTTGAAATAGACCGATTCAAGCTCCGATTTGATATCCATAGATGCTTCTCTCAATAGCTTGTATTGCTTGGCATAAAACGCAAAATCATCTTGCATGAATCGTGCGAAGTCCGCGCTTGAAGAAAGATTAATCTGCTCCTTTTTCTCCTGAACCCAACGATGGAACTCTGTACCAATACGGTTGAAATCGCGGGGCTCGGCATCGCGCTTCTTCTCTCGAATATCATTGGCGTATTGACTGCGTAGCCAAGATTTGATTGCGTCGGCATCTTCCTCCTTGCCAATTTCTTGGAGGCTGGCAACATGTTTTTTCCAAGCCTCATTAGAATTTTTACGAAGATCATCTGACTCGGTGATATTGGCGAGGAGGTAACTCTTGAGCATATCCGTCGGGGTAAGAGATAACCCACGATCATTCATGGTTTCAAAGATAGTGTAGGCATCAGAATCTGAATAAGTGGTGATTTCGACAAGGAACACTTTCTCGGTAAGCCAATCGGCGAAGTATGGAAGTGCATCACCTGAGAGTTCTTCCGGATAGTGCTCCTCGATATCTCGGTAGCGTTGGTAGATATTCGCAACGGATTTGGACTGATGGTTTTCGTCAAATTGTTTATTGTTGAGCAGCGCGTCCATACAAGGCTCGCGATCAGGGATGTTGAGATTGAATGATCGGTTGCCGAATTTCTCCGAGTAAATCAGATCGGTGAGCAGACTTTCTTGACGGACCTGATTGTCTTTCTGTTGGCGATTAAGTAGGTAACGAACATGGATTAGTAGGAGAGTGAGAGAGGTAAGTCGTTGCTGACCGTCAATAATGTACTTGTCACCGTCTTTTTCGCAGATGATGATTGAACCGAGAAAATAGCGCTCATAATCCGCTACCTTTGACCGTTCATTTTCAGGCTCATGCTTTTTGCTGAATTTCTCGTAAAGATCATCGAGAAGCTCCTTTATATGTTTCCGTTTCCAAAGATATTCGCGTTGGTACAAATCAATGTTGTATTTCACACCACTGAGAAGAGCCCGAATATTTTTGGCATCGCCGCGGATATCTTTCATGTGACCTCCTGGAGGGTTGTTTAGAAAAATCTACTTGGTTCACTTGGTACGGGTGCGCACATCCTGATATCGATGATTGGTCAGCGCACGGCGTGGAGCGGGCGTTTGCTCGAGATGACTCCGGTGTTGACCCCCATCCAACCCAAGCCGCCGAAGAGTCTGGCGTATTCGATTTTCATGCAGCGATCCATCACCACTTCGAGCCCGGCTTGGCGGGCGAGATCCGCCGCTTCTTCGTTGATCACGCCGAGTTGCATCCAGAGCACCTTGGCTTTGATATCGATCGCTCCTTGTGCCAGTGCGGGGATGGCCTCGGCGGGGCGAAAGCAGTCGACGATATCGACCCTTTCGGGGATATCTTCCAAGCATGGGTAGCATTTTTGCCCCAGAACTTCCTCGTAGCGGGGATTGACCGGGATCACTCGATAGCCGCGGTCGAGCAGGTATTTGGCGGCGAAATAGCTCGGGCGACGAACGCCGGCGGATAGGCCGACGACGGCCACGCTTTTATTTTCCGAAAGGATGCGGTGCAAAGCGGAAAGGCTGGTCATCGAAGACTCCGAAGGGGCCACAAGCGGATGCAAAGGGATTTCGGCCAAAGGCAGATGAAAAGGCTGTCCGTCGATCCCTCGATCCTTGGATCACACGATGCGCCCGCCCTGCCTTTCGGGTTGCGTTGCCCTTAGAGATTGGCGGCTCGCACCAGTCCCATCAGCATGGGCGACCATGCCGCGAACATCAGCACGAAGAGCAGCCCCTCGGTGCGGGCGACGATGCGCAGCCGACGTTTTTCGCTTTCTCCCCGGTCGGACATGAACACCTTGGTCATCGTGAAGTCCAGCGGAAGGACGAAGACCATCACCGCAAAGAGGGTCGGTGCGATCACCCCGCGCACCAGTTCCCAGCCGTTTGCCGAAGACGAGGGATCACCTTGGAAGGGGGCGGCGATGATCAGCCCGATCACGATGATCACCATCGAGGCCCGCAGCACCCCGAAGGTTTCGAAAAAACCGCGCAGGCCATTCACGTCTTTTTCGACCCCGCTTTGCTCTTCGCACTTGCCCCGGCTTTGGCGGAAGACCCCGGCGCTTTGGCCCGACCGCTTCCCGCTCCCGTGGCAGCGGATTTCGCGGCACTTTTCGCCGCCCTTTTAGCGGCAGGCTTTGCCGCGCCTTGTGCGGATGCCTTCGAGGTGGTTTTCGATGTGTCCTTGGCGGCGGCCTTGGAATCGCTTTTCGCTGCAGGTTTCGCTGCGCCTTTGGAGACGCTTTTCGGTTTCCCGGATTTTTTACGCCTTTCCACCGTCTGCGAGAGCAGGCAGAGGATTTCGAACATCATCTGGGCTCCGGTCAGTCCCGTAACCCCCGAGGGGTCGAAAGACGGTGCGACTTCCACCACATCGCCGCCGACGATATTCAGCCCGCTAAGACCCCGGAGCATCTGCTGCGCCTCGAAGGTGGAAAATCCGCCGGTTTCCGGGGTGCCGGTGCCCGGGGCGTAGACCGGATCGAGCCCGTCGACATCGAAACTGACATACACCGGCTGCTTGCCGACGACGGAGCGAGCCTTCTTGATCACCGCCGGCAGCCCCATCTCGTAGAGTTTCTCGATATGGATGACGGTCATGCCCGAGTCGTAGCTGTATTGCCATAGGGGTTCGCTCGGCCCGCGGATGCCGATCTGGATCGTACGCTTCGGATCCAAAGCCCCCTCTTCGGCCGCCACCCGAAAGGGCCCGCCATGATGGTGTTTGTGTCCGAAGAGCTCCGAGCCGGTATCGCAATGGGCATCGAAATGCACCATGGCCAGCGGCTGACCGTGCACTTTGGCCAAGGCCTTCAAAATCGGCAAGGAGATCGAATGGTCGCCGCCGGCGGAAAGCGGCAGGATCCCGGCGGCGGCCACCCCATCGTAATAGCGTTCGATATCGTCGATCGCCTCCTCCAAGCGATAGACCCCTTGGATGAGCACATCGCCGAGATCCGCCACCTGCGCCAAGTCATAAGGACGCACCCCCGTTTGGTGGTTGCTCAGCCCCATGAAGGTCGACTGCTCGCGCAGATGACGCGGTCCGTGGCGCGCCCCGGTGCGATTGGTCACGCCGCCGTCGAAAGGCACTCCGATGATCCCGATATCGACCCCGTCCCGACTCTCCTCGCTCTCGCAAAGCGGGCGCCGCATGAAGGTGGCGACCCCGGAGTAGCGGGGGCGATAGTTCTCACCCCATGCTTTCTTGCGGTCATCGGCCACGGCCGGCGCCGGGGCTGCGGATGAGGAAGCGGTGCGACTTTTTTTCGATGGCGTTTTTTTTGCCATTTCGGATATCTCCTTGTGCCCGAGGGTCGAGAGTGCCTTTCACTTGGACCGATCGCTCGGTTGAGTGGCGGCGATGCAAGGCAAACCTTTGCCGTTGGAAAGCCGAAAAACGAATCCGCTGTAAGCCGATATCGGCGAAGGATGTCGCTCCCGAGGTGATCCGATCAGACCGCCGATGCCGGTCGCTCGAATCATCCGAGGAATCAATCGATTTTATATCGTATCATTCCCCCTTTTGCAATGGCGTTACTTGACTTTGTGTCGGCGAAAACCGATGGGCATCGAGTCATCGGGGGGTGGATAGCCTCTCCCCTCGATTTTCCCGAGGAAGACGGGGTTTCGTTGCGGCAATCGGTGGCGAGGGTGGTGTATCCGAGGAAGAGGCGGATGGGTATCCCGCTTCTATGGATCCATATCAGGTGAGGAACTCCGATCCTTAGAATGCCCCATAAATTTGATATTGACGGGAGTCAATGAAATGTTTCGATCTTTCTTTTTGAGCCGAAAGTGGCTTCTTTGGGCGTATCCTGGTGCTGTGCTGATCATTGTAACTACTTGGGGCCTAGTGCAGGTCGATAAGTGGATTAACGAATGGTATGGAGACCTGTTTGATGTTATCGGGAAGGCACTTAACGAGCCGGGCTCAGTGGAGGAGAGTGATTATTATCTTCATATCGCCGATTTCGTGCAGGTGGCCGCTGTATATATCGTGGTTGCAGTGCTGCTACATTTTTTCACAAGTCACTATGTTTTTCGTTGGCGTTCTGCCATGAACGACTACTACATGTCGCGTTGGCAGGAATTGCGACATATTGAAGGTGCAGCTCAGCGCGTGCAGGAGGATACGATGCTATTTGCTAAAATTGTTGAGAGCTTGAGCAGTTATTTTCTGAATACGATAATGACTCTGATCGTATTCATTCCTTTGCTAAAGGGGCTGAGCGAACAAATCACAGAACTTCCGTTGATTGGCGCGGTTGACAGTTCATTGGTTTGGGTCGCGATTCTTTCTGCAGCCATCGGTACTGCCATAGTTGGCCTTGCGGGATATCGCTTGCCGGGTCTGGAATTCAATAATCAGAGAGTGGAGGCTGCTTATCGGAAGGAATTGGTTTACGGCGAGGATTATGAAGATCGGGCGCAACCGCCGACAGCGCAAGAACTATTCTCCAATGTGCGCCGCAACTATTTTCGCCTTTATCTGCACTATCTCTATTTCAATGTTGGGAAATTTTCCTATTTACAGGCATCGGTGGTACTTCCCTTTATCATGTTGGGCCCGACTATCTTCTCTGCGACCGTCACTTTGGGGTTCGTGCAAGAGACCATAAGGGCTTTTAACAGGGTAGAGGATTCTTTCCAGTACTTAGTAAGATCTTGGGATAGGATCGTTGAGCTGATGTCGATCTACAAGCGACTCAAGCATTTCGAGATGGCGATCGGCGACAAAGATACCTCGCAAACAACGCCACCGCTATACCCGGGTGATGGAGGAGGCAATTGATCGCCGAGACGATATCTCGCTTTGGCTCTCGATCTTTCGCTCCACGCCCCACCTAGCAAAGCCGGCCGAGGCGCGCGTTCTCGAAAACGCGCGCCTCGGCTCACCCGATGCCCTTCCCCACCTTCGAACACCCCAACCTAGGGAGAACCACCGACATGCTGAAAATTCTCGGACGCCGCAATTCCTCCAATGTCATGAAGCCGCTGTGGGCGATGGACGAGATCGGTCTCGATTGCGAGCAAGTCGATATCGGCGGAGCCTTCGGGGGCAATCAAGAGTCCGATTACCTCGCCATCAACCCCACCGGCCTCATTCCCACCTTGGTCGAGGATGATTTCACGCTGTGGGAATCCAATGCCATCACTCGCTACTTATGTCAGAAATTCGCCGTCGGTTCGCTATGGCCCGACGATCCGCAAGTCAGAGCAACCGCCGATATGTGGATGGATTGGCAGCAAACCCTATGCGCCCCGATGATGCGCCCGATCTTCTGGGGTTTGGTGCGCACCCCGCCGGAGCAGCGCGATGAACAAGCGATCGATCAGGCGATCCACGAGGGCCATCGGATCTGGGGGATGCTCGATCGCCAGCTCGAAAAACAACCCTTCGTGGCCGGCGAGACCCTGACGATGGGCGATATCCCCATCGGCCCGCAGATCCACCGCTGGCTCTCTTTGGTCAAGGAGAACCAGCGCCCGTCGATGCCCGCCTTGGAGGCTTGGTATCGACGCCTATGCGAGCGCCCCGCCTTCGAAAAGAACGTGCTCCTCCCGATCGATTGAATCCCGTTCCTTCGCCTCGCCACATCGTCTCGCCACTCGATGCGCCCTTCGATCTCCGCAGATAGTTCCGCGGCCGATATTGTGCGATATCGAGAAAAGAGTGCCGGTCAACAGCGGTGCAATCGGGAAAACGAGGCGAGAATAGGGGTGGATCGAGTCATGTAAAAAGGGGTAGGTAGAATGACTGATGTAGTGGGATGGATCGAGCCCTGTTTGGGAGGGCAGGTTTGCGAAGATTAAGGAATCGACGAGGACAAGGGCATGAGCGAAGAGAAAAGAATCGACCGACTCGAAGGAATCGCTATCGATAGCCAATCCAGGATCGCGACGCTTGAGAGATCGACGGATCGGATCGAGAAATCCATCGACAAGCTACTCTCCGAGTTTTCGGCTCTCCGAGGTGATTTTTCGGATCTCCGAAACGAGTTTTCGAATCTCCGAAACGAGTTTTTCAAGATGGAAGCGCGGCTGACTTGGAAGGTAACCACCTTCTTCTCGCTCGGTGGCGCGGTTGCCGGATTACTGATGATCCTTTTCGGTATCGGGGCGAAGTAGCCTTCGTTCTCCTGCTACCCATCGGATAGACGCTCCGCTAGTCCTCTTCGAAGGGATCCACCCCGATCTCGTATCCGATTCGATCGACGATCCGAGTCCTCGGATTCGCTGCCCCTTTGAAAAGTGGGGGGAGCGCCTCGAGATCTCGCTTGCGGACGAATCGGGCAAAGGGAGGGGAAGAAGGTACACCGGAAATTCGCAGGAGATCGCTCGACTGTGGCGACAAGATACTTGCCATTGGAGGATTTCGTGATGGGGATAGGGCATCGGCGGATAAGAGTGGTTGGGGTTGCCTCGGGGCTCGGTCCGGGAAGGAGATTTTCGTCCAAGAGCCGACCCGAGCCGGATCCGAAGAGTGTGCCGGCCAACAGCGGTGCCACCGGGAAAATGAAGCGAGATAGGGGGTAGATCGAGTCATGTAAAAGGGGGGTGGAATGACTGATGTAGTGGGATGGATCGAGCCCTGTTTGGGAGGGCAGGGTTTGCGAAGATTAAGGAATCGACGAGGACAAGGGCATGAGCGAAGAGAAAAGAATCGACCGGCTCGAAGGTCTTTATATCGAGAACAAGGTCTCGATAGAGACACACGAGAGAATGATCTCCGAGATGAAGGCGAATACCGAAAAGGTTCTTTCTGAGATTTCGGCTCTTCGAGGTGATTTTTCGGATCTCCGAAACGAGTTTTTCAAGTTGGAAGTGCGGGTCACGTGGAGGATCATCGCCTTCTCCTCGCTAGGGGGAGCGGTTGCCGGATTACTGATGATCCTTTTCGGTGTCGGGGCGAAGTAGCCTTCGGCTCCATCCCGCTGATCAGTGAGGATTCACCACTTTGATCGACGAAGTGCTTGCAATGAGAATAAGGGCGACGAAGATCGGGTGCTGGATGGGATATATTCGATCGAGCGGGAGTTTCACCGCCCGATCGCCGATCCGGGCGGGGGAGCGTCAAAGAGGGGAAATCCCTCGCAATAAGTGGCGTGAACGGGCGGGCGATGACGATGCAGGTACGAAAAGCCCGATGGTATGGTCTGTGAAGGAAGAAACCGAGGGTAGAGACGGATGACGGACAAAGAACTCCGAGAGAGGCTTGACGAGATGGCTCTTGAACATGAAGTTTCTATCCGGCTTCACGATAGAGTCATCAGGGAGCTGAGCGAGAAGATGGATTCCCTGCCGTGGAAATTCGCAGGGATCACGATAGTCCTGATAGGGCTCTTTGTAGGGCTCATGAAGTTATTTCCGTAAAAAGACCTTCCCTTATGCGCATCGGAAAGGCTCTTCCGCTCTCCCCGGCGAGCGAAAGAGTCTTTACCTCCTTGGTCTTTTCGATCCGCCTTTTCAATCGCAGCGATCAATCTCAGCGATAGGTGCGGATGGTCTGGCCGGTTTCGTCGCTCCATCCGATCGTTCCACTCGCGTTTTTCGGGATCGGTGCATTCGGTGCTTTCGCTCGGGAGCGGGGCGATTTCCGTTGGATTCAATCGGATCATCGATGATTGCTCGATCAAGGGCTTCTCGTCGTTGCGAACCTCATAACGCCCGTCATAACGCAAGCCACCGCAGGCCGCGGCAACACCGTAATGAACGATTGGTGGCACGATGTCCGTAGCACACTCTATTTACCGGATACACACTACTTATTACGTGCATCACCTATTACATGCATCACCGACCGCGCATCGCCGAAGCACAAGCACCCGAAAAGGATATGGAGGGGTTGGCAGTTCCGGATCGATCGAGGTGGAGCCTTCGCCGATTCAGTGGCGCCCCGCCCCGAGGGCTCGTTGCTCACCCGCAAACTTCCCTTCCCGATGATCCGGATCGCCACGAGGACGCCGCCATCGAAGGGATCCGAGGGGTCTTGGGCTTGTAGCCGGATCAGCCGATCCGATCGGTGGACGCGGTGCGGATGGGATCCAAGGTAGCCGCCGACGCTTTATCGGAGCGCAAAGGCGATCGCATCCTCTGGGGACCGGTCGTCAACCCGCGGCTTTCGCGATGTCTTGCGCATCGGCTATCGGGCGCGTTCGCATCTTTTCGATCTCGATACCTCCTTAGCGGAGAGAAGTTCTACGAGAGGGTGGTGGATGTGGATGACCCGATGGGGCGCGCAAAGAGCCGATCCCGCTCGGTCGCGAGGGCATGCGTCGGTCGTTGCGCCACGCTTTCGAAGAAGGGGATCCGCTCGTGTCGGCCATCGTGCCGATACAAGCCTATCGTCGCTCGGAGCACGCATCGTCGCTCCCCGAGACCGCGCGAAAGATAGGGCTTGCCCGAGTTTCGATCAACGCTAAAGCCGGCCCGTCGATGAATCTTGTCGGCCGCGGAGGATACCGTGGTGGACACGCATCCCTCATCTCCCTCATCTCCCTCATCTCCCTTGCTGCGGCGCTATGTGGATCGGATGGCGCGGTGCGGGAGTCGGGCCGCGAATACCCGGTCGATGTTCTTGCAATCCAGCGGTGGTTAGACCGATGCCGAGAGTTTCGGCCTAAGGATGCGATCCTCTCCGCGCCCGCCGGGGCGTCGTCGTCGCCGACGCTCGCAGGATGAGCCGAGTGATGATTCATCCCTTCGCCGGGCAGATTTTCCGCCGATGGCATGGGCTTGGCCGATATTCGAATCGGGCGGGATCGGGCGGTGGAGGTGCGGCTCGCCGCCGCGTTCGCCCGCTTCGAAGATACGCTCGATACCCTTGCGGGCGAGTCCGAGGCGGAGCCGACGGTCCGAAGGGATCCCGACCGATCGCCCCCGAATCTTGCATCGGGCACAGAATCTGTCATGAGGGAACGGATGTCTCCGATTCGATCGAGCCCCGCGATATCGCCGAGATGCGATCCCGTTTCGAAGGCGCCCACCCTCGCCGCTGCGGATTTGCGATCCCGAACAGGCCCTTGATCCTCGAGGCGGCGTCGGTGGAGGCGATCGGATCCCCCCGGAAAGTCAAGTACGAAAGCCCGATATGAAAGCCCGGCAAAAAACGCCGACGCCGTGCCAACCCCGGCGAATGCCGCCACCCCTGGATCGCCGCATCGGGCTTTGCAATCGTCCCCGACGATCGCCTCCATCACGTTCGAGCGAGAAGTCGAAGCCCGTTTCGAGAGCCGGCGGTTGCTGTTTGCCTTGCGGCGCGCAAACCCGGCCTCAAGGCGATATCCCCGATCCTGCAATCATCATCGACGATACCCCCATCATCGCGGTCGAACCGGGTCGGCAGGTGTTCATAGCCTCGGGGGGGCGGGGATCCGATCCCGAGGCGGATCGCACCCACCGGTGCGCCAAAGCGCGGCGGGCACCCGATCATGCTCGACGCCTTCGAAAACCACATGTCTTCGATAACCGCTTCATGTCGATAGCGGAGCACAAGGGGCTCGCCTTGGCAAAACCCCGCACCCTCGGTCAACATTTCAGCATCGAGGAGCGACTGGATTTTTTTCTGCGCCCCTTTCGATCCCGAGGGGGATGCCGGTAGCCAACGCTCCCCGTATCCCGATCCCCCCGGGATCGACGAGCGAGAGCATGCGCAAAGTGCGGCGCGAAAACGCCCGAGATATGAAGTCCGGGGATGTCCTTTGCGTCAACGCTCCTTATAACGGCGGTGCCCGCCTGCCGGATATCACGGTGATCACCCCCTGTTTTCGAGCTGCCGGAACAACCGGCCGAGTCCGCAGATCCCGATTCCCAATCGCCGGAGACACCCGCTGCACCCTTTCCGCCAAGATCCTCTTCGGCGCCGGCCGCGCGTCCCATCATGCCGATATCGGCGGATCCATGCCGGCCTCGACGCCGCCGGATGGCCGTACAGCGGAGCGAGAGGGCATCCCTCTTTTCGACAATTACCGGCTCGCCGAAGGCCGCCGATTTTTGGAAAAGGAACTGCGCCCGCACTTGGTTGCAAGCCCATGACTCACCCGCAATTCGGATCGGAACCTGGCCGATCTCGAACCCCGGATCGCCGGCGGCGAGACCGGCGAGAAAGCCCTCCACGAGGTGCGCAAGATGATCGAGGCCTTCGGTATCGAGGCGGTGCCCGCCTACCCGACGACAGGTTTCGATGGAGCCCACCTGGCCGACGACCAAGCCCGACGGACTCTTGGCGCATTGACCACCTGCGGGGTCCCACCCGCTCACACTGCGGGGTTGCAGCACCCCTGCGCACGCTGTGCGTTTCCCGCTATCGGTCGTCGGGGTTCGCCCCCATCGATGGAGTTCGACGATGCCCACTTGGTTTGCCGACTATCACCCGTCGGCAAATAAGAAGGCTTGTCCTTCGTAAAATCGCCCCGACTCTACGGACTGCGGGGCAAAGTTTTATCAAAGGGTTGACCGCCCCCGAGCGCAGAGGGCGAAGGTGAAGGGGCGAAGGTGAAGCGGTCGGCGCCCGAGGGCGAGCGCGTGGACCACCTGCGTGGTTTGACCCCTGCACTCGGTGCGTCGCCCCCCTGAGCGGGTATCCACCTGCGCTAATCCATTGGCAAATAGTCTACGAAGATGCCCTGTAAAACATCCGGTGTATTGTCGGGTACTAGGCTTCGAGCCCGGGGCCGAGATCGATCTCCGAGCCCAGCGCGGGCGTTCACCGAAGGGGTACCCTATGCTCGAAGTCGAGTGGGTGTGGTAGGAGTACCTGCACCCATCCACCCACCGAGCGCAAAGGGGGTCGTTATGGATTGGAAAATTCTTGGCGCGTTGGTGGGGTTCGTACTCACGATTGTCGTGTCGGTCGGTGGGGGGGCTTGGTTGATAGCGGATACGATTCACACGAGCGAACTTCGCACCGCTGTACGCATTGATACGCGCATTGATAGGGTCGAAGTGAGCCTTGATGCAGTGCGGAGTGACCTATCCAAACTGCGAGCCGAAGTCGAGTTTATAAAGGGTCGGCTGTAACCGTTGAAAATTGCGGGAGGCGAAGCGGAATAGCTCCTCTATCCATCCACCTACCGAGCGGGTACGCCCGCAGGGTTGACCGCCCCCCGAGCGGCTGGGCGTTCGGGTGGACCGATACCGCATCGAACGCACCCGACGGCATATCGTGTTCGATACCCGCTTGAACGACTGAACTGACGCCCGTCACCCCCACCCACCGATCGCCCGCATCGGTCGGCGTTTGTCGGGTGAATCCACCCATCCTAAAATACGGTAGAGCATTAAAAAATCGTACAAACCCGTTTGAACTTCGAGCCCGAGCACGGAGCCGAGTCGGAGCCCCGAGCGCATCTGTTCACCGAGCGCGGGCGGTGCACCTGCACCCATCAATCAATTGAGCGAAGGCTTGCGAAGGGGGGCGATATGGATTGGCAAATCATCGAGGTGTTGGGGGGGCTTGTCGTCACGATCGTCGTGGCGGTGGTGACGGGGGCTTGGTGGATAAGCAATGCGATCCATGCGAGCGAGCTGCGCACCGCGGCGCACATCGATGCGGTCGAACTGCGCATCGAGGCGGTCAAGGATGACCTATCGAACCTTCAATCCGAAGTCGGATATATCAAGAGTCGGCTCGACCCGCTGAAACTTGGGGGGTTCGAAGCGAAGTAGCCCCCCGAGCGCAGCGAAGGGGGCGTTCGACTTGTGATGCGCTCGGCGGCACTTCATGCCTTTTCGATGATCGGCCAAAGACGATATCCCCCTCGCCGAGGGCTGTCTTGCACCCATGCGCATCGTCATTCCCCAAGGATCGAATCTGCCCTCGAAACATCCCTGCGGGCAGTGGCGGCGGGCGATGCCGAGCCCGTTCGTCAACGCTCGCTGCCGGTGCTACGAAAAGGTTTTCGGCGCTGCCGATCCGGACTACGACGGAGCCGATGCCGTCCACACCGATATAGCCGATACATCCTTTAAAGATCCGGCGATCCTCGAGTGATGCAATCTGGTGCCACTCGCCATGAAGGGGGAAGTAAGGGGCCAGACGCAGGGACGAGGAGGATCGGCTTTTGCGAGAAGATGATCCCGACCATCCTCTCCCACCGCTTCGAGATCCCGCCCGATGGCATGGCGGGCGGGGAGCAAAGATCGCTGCGTCCGTAATCGCATCGCTCGAGACATGCTTTTCAAAGCGGCCCTTGTCGAAGATAAAACCCGAAGCCCGAACGATCCGCGGCCGGTCGCCCGGGATCCTTTTTCGGCTCGGCAAGCCCCCGTAAGCCCCCCGCAAGCCCACCCGCAAGAAAGCGAACTTGCTACCCGCATCGTCATCGCTGGAGTACACTTCGCATCCACGATTTTACGGGCACGGATAAGAGTCGACCAAAACTCGAAGAAGAGCCGACCGAAAAAAGCCCCGCAAATAGCCGACACGGTATCGCCAAGAATCGCACCGAGCGTCGGCATTGATGAATCGATGCATCGAAGCATCCCGCCGAAGCGGTCTCAAAGAGCCGTAAGCCTGCGCATATCGACCCCGAGACGACAAGCGCAGGTTTCGGCATTCGGGCACTCGATCCTAAAACGCGCGCGATGCGAGAACGAGCGAAGCCTTATCAAGGAGGATGAAGCGATATGTTTTCAGGGCTG
This sequence comes from Thioalkalivibrio sp. HK1, assembly GCA_000583135.1. GTDB lineage: Bacteria > Pseudomonadota > Gammaproteobacteria > HK1 > HK1 > HK1. The sequence continues at coordinate 15,640 of JFBG01000018.1, forward strand.
CTGGATCTGCCGTGGTGGGGGAATGTGCTGGCCGCTTTGGCGCTGACCCATCTCACGATCATCTCGGTGACGATTTATCTCCATCGTCATCAGGCCCATCGCGCCGTCGATATCCACCCGGCACTGGCCCACTTCTTCCGCTTCTGGCTGTGGTTGACAACCGGCACGGTCACCTCGGAATGGGTGGCGGTGCACCGCAAGCACCATGCGAAAGTGGAATCCGCCGATGATCCTCATAGCCCCAAGATCCACGGCATTCGCTGCCTTTTGCTCCACGGGGCGGAGCTCTATCGCATCGGAGCGGCGGATGCCGAAACCGTATCCAAGTACGGCCATGGCTGCCCCGATGACTGGCTCGAGCGCAATCTCTACAAACCGTGGACCAACCGCGGCTATTACCTGATGCTGCTGATCGATATCATCCTCTTCGGGCCGATCGGCATCACGATATGGGCGGTACAGATGGCGTGGATCCCCATCTTCGCCGCCGGAGTCATCAACGGCTTGGGGCATTGGTGGGGTTATCGCAACTACGAAACCTGCGATACCTCCTCCAATATCGTCCCTTGGGGCATTTTGATCGGCGGCGAGGAGCTGCATAACAACCACCATGCCTTCGCCGGCTCCGCCAAACTTTCCAGCAAGTGGTGGGAATTCGATATCGGCTGGCTCTACATCCGCATCCTCGAAGGGCTGCGCTTGGCCCGCGTGCGCCGACTCCCGCCGGAAGTGGTGATGGTTCCCGGCAAGAAGGATGTGGATGTGGAAACCATGCGGGCGGTGGTCTCCAACCGTTTTCAGGTGATGGCGGATTACGCCTGCAAGGTGCTGCATCGCGTCCATGCCGAGGAGGTCGAGAAACTCGAGAGCGTCGATTCGCGCCAGCGCGGTTTCTTGAAGTCGGCCCGCTCTTTGCTGATCCGCGAGGATTCCTTGCTGAGCCTCGAAGCCAAGCAGCACTTGGAACAGGTGCTCGCTCGCAGCGATGCGCTCAATATCGTCTACCGTTATAAATGCCGGTTGCAGGCGATCTGGCGGCAGCGTCATGCCAATCACGAGCATCTGGTGAGCGGCCTGCGCGAATGGTGTCGGCAGGCCGAGGAAAGCGGAGTGCGGGCGCTGGAGGAATTCGCTCGCTCGCTGCCCGAGTACGCGGTGCCGCCCTCGAAGGCCGTGAATCCTTAGAGAATCTCCTCGAGCCTGACTCGGTAACGAAGCGTATCGAATTCGAAGCGCCGCGAGACGAAAAGAGGAAGAGTGTTCTCCAAAGGATCGAATCCCGAGGTTGCGATCCGGGTATGATCCGCCTCGCCGCCGGAGCGGGCGGAGTGCATCGCCGCCGGATCGCTCGCCGGTCGATGCCCCGATGATCAAGACCGACGATCATGGCCGAGGTTCACGGCCGAGGATTCGGGGATCGAGATCGGCAATCGCGATTCGATACGGCGGATCCGTCGATCACGGAGCGAGAGCGCAGGGGCATCGAGCCCTCGACCTCGAGCCTCGATCGGCGGCAAGGCGATCAAGAGCGATGAATTCGATCCCGCAAAAGCGAGCCTTGCAAGGGATCGATTGCACAAACGACATTCGGTGACGAAAGTGCGTGATAAATCGGGGGCAATGCGAGGGCAACGCCAAGGCATGCTCGTTTTCGGGTATAATCGCCAATCGGTCGAGGGATTGAAGTTCGACGCAAACGCCGTGCCCCCGAGCGGGTGTGTTGTCGCCGCGCTTCGGATGCCCTCGTTTTTTCGTGTACACTTTCAACTCGCAACATCATGGAAGAACGTCGCTTCTCTTGCTTTTTATAGGGTGTTGGCACCGTTGCTCCCACTTGAACGATTTGAGAAGAAAGGTACAATCCCAACCTGCACTTGCGGGGGGAGTGGCATCGCAAGGCTCTTTGGCAGCCATGCGCTATTCCCCTGACGTGCAATTTCAGCCACGAGGCAAAGCCATGTACGCTTTGAGGACTTACCTTGCCGATCCGGCCGAATGCTCCCTCCCCCGCAATTCCGGAGGAGCGGGAGCCGGCGGTGCACATCAACCGGAGGACATAGGAATGCACATCTTCACATCCGGGCGGCCCTCGGCGGCCGGAGACGCCCTCATGCGCATGGCGCGTGCCACACTCGCAGGCCTTACGGTGCTTGTCATCGGTGCGGTCGGTCCGGTGATGGCACAAACCGGTGATGGTAATGATCCCGATAACCCTAGTACCCCTGCTTTCGGGACATCGGTAGCATTCAAAGTCGGATCGGTTCTGTGCAAAGGTTGTGATGGCGCCTACGATCTGGTAATGATCAACCTCAAAATGGAGGAAGAGGGTACGGGCGGTAGTTCCGGCTACACAACCAACTTCGGTTCGATGATGGATTCTCGCCAGAATGGCTATATCGTCTTCAAAGAAGGAGATGACCAAAAAGACTCCAGAGTCAGCCATATCGAGAGCGTTTTCATCGCCCCCGGTGCAACCGATACGGAAAAGGCTAACGACCATCAGTATCTGCAAACCGGTCGCCTTTCTCCGGATGCGCAACTGAACGATGATTCCGGTGATCTGCTTTTGGATAAGCGGGTTGCGTGGAAAATACCTGACGCCTTGGAATTCTCGAAAGGCTACGAGATGGTGCTCCGGCTTCGGCAAGGGCATGGCTACGAAACAGGTGGCAACGATACCATCGAGATGATCACCCTCTCGGGGACCGTCGGTGATCTCAAGCAAACCACCATCACCCATATCTACTTCTCCGATTGGACGTACGACAACGAAGAGACCCCGTTGATACTCACCAGCTATGTCGATGCGGGTGGTGATCCCAGCAGCGTCACGGGGACGGATTGTGCCGATACAGGCTCTAGACATTGCGAAACAGCGTTGCTTCTCCCGACGGGTCTTGGTGTTTCTAGCACTCACATCGGAAATAGAACCGATTCCCTCGCCCTTAAATATACCTTCACCCCGGATTTGACGGCGACTGGGCCTACGGCCTCCTTCATGGATTGGAGGGATCCCAATAATGCCGCCGGTCCGACCCTTCGGATTGATCGGGTCAGCACAGATCTCCGTGATATTGAAACTCCTGTTCATACAGCGACATTCGCGGTATCGAATTCCGCCATCGAAGCCGGTGATGCTCGAAGACTCCGGGGTGCTAACGGGACAATCTCCAACACCGAGGATCTCTTTTTGACGAAAGAGATTCGAGTCATCCTCGATACCGATACCCCGTCGGTCTGCCGAGGGGATGATAGTGCCACCTTCACTCAGTTGGTGCGCAATCGCTTGGTTTATGCCGATGAACTGATCGGAACCAATCAGACGACCCTGCAATATCCGAGCGATACCACCAAAAGGCCGACCTACGAGATCGTCGCTCGCAGGACGATAGATCCCGGCAACGCCGGCGATGTCACCATCTCCCTCCAAGGTGCGACCTTCGGCGAAGATGTCACCGTCAATGATGTGAGGTTCATCCCCGCCCCGGGAGGCACCGATAGCGTTTCGGATACGAGCAAGATCACCATTGCCTACCAAAGAGGCGGTCTTGCCGGGGAGAGCGAAGTCGTCTTCAACTTCGGGGTGTCCGCCTTTGCCGGTACAGGAGAAGCACCTGCGAATCATAGGATCAGAGCCGGCGATCGCTTCGTGATATCCCTGCCGGAGTTGACGCAGGTCAATCTCGATCAAAGCGAGGTCACCATCGGCTCGACGCTCCTGTCGACGCAGATATCCGGCAACAACTCCTTCCCCGACGGTTTGAATGCCATCTCCCGCTGCGTCAGCGATCGTCAAAGTTCCAGCGCACGTTCATGCATTTATGCAAAGACCGTCTCCTTGGTGGATAAACTCAACCTCGGTCCCGCCGGTCGGGATACGGTTGCGTATATCGACAATCAGGATCGCACCAAATTCGCCCAAAGAGGGCCGGTTGTCAGGATGAGTTTCCCCCCGGGCTTCAACAACAACGGCAGCACGACGACCACGCATACCAATGTGCTGAGCATGGGCACGGTCACCTTCAATGGCGGACCCATCCCCTCCTACCCCAACCCCAACGCCTGTTCCGATCCCTTCCTGACCGACAACGACCTGCAACCGTTGGGCAAAGACGGGAATCCCTATCGCTTCGGGGCGGATGACAAGATCGTGGTCACCTTGGAGCCCAACCCGACCGGTGCCAACGGCTTGCTGTTGATGAAGCGTACGAAGGATATCAACGATAGGGACCCCGGTACCGCGGTGGAAATCATCCCGGCATCCGCCAATGGCTTTGCGGAGATAGACCTCGGCAATCCCGACAACATCTCCGGCGAGTGGGAGTTCTTCTTCATGCCCGGCTTCAATGAGATGCGCTATGGAGAGACTCGCTCGATGATGGCGGAGGTTCGCTTCGGCGACGGGGACTATATGAATCTCTCGTCGAGCCCTTCGAGCAGGGTGATCACCTTGACGGTCGACGGCATCGGGACAAAGGCCCTCGCCTATGCGTTGCCGCCTCCGCAATCCCCCGATGAGTCTTTCATCCGCATTCGTTGCGAGGACGGTGCCGGTAGGAATAACAGCTGCCAGATATCCTTGGAATGCTTCAATCATGTCGGGAACTCTTGGTTCGCCGATGTATCGAACGCCATTCCCAGCGGTGGGGTGGCGGTGATGAATCGAGCCGATATTTCCGGAATCCTCGCCGCCGATGGCTTCAACCCCGCCACGGATTGGGGTGGCGACGCCGGGCGTCTGTCTTGCCAGATCTATACCGAGACCGATGCCGAAGTCAGCACTCAGGTACTGGTGCGTTCCGGTGGCTCGCTGACCAACAACACCTTCGTGGACTTGGGGGCCAACTGATCGGGCTCGTCTCTTCGATGATATCCTCGGTGCCCGCGCACCGAGGATGATCGAAAAGACGAGTTCCCCGAAAAGATCTCCCGGAAAGGAAGAGATACCTTAGAAAGAAGCAGCCCTAAGTGTGCTTCCAAGGTTTCGATCGAACCCCGGTTCCCGATTTCGGGATCCGGGGTTTTTTATGATCCCCGTCTTTGTTATTCGAAGAAGTGTTATTTGCATAAGCGTAAGGAATATCCGCCCGCGGGTCGCGAGGATTCGAGCGATGGCGGCTTTTTCTCTTCCCTTGCGAAGGGTCGCTTTCAAAAGTCTTTTTTTTTCAAAACAGCCTTTCAAGATGGTCTTGCGAAAGAAATTTTTCGAGTGACATCGAGCGTTGCGGCGCTTATCGATCGTTGACTTCCTGCGAATCGAGTACTGCGAACCGGATAGCGTCATCGTCCATCGCCCGCCACCCGCTATCAATCACACGCATTGCCCATCGAGATCGCCCATAAACACGCCTCATCGACATTTCTCATCGATCGACGCCCATCGGCCTTTCCTTCCCCCGCTCCCATATACCCTCATCGATCCCCCCGTGTCTTCGCCTTCGACTCGATCCTCTTCCTTGCACTCCCGAGGGGCGGCCATCGCTTGGATGAGCGGGGCATTGGTATCCTTCCTGACTATGGCCATTTCTTCGCGGGAACTCTCCGCGGAACTGACGATCGTGCAGATCCTCTTTCTGCGCAGCCTCCTTTGCCTCTCCCTGCTGGGTTTCATCATCCTCGTCTTGGGCGTGCGGCGCCCGGGAGCCCATTGGGGTTTCGGAAGGATATTGACCAGAGCCCCCTCGTTGCATCTCGTGCGCAATACCGTGCACTGGGCATCGCAATACGCATGGACCTTCGCGGCGGTGTCGATCCCTTTGGCGGAGGTCTTCGCCATCGAGTTCACCTCTCCGATCTGGACCGCATTGATTGCCACCTTCGTGCTCGGCGAACGCCTCAATCGCTGGCGTCTCGTGGCGATCGCCCTCGGCTTCGTCGGCACCATGATCATCTTGCGCCCCGGCGTTGCCGTGATCCATCCCGCTTCCTTCTCCGCCCTCGCCGCCGCCGTCGGTTTCGCCATCACCTATGTGGTGACGAAGAAGTTGGTTTCCATCGAATATCCGATAGCCATCCTGTTTTGGATGAATGTCACGCAACTCCTGCTCGGCGCCGTTCCGGCCGCCCTTTTGTGGGTATCCCCCACGAGTGCGATGTGGCCATGGATAGCGGCGCTGGGCATCGCCGGCCTCTCATCCCACTACTGCCTTTCCCGCGCCCTTCGTTGTGCCGATGCCACCGTGGTGGCGCCGATGGATTTTCTGCGCTTGCCGGTGGCGGCGGTCGTTGCTTGGCTGATGTACGCCGAAGCCCTCGATCCCTTCGTTTTCATCGGAGCGGTGATCATCTTCACCGGCAACTGGATCGGTATCCGGCGCGGATAGGCTGGATAGCCGGCGGCAGGCTCATGGCAGGCTCGGCGCCCGATCCGATAGGATGCGGGCGCATCGAAAAGCCCGGTCCCTCTTGCACGCAATCGGCTTTGCACGCTTCGGCGTACCGAGAAGGCGCCCCGAGAAAAAGAAATCATCGAAAGAGCGAGACTTGCGTGCCGGTTCGGGGTTGCACTGCGCTCAAAGATGGTTAGAATCATCCGATGCTTGATCGATGATGCGGGATCGATGGTGGAGTCCACTTCGACTTTCCTCGCGATCGCTTGCGAGGATCGAGGGTGCTCGTATCCTTCGGGCGATAAGGGCTTCGGCCTCTTGGCTGCGCGGGTGATATCTACCCGTACGGCGAGTGTCGAGCGCTGGCTCGGACGAGCCCTGATTGTCCGGTGCCTGATCCTTAGCCTTCGGATCGACGGGCCTTCGCCTCGCAACTCCTCGGATCGAATCGATGGATTTCGATCCGAGATGATTTTCGGCATCGGATTCGATGCCGGGGGCGAGCGCTTGGGTGTGCCGTCGGCGAAAGCCGCGGTCAAGACGGATCCATCGAGTGCCGGGTAAAAATAGTCGACAGGCCTCCCCGAGCCGAACGAGGGGAGAAGCAAAAGGCATGGGATGAATTTTCTCCTTTGTCGATTTTCGGGTATGATCCGCAATTCAGGGTATATTTCTTTCGCATTCCGCGGGGCGGATATGCCTTGGCCGAGGGATTGAAGGGAGAATATCTTTTTCCGTCATTTCGCCGGGACGAAAGCCCGCCGAGAGTGGTACCATATCAAGAGGGCGGGCACCATTGCCATGGATAGAATGAAGTTCCACACAGCAAACAGGCAGGTCTCTTCCTGCATTGAGCTTTTCGAGGAGCGCAACATGTTCATCAAATCGTTTTTTGCCGAACCGGCGGCCGTTGTCCGGCCCCGGCTGATCGTGTCGGCGGCAGGGCGCGTTCTGGCGGCGCTCTTCATTGCCGCGGCGGGCCTGATGGTATCGGCCCAGTCCGCGTTCGCTCAACTGCAGCAAGGAGCGTCGCTTAGGTACCATGCGACGCTGGTCAACAGCCCCTCTCCCTCGGTGGAGGATGCTCGGGGTGAAAGCTACACGGATCCCATGATCGTCCTGAAACACATTCAGGTCAATAATAAGCCTGAAATCGCAGACTTCGAAGTCGATGATCCTGCTAATCCTGGTCAGCGCATCATAACTGCCGCCGAGCGAAATAAGTACAAAATACTTCGTCTCTATACGCCGAAGAGTAACTTTATCAGTGCCATCAGGGCGCGGCCCAATAGTAACGGTAATCCCGGTAGCGGTATTGGCACCATAGGCACTAATGTAAGACAGCTCCAAAGAGATGGTAAGACGTATATCCAAACGGAGCTGACCTCGGCTAACGCTCATGCCGCCATCCATGAAGGCCAGTACAACATCGTTTTGGATCTTTTCAAAAACCATGGCTTTGTCCATGGAGACGAGATCGAAGTCCGGGTTGCCAAGGAAGCCGAATCTAATGGCAATCCGGCGGCGGAGGAGACCCTCTTCACGATGGTCCTGCATCTCTTGGACTTCGGAACCGATGATGATATCTACACCGTCAACGCCAAGGCGGGGGAGAGCAGCAGCAGGGACTACCCCCTTGCCGAATTGCCGGCCAATAGCCAAGGTGTCGGAACCTTGGAGTACAAACTCATCGGCGGGAACTCGCCAGAACCTTCCTTTTCGACCAGTGAGTATGATTTTGACAACGATGCTTGGGGATCAGGGACCGAGCACATCACGGGCAGCCGCCGCAACTTCCTGCGCGTTTCCGGTTCCAATGGGATGATGACATCTCGGGCCACGAGCCCTAATGCTGCCGATGAGAATGTCTACTACTACGTCAAAGACGTCAACGATGTGGTGATCAGACGCCCCTATAACTTCTATCTCATCGCGGGATTGGAAGACGATGACGTGGATGACAGCATCCCGACATTCGAGCAGCGGATGTGGTGCGGTAAGGATAACTGCGGTGTAAACAATGGTATCCATGGGCGGATTCGGGTCTATGCCCGTGAAATCTTCGGCCCCGATGCCAGCCGCCTCGAACTCGCCCGCCCCGCTTCCACTGATAGGGCAACCTACTTCGCACTGCGCGCTCGTAAGCGGATCGGTCCTAGCAACACCGCCGATGTCACCATCAGCCTCGTCGGTGCGG